>JANXAQ010000256.1 GCA_025062105.1 Thermoguttaceae bacterium
TATACACACTTTTAGGAGGTATTTCTCATCCTAAGGGCAGCAAATGATTGCCCCAAACAGGGGAATTGCGAACCTTTCTAAAGAAGCTAATTGTTCCTTTGGAGAAATTGCAGCATTTTAGAAAGAGCCACTTCCAAGAGCAAAAAGTGCTTGGTTTCAAAGAACGTCTTAGCTAGATTGTCTATTTTATCTATTCTGCGTTGTTCAACGAGCTTTTGGGATTTGGCTTAAAGTAAAGGTTGAACGCTTCAACCCCAACTTGTAGATAACAACGAGCCCAGCCGGGGGAGACTCGCTGTGATCCACACATCTTTGGGAGGTATTTACCATCCCAACGGGAGGAAGTAAGCGTCCCAAATAGGGGGAAAAACAAACCTTTCGAAAGAACTAATTGCTACTTTGGAGAAATTACGTACTGTAGGAAAGATCCGTTAGAAGATCAGTAGAAGCATGGTTTCAGAACTGGTTTTGCCATATTGCCTATTTTATCCATTCTGTGTTCTTCAACGAGCTTTTCGGATTTGCCTAAAGTGATATCCGAGCACTTCCACGGTACCTTATGTATACCAGCGAGCCGGGGAGAAGCGTTTTGCCTTATTCGTTTCCTATTTTGGCTAGAGAGGTGAGAAGGGGAAAAATAAGCCTACTGCCTTCGGGTGAAGAGGTACCGGAGTTCTTTCAGGATCGGATGGACGCCCAGATACGTCGGCTCAGCACGGCAAGGGAAAAGAGCAAAATTCCAATCAACATCAGGGCGCAGTTATGTACCAACTGAGCGTTCGTTTCCGGGCCGAAAATCCAACCGGTTACATGTTTCAAAATATGATAGAACGAAATTAACGACCACTGTTGTACATGTGCCGTTTCTGAAAGCCGACTGCTAGTATTCAACTCCGCCCGAAACCAGAGGACCTGATACCCGATATATCCAAAAAACCACATAGCAAACCAGAGGAAGCCGGCTACTCAACTTCTGACGGTCAATGAAGAAAAGGCTAGGGCAAGCAGAGAAGTTGGGGCAATAAGCACCATCGCAGCTCCTAGGATCCGTAAGGGGATATCCCACGTCTGTTTCACAACGGCGAATGAGGGCGAAAGTAATATTCCAAATATGTACAGTGCTAGGGGTGGCCCAGGGTGACAAGGCCCAAATAGATCCAGAGAATCTGCAGTTTGCCCCCTAGGTAGTCTGACCACCGGATGGGCCTGGAGAAATATACAAGAAAGGCTTTGGAGCTGATATCACGGGCTATTAAGGGGGGCGCCAACAGCCCCACCAACAGCATCATCACCACCCCCTGGGGATATCGGAAGAAGGTTCCCATTAGCCAGCACCAGATGGTATGCCGATCCAGGGTTTTCGGCACTCCTGGTAGGATTGCTTCTAGACGGGCTTGAGCTTGCTGGAGGAGGTGATCCAGTTGGGGTTGAAGGATTTGGAAGACCATCCGGACCATCGCTTGTTGCACGGGGGGAAGTTGTTCGATGGGTTGTCCTGCCAAAGCTTGGCGTAGGAGCGGCTTGAAAGAATCCTCTGCCTCTTGGGGGAAAGGAGGTTTTTTTGGACCAACTGCTGGGTGATGGAATCGGCGGTACGTTTGACCCACTGTTCGTAGATGAAAAAGGCTAAGGCGAAATAGAAGGCCGGTAGCCAGGCTGCCCCCAAAAGCCGACGTATCCATGCATTTTGCCAGGCGTTTGGATGCCTGATTGGCAGATGGGCCACCATCGAGTCCATCGAGGCGTGCCCTGACCTTTCCAAGGCCGATACCCCAGGTCATGAATGGGCATAGTCGGTCTCCTGGAGTGCTTCTGGAAAGATGGTTTCCAGGGAGTTTTTGCGCCGGGTGTAAACTTCTGATGACCACACCGGTCTGTTCCGCTCCCTGCCAGAGGCGTTGGAGTAGCTGAGGATCGTTAGTGGCCAGCTGCAAGAGTCGATCATTGCTTACGAGCAACGGTAGCCCATGATTTTGGTCCCACTCGACCAACGGCCCGGCCGGCCCGAGCGTCTGGACCCAATAAGCAGCCTGAGCGGGCCGATTCAGCTCTGCGAGCTTGCCGCACAACCGCACCCAGCCTCCTGCTAAAATAATGACCTCTTCGCAAATGGCCTGTACATCCGGCAAAATGTGGGTGGAGAGCACCACCGCCTTGCCGAACCGTCCCGCCAGCACCTGAATCCGGCTTAGCATTTCTTCTCGTTCTAGCGGATCTAAGCCGGAGGTCGGTTCGTCCAGGATCAATAGTGGCGGATCGTGCACAATGGCCAGGACAAACTTCAGTTTTTGCCGCATCCCGAGTGAATAGGTAACTGTTTGTCGGTACCGCTCTTCTTTTAGGCCGCAAAACTCTAGGATTTCGTGCGCCCGGCGCAGGGCCTTCCGCCGAGGCAGGCCGGACAATCTCGCACCAAGCTGGACGGTTTCTACTCCGCTAAGGCCCGGAATATAGCAATCATCTTCCGGCATATAACCGACCTGTTGGCGGATAGCGTGAGCGGCTTGGCCAATCGGACAGCCCAGCACGCTGCCCCGGCCCGAATCGATCCGTACTAAACCCAGCAGGACTTTAATCAAGGGGGTTTTCCCCGCTCCGTTCGGCCCAAGCAAGCCGGTAATCCCCCGGCCAATCCGAAGCCGAACATCCACCAGCGCCACAGTGGCTCCGTAGGATTTCGAGACTCCCTCTAGTTGAACAAGAATTTCTTCGGGCATAAACGTTCTGGTATCCGGATCCTAATTGCAGTGGTTACAAGACTCGACTTTTGCCATTTTAGGCATCGCTCTGGAAGAGCAATGTTCTAAGTCCTTGTAACTATTGGACTTAGGAAGTTGTGTGGGCAAAAGGAGATTTCGCCCTAACTACTGGGAGCAAAAGTAGTTAGGGAAAATGGCAAAAGTCAAGACAAAAGCCTGCTCAGCGAAACTCGATGTTTTTCCTACGATCCTGCCCCCAACAGCTCGAGTCGGAGGAAATTTAGCGCATGTTTGGCGAAAAGCACTTTCAGCATGGCCGGATGGGCGGCATAGGGCAAAGTGCGGCTTTTTGCACCTCCTGGATGAGCGAGAGCCAGAGCGGCCAATTCGGGCTTTTCCGCCTGGGGGTCAAAAGGTGGAAAACAGGGGACGGCCAAAGCCCAGTCGGTTTGGAACAATTCGCTTAGCCGACGGGCCATGACCTCGGCTACGGCGGCACTGCGCAGCCCATGCTGCTGAAGCAGTTGCTCCGGGAGGTTCAGGGCTTGCTTTAGCCCACTTGGATCTGCTACCACCAGCCCCCCCAGATAAAAACCGGCCCCTTCCGGCACACTGGCCAAAAAGCGATTGACCAAACCTTCGGTCCCCCATTCGACGACGGCCAGGTTCTGCCTCCGCTGCCGCAAAAGCTGAATCACCGCATGCTCCAGCCCCTCGTCTTCTTCGCCGAAAACCAGATGGCCCAGTTTTTGGCGGATCTGTTGCACAATTGGTTCTGCGGCTGCCTGACAAGCTTCCAATGTGGGTCCTTCGACGGCAATCCGAAGGGTGATCGTCCCTTCATGCGCAGTAATGCCCACCTGGGGCCCTTCGGCAGCTTTGATCAGGCCAGGCAACATGGCCACAATTTGGCTTTCCCCTGCACCGAACGCATGGAGCCGACGACGCAGAATCATTCGAGTGCCTACGCCGGCCTGGCGCAATCGACCCACCACCTGGTGGGTCCACATTTCACGCATTTCCGCTGGCACACCAGGTAAGGCAAAAAGCCGACACTTTTTCCCATCCGCTCGATCTACCTCCAGATCGATGCCTGGGGCAGTGCCATTGAGATTCGCAATAGGCCGGGCCCCTTCTGGGAGCATGGCTTGTTTTTCATTCCGGGGTGGCATGGGCCGCTGCCGGCGGGCAAACAGTTGCCGAATACTCTCTAACGCCTCTTCGTTTAGGACCAATTTTCGGCCCACGGCCTGTGCAATGGCCTCCCGAGTAACATCGGCCGGCGTCGGCCCTAAACCGCCAGTTACCACCACAATATCCGACCGGCCCACCGCCTGACGAATGACTCCTGCTATGGTTTCGATGTCGTCGCCTACGGCTGTATGGTACCTCACATGTACTCCTAATTCTTCCAGCCGTTGGCTCAACCATTGGCTATTGGTGTCCAAAATCTGACCACTGGTAATCTCATCACCGGTAACAACAATTTCCGCCTCTAATCGCTCATCCAACACAGGTGCTCCCTTTGCCAACACTGAGTCGCTACTACCGTTTCCTCTAACCTCGCCTTTTGCGTTTTTCCTAACTTGTTTTGTCTCCAGGAGTTACAGCGAACCATCCTTTTGCGCACTCAATTTCCTAACCCTATTGATTCCAAGCAGTGAGACTTTCCGCTTTCGACCGGAGCCAACACTGGCAAAAGTTGAGCTAACAGGTTGTACTGAAAAGCATTTTCCTATGATGAAACCAGATTTTCCCCTTAATTTCCTAGGATTTCCGAAATCCTATTTTTTGAGAAGGTTCAGGGGGCAAAACCAGTCGCCCAAAATCCTTACAAACCTCCAAAAATCCCAATTTCAGGAGAATCTCTAAGCTCGACTTTTGTCATTTTCTCTAACTCGTTTTGTTTCCAGTAGTTACTACGACCCCTCTTTTTGTTGCCCCAATTTCCTAAGTCCAAGTCATTCCGGGAGTCCGAACTTTTCTTTTTGGGCAGGAGTTCAAAAATGGTAAACCTCGAGCTAAGGGGAAAATCCCAAGAGCGCGGGCGCGGCCCCGGGTGATTAAACGGGCGAGTAGCCTCCCTGATCCTCTGCCTTGCTAGGATAAAGGATCTACCGAAAAAGTAAAAGACTACTCGCACCTAAAAGATTACGGATATTATAATGGGGCCAAGTCGATCTGGTATAGTTACCCACAGACGGCTCTGGCTGTCGCGATTTTCGGATTACAAGGCGAAGGAAGCAGAAGGAACCAGTAGGCAGGTCACTGAGCAGGCTTGGTTTTCTGAATCCCAGGTTTTTCTTCTACGGCCTGATGAATGGCCAAGGCCAGAGCCACTGGATCACATGGTTTAGTGAAGAAACGGAACACCCCGCTTTCGTTGATTGCTCGGATGATTCTTTCTGTGGTAGGAAAACCGGTTAACATAATTCGCCGCACTTCGGGGAAATGCTTGGCAGTCCAGGCTAACAGTTCGATTCCACAGAGTCCCGGCATCTGATCGTCGGTAACCAACACATCCACCGCTCGGCTCTTAAGCACCTCCATAGCTTCCTCGGCGTTGTGGGCTGTATAAAAGACAAACGGCTGATGGCGAAATAGCCGAACTACTCCCCGCAGGACGTTGGGATCATCATCTACCAAAAGCACCGTGGCTGGCATAGTTAGCTCCTGTTTTGTGATTCCTAATAGATTTACTCCAGCAGGAGGCGAGTTTTTGCATCTTGCGGGACGGAATTAGGAAGAAGTTCACTTCCGGAAAAATAGTCTTCCCCAGGGGGTGCTAATGGTAGCAAAGGGGCAGGTGGATCTAGAGGTTTCGAAACTATCGTTTCCGGTTTTTTTGAGGGTTTCTGGGCTGGCATGTCGGCATGGAGCGGCTGGAAAGCCGATTGCAGGGCCAGAGAGGTTACCGCGGCTGGGGCTTCGGCAGGCGGTTGGACTGGGAGTCGGACGACAAAAGTGGCGCCCTGGCCCGGCTGGCTTTCTACTTCAATGGTACCGCCATGTCCATCGACCACAATGGAGCGGGCAATGGTTAATCCTTGGCCTTTGCCCTGGCCGACCGGCCGGGTGGTAAAGAACGGCTCGAAAATCTTCGGCAAGTTTTCGGGCGGAATGCCGATGCCTGTATCGGCAATCTGCATTTCCACCCAAGCCCCTTTCTGCCGAGTAGAAACGATAATGGTTCCTTTTGTGGAATCTTTCTTTTGCTGCTGGGCCTCTTGGATGGCCTGGGCCGCATTTATCACCAAATGAAAAACTACCTGATGCAGATCGTGCGGAACTCCAAGAATCAGCGGCAGCTGGGGATCCAGATCGGTAACCAGCTCAGCCACCTGTTTCCATTCATTTCGGCACAGCGTCAGAGTGGATTGAATGACCTCGTTAAGATCCACCTGCTCTTTTTGAGTGGCAGCGGGTTGGGTGGAGCGGATTGCTCGAACGATGGCTGCGATTTCCTCTACCCCCTTGATCGATTGCTCTATTGCTTTAGGAATCTCCTCACAAAGGTAGTCCAGATCCTCTCCATTGGGCGTTGGGAGCTGTTGGAGTTCACTGGGTGGTTGGCTTGGCGTAGGTGTGCTTACTGGCCTCTGCTGGCCAGAATAGGCCAACGCCTTCCGAAGCGCTTCAAACGCCTCCTGCAAAAAGTGCAGGTTACTGCGGATGTATTGGGCGGGGGTGTTGATTTCATGTGCAATGCCGGCAGCCAGACGGCCTATCGCTTCTAATTTCTGCGATTGCAGCAAGGCTGCCTCCATTCGCTTGCGCTCTGTCAAATCCATTCCTACATTAGCGATCAGCAATCGCCCTTTTTCATCTCGGAAAGCTGTACTAATGATTTGAACGGGACGATGTCCTTCTTTGGGCAACGTTGCTTCGTATTGCACGACTTGTCCTTCCACGATGTTTCCTACGGGGCATACCGCACAGTGGGTATGGGAATTGGTAAAATATTCATAGCATTTGCGTCCCCGCGGATCTCCGTAAATCTGCTGGATGCCAGGATCGACGTATAAAAGGTTTCTTTCCAGATCGGTAATGAACAGACCTGTTCGAGTGGCCTGCAGAACAAATTCAATTTGCCGTTTTAGATCTCGGATCTGTTGTTGGGCCTGGAGGTGTTCGATGATATGGCCCAGGTGGTTGGCCACCAGTTCTAGAAGTCCTTTTTCTTCTTTGAGGAAAGGTCCCAGATCAGCTTCTGGAAGGGGCCGGAGGTAACAAATTTCCAAAGCTCCGGCCAGTTGGTCAGCCACCCAGATTGGGGCAGCCAGTTTCCAAGGGGTTTCTTGAAAGTTGTCGGTGGCAAAGACTTGGTTTTGCAGGACAATCCGGGCACAGGCGGTTTCCGGATATTGCCAGGCCAAGGGAATGAGTCGAATTGCTTTGCCCAACGTCTCTTCCCATGGACCTTCCGTCTCCTCCAAAAGCCGATAAATGCTGAACAAGCAGTGTAATTCCTTCAACCGAAATGCTAATTCTTCGGTTCGGTGCTGGAGTTCGGCTTCAGCACGTTTTCGGGCGGAGATATCGCGGACAATGGCTGCTGCCCGGCAACAAGGGCTTTTGGGAATCTCTGCTACAGAAAGTTCGATCGGGATTCGGACGCCGTCTTTACGAAGGGCTTCCAGTTCCAGGATTTTTCCCAGCACGGGGCCTTGGCCGGTTTTGAGAAAATGGGCGACTCCCTGGGCTGCCTGGGCCTGGTGTTCCGGAGGCGCCAATAATCGGTGAACATCTTGCCCGATTGCTTCTTCGGCCCGATAGCCGAAAATCCGTTCAGCCGCCGGGTTCCAATGCGCAATCCGTCCCTGGTGGTCCATGACAATAATGGCATCCAGGGCGGTCTCGCTGATGGCATGGAACATTTGCCAATGGGCTCGGAGTTCTGTTTCGGTCTGTTGTTTTTCTTTTTCTATCCGAGCCCGCTTTAAGGCTCGCTCTAGATAAATAGGTAGCAATCTCCGAAACAGTCCGGCCGAGTCTTTGGGTAAAAAAGTTTCTACCCCTAACTGAATGGCTGCGATTTCTACCTCCTCTTGTTTAACGCCGGTGAGCATGATGGTCGGCGGCAGAGACTGCCGGTCGGCAAATCGACGCAGCAGTTCCAGCCCATTTTGGTCCGGCAACCGATAATCGACCACCAGGCCGTCATACACATCAGTTTGACAAAGTTTCCACGCACTTTGAGCGTCCGGCGCCGATTGAACCACATAGCCTTCCGCTTCCAGCAGATGTACTACCAACCGGACCATCTCTGGGTCATCTTCGACTAAGAGGATTTTTTCCCCCATACCGGCCATTAGTACCATCCCTTTTTTCAAAAGGATGCCGAGGTGCTGTCAGGTTGTTGTGTTTCGAGTTCCAGTAAATCCCGAAAGCGGACGAAGACCCGGATCGGCCCTTGGATGCCTACGTTGACCATATAATTGCGCAGCCGGTGCCGAACCGCTGGTGTGATCTCTTGGCCCTTGGGGCACAAAAGGGTACCATGAATGGAGCGGACATCTTCGGCTAGGATCATGCCATCGACCAATTGATTGACCCGGACTTCTCGGACCGCATATTCTTCGCTAATTTCCAGGGCGTGTTTGAGGGCTTCCACCACTTGGGGATCATACCAGCCTTGGCGTTGGCGGAGATGGACAAAGGCCATTTCCGGCTGAAGACCAGCAGCCATCAAAGCAGTCCAATCCAATGCCACCTTCAAAATCCGAGCGCCCAATGGGATCTCCTGTCCAGCCCGGAAATCCTGTGGAAAACCTTTGCCGTTATAGAGCTTTTCCTGATAGCCGATGATCTCGGCCACCTCTTCTAGCCGAGGGATGTTTCGTATTAGTTCATGGCCCACTTTGGGATGCTGCTGATACAGTTCCAATTCGTCCGGGCTGAGGGATTCCCCTCGATAGACTTTGGCCAGGATTTTTTCCGGCACGGTAATGCAACCGATCTGGCACAAGGCAGCGGCGATCTCCACGGCCCACGCGTTTTCCACCTGGAGTTGCTCGCATATTTTATGGACGATACGCCGGACTTCGGAAGATCGGCCAAAGGCCTGCGGCTTGAGCATGGCCAGCACATCCACCAGTACCTTAATCGCTCCGCCTACGGTTTGAGACAAAAGTTGCCGTTCGGCTACTAGCAGCCGATGTTGTTCCAGGCCAGATTCTAAGGCCTTGGCAAAATCTTCCGGAGAGCAAGGTTTGGAAAGGAAGCGGAAGATGTGCCCCTCGTTGACCGCTTGAACCGCGGTCTGCAGGTCAGCATTGCCGGTGAGCATCATCCGGACCGTTAGCGGAGCAATCTGTTTGACCCGAACCAGCAATTCAATCCCATTCATGCCGGGCATCCGCATATCGGCTACAATCACCGCATAGGGGCCTCGCTCGGCAATGGCCCGTAGGGCCTCTTCACCTCCCAAAGCCAAGTCGAGATTAAACCGTTTACGGAGCGTGCGCCGGTAGGCCTCTAAGATATTCGGTTCGTCATCCACGCAAAGGATTTTCTCGTTCATGATAGGTCTCCTTTTTGCGTGGGAGGTATGCTATGTGCTTTCTTTTGCAGGAAAAGGCCCCGCATCCCAGGAGGTTGCCTTAGCATTTTTGCCTCTTTCATGGGCGGGAGAGGCCGGCTAGCCGTCAGGCTAGCCGGGTAAGGGCATGTTGATCGCCACTTACCCCAAATGGTCTTCCTGGGTAAAGACGGTTTTCCCTAACTCTGGTTCTCGGCCGTCTTCTAATTGACGACGGATTTCGCGGATTTCCGGCAAAGCTTTCTCAAAGGCGGAATAAGCTTCGGGATCGAAATGGGTACCAGATTTGCTTTGCATGATTTGGAGGGCTTCTTCTTCCGAACATGGTGGTTTATAGGGGCGATGGGATAGCAGTGCATCAAAGACATCGGCTACTGCCACAATCCGGGATTCCAAGGGGATTTCTTCCTGGGCCAACCCCAGGGGATAGCCGGTACCGTCCCATTTCTCATGATGGGTTAATGCGATGGTGGCTGCCATATCTAGAAGTGGATCAGATTCTGTGAAAATTGCCAGACTCAAATTACTCCAAGCAGCCCAAGGTAACATATTTTCAGGCGGTTCTCGGAGCATTCGTTCTCCGAAAACACAATGACGTTGCATGACCGCCCATTCGCCGGGGGTAAGCGGGCCGGGTTTGAAAAGGATGCGATCTGGAATAGCTATTTTGCCGATGTCATGCAGCGGAGCTGCCAAAGCCAATTGTTCCAGATAATCCTGGGGTAGGCCAAGAGTATGTCCGATAGCCCGACTGATGGCGCCGACCCGGATGACGTGGTTGCCGGTCTCAGGATCTCGATGTTCGGCCACTCGGCCTAACCGATAGATAATGCGCAACTGCGCCCGTTTGAGTTCCACACCTTGCCGGGTTACCTGTTCGACTAAATGCTGATTTTGCCTTTTGAGCTGATCTAACTGCGATTTTAGCCGAAGCACGTTTTCCAACCGGGCTATTAATTGGGTGGCCTCCACCGGTTTTGTGAGCAGATCGACCGCTCCTAGCCGAAGGGCATCGACTTTTAGCCCCGGCTCCTGCAAGCCGGTTAAGACTACTACGGGCAGATCACGGGTTTTTTCATGGGCTTGGATTCGGCGGATCAGTTCCAGCCCCGTCATACCGGGCATTTTGATATCTGTTACTACGGCATCACAAGGCTGGTGTAAGAGGTGCTGCCAAGCTTCTTCCGGATGATTTATATAGACCATCTCCCATTGGTCCCGGAAGTTGCGGAGTGTCCGGCGAAGGGCCTCCAGCACTTTTGGTTCATCGTCCACAAACAGGATCCGTTTTTTGGTATTGTTCATACGATGTACTCCCCTGAGCAGACTGGATGGGAAGCCGGACAATAAAGGTAGTACCTTTGTTGACTTCCGAGTAGAACGTAATTTCCCCTTTATGTTTTTCCACGATGATCGAACGAGCGATGGCTAAGCCTTGGCCAGTGCCTTTGCCTACCGGCTTAGTAGTAAAGAAGGGTTCAAAAATTCGGCTTTGGATTTCTGGCCGGATACCGATGCCGGTGTCTTCGATCTCTACACGAACCCAATTGCCTTCTCGACAAGTGCGAAGGATGATTCGGCCTTTGAGGCCGGGCCGGCAATTGTTTTTTTCGGCAATGGCATGGGCGGCGTTGACAATGAGGTTTAAAAAGACCTGGTTACATTCTCCAGGCACACAGACGACCGGCGGTAAATCGGGCGCAAAATGCTTTTCCACATCAGCAACATATTTCCACTCATTCCGGGCCACCGTCAGGCTAGCTTCCAGCAAGCGGTTGATGTCGGCTGGTTGCCGCTCCTGTCCAGGATGCGAAATCTCTTTCATGGACCGGACGATCTCGGCCACCCGTTGCAAACCCTCCATAGCTTGTTCCAAAGCCTCCGGAATCTCCTGAAGGAGATAATCGAAATCCACTTTGTGAGCACACTCTTGGAGTCGATGCAGGGTATCTCGAAGCCTTTCGTCCCACCGAACGTTCGCTGGGGTAGCCTGTGCCAGCAATTGTTGGCAAGTTTCTAGTACTGGCCTTAGTTCGCAGAAGACCTCCTGCACAAACCGCACATTGTCGGCGATATATTGGGTAGGGGTATTGATTTCGTGGGCGATCCCGGCCGCCAATTGTCCGATCGATTCCAACTTCTGCGCTTGGCGTAGTTGTGTTTCTAGCAGTTTGCGTTGGGTGATGTCTCGGAAGATGCCGGCGAAGATTTCCCGCTCGCCTACGCGGACCCGGCTGGTGGCTAATTCCACAGGAAAAACGGTGCCGTCTTTACGTCGGCCTTCTACCTCGCATGGTGCCGACGGCCCACCACCTTTAGCACCGGGAGAAAGCATCTGTTCGACAAGCGATTGGGGCGTTCGACGCATCGCCGGTTCCAAGATGGAAATATACCGACCTACCAACTCCTCCGACTGGTACCCGAACATCTTACAGGCCTGTTCGTTGACTGACTGGATGCGGCCTTCGGCATCCACAGTGATAATGCCGTCGGCTGCGGTCATCATGACGGCCTGCAGGTTCCGAAGATGTTCTTGTTGTTCTTGCAGACGACGTTCCCGTTCCTCGATGGCAGCGGCCACAGCTTCGGTATGCGAAGCCTTCAAGGTGTCCAACTCCGCCAATAGATGTTCGATCCGCCGCTGCAGTCGGGTTTCTGTATTGAGAGCCTCCGGACCGTCAGCCCCCGCAATCGCTGCAAACAGACTTTGGAGATCCGATACTATTAAGTCCATCCTCGTCTCCGGAACCGATAAATTTGCAAACACCTAGCTTCACAACTGGAACAAGGCAATGCTTTTTTCTGTTTCTCGATCCAGGTCTTCGGCCAACACGGCGATGTCTTCTCGCGTCAGTTGCAAGATCGCAATGGCGGCCTGGGAGAAACGTACTAGATTCTTACCCATGGCGGGAATTCCTTTCAGCGTGCAAATGACATTGGCTGTCTCCACACAGGCCACCAGCAAAGCAGCCTCCCCTTTGCATGCAGCCGTCTGATGATGCCAACGGATCATTTGCCGAAGTTCTTCGGGAAATTTCCATCCCTCAGCTACTTTCTCTCCTACAGCAGTATGATCGTAGCCGAAAATCCGCCGCTCAGTCTCCAACAGCGTTTCTTCCGGCCGAAGTTGCTGGACCACCTCCCGAAACCCCGCATGGGCGTATTGGTCCAACAGAATGATGCCAATATCGTGCAGCAGGCCGCCGAGGAAAGCGTCTTCAAAATTCGCCATCTTCCGTCGCATCGCGATCATCCGGGCACAAATGCCCACCGAAACCAGATGTTTCCACAAACCGGTGCGGCTGTAGGAACCAATCTGTTGCTCTTTTTTAAACAGTTCACTCACACTGGCCGTCATCGCCAAATTGCGAATCTGTTTCAGGCCTAAATAAGCAATCGCCTGCTGCAAGTTGGTAATTTTGGTCCGCAGTGCATACGCCGAGGAGTTCACACAGCGCAATACTCGGGCGCTGAGGGCGGCGTCGCATTCCATGACTTCCTTAAGGTCGGCGGCACTGGAGTTCGGGTCGCTGGCCACTTGCATGACCCGCAGCGCCACCTGCGGCAGGGTAGAAATATCATCAATACGCCGGAGAAGTTGCTCTAGCGTTGGCCGCCCAGGCCGGTAGGTGCACAATAGATTCATGGCCTCTCCCCAACCCCCTTCCAGACCAAATCATACTACCGATATAAACACTTTTGGGGGATTCGCCCCCTTCTAGAGAGCTCTCCCCAGCCCCCCTTAATAGCGCCTTCGTCCCCGATGCCTCATTATTTCCTCTGCTGAAAGTCTAGTTTAAAACCCCTTTTGAGCGAGAAATGTTTCCCCTTTCGGCTGGTAATTGCCTTTGGGTATTCCATCTGACAGCGGCCAGGAAAAATCGAGAGATCCTCTTAAGCTGCCCACAATATGGGTTTGCCTCCCCCCCAGTTGTATTGAACTAAATAGATCAATTGCCTGCGCTCTGGGCCGGAGGCGTTTTCTATTCAGGGCTTTGGCCTGCGGATTGTCCCACCAAAAAGGGGCTAGGTCCGGGGGCTCTCTTGTTTTTGCGGAAATCCTCCTTCTACAATCCCAAAAAGCGAACAATTGTGGTTCTAGACTAAGGAGAGGATCGTATGAAGAACATGGTGGTGTTGGTTTTGGGAGGGGGCAGAGGTACTCGGCTTTATCCGCTGACGAAGTTCCGGGCCAAACCCGCTGTACCGATTGCCGGGAAATATCGCCTGATCGACATTCCGATTTCCAATTGCATTAATAGCGGCCTGAACCATATCTATGTGCTCACGCAGTTTTTGTCAGTTAGCCTTCATCGGCATATTCGATCAACCTACGTCTTTGACCCGTTCAGTCGAGGGTTTGTGGAAATCCTAGCTGCCCAGCAGACCAGTACCCGCCAAGATTGGTACCAAGGCACAGCCGACGCGGTGCGTCGGAATCTCCGGTATGTCAAAGAGCCGGGTATTGACTATGTGCTGATCCTGTCTGGCGACCAACTGTACCGAATGGATTTTCGGACCATGCTCCGCACCCATCAGCGCAGTGGGGCCGACGTAACTATTTCGGCCACCCCAGTCCATCGGCACCAGGCCCATGCCTTCGGCATCATGCGAGTGGATGATACGGGCCGGGTGGTCGGCTTCCTAGAAAAACCAAAAACCGAAAAAGAATTGGATATGGTCCGCACCGATCCGGCTTGGATTGACGCCCACGGCATTCAAAGCCAAGGCCGTGATTGCCTGGCCAGCATGGGCATCTACCTGTTCAACCGAGATACCCTAGTCGATCTGTTAGAGAAGACGGATTATCAGGACTTTGGCAAAGAGGTCTTTCCCGCTTCGATCCGAGCCCGGCATGTCCAAGTGCATCTATTTGACGGGTACTGGGAAGATATCGGCACGATTAAATCATTCTTCGAGGCTAACCTGGCGCTGACCAAACCAGGTCGAGCTTTTGAACTTAACGTACAGGATGCTCCAATTTTCAGTCGGGCTCGTTTTCTGCCGCCTTCTCGGATCGACGGCGCTACGATCCGCTGCAGTCTGGTGGCCGACGGCTGCACCATCGGCGAAGGAACCACTATCGAAAACAGCATTATCGGCCTCCGCAGCATTATCGGCCGAAATGTAACGATCCGAAACGCCGTCCTAATGGGAAACGACTTTTTCCAGATCCCAGGCTTGCCAGCCGGTATGGGACCTTATGGGGTACCACTTGGTATCGGGGATGGTACGCTGATCGAAAACGCTATTATCGATAAAAACTGTTGTATTGGTCCTCATTGCCGCCTCGTACCACCCCCAGGCCAACAGGAAACCCCTGAAACCGAATACGGCATGGTGCGGGACGGCATCTTGGTCATTCCCAAAGGGGTTACCCTGGGTGAAGGCTGGCACATGTAAGGCCACCCCTTTCTTAGATCAGCTTTCGCCGTTCTTTGGAACTTTTATCTCCAGCACCTAGGCTTTAAGCTCAAGTTTTGACGTTTTTTCCCTAACTTTTTGGCCTCGAATAGTTACGGCGAAACTTATTTTTGTTCACCTAATTTCCTAACTCCAACATTTGCAAGGAGTTTGAGCTTTACCCCTCCAGGGCGAGGCCAAAAATAGCAACAGTGGAGTTAAGGACTCTTTATTCACTAAATCCCCTCACGCCAATATTTTCGAGGACCTACAACATCTAAAGGAAGAGCCACCTTAACAACTGGCAAACCTCGAGTTTGCTGGCCTAAAGCTAGCAAGCAGTGTGTCCAAAAACCAAGTACCTCGTACCTATTGGAGACAGGAACCTCTGCATAATTCAAAGGGGATGTATTTATACCATTTTGGCTTGGCCTCCCTCTAACACAACATATGGGGTTGCCTGCAGTGCTAGCACCCAATAAATAGTATCAGTCCAGGTAGGACAACGGAACGGGTAGAAATCAAAAGTTCACAAAGTTCACTACATGTTCAGGATTTTGCAAAGGTTCCAGACACTATAAGTTATGGATAGAAAACTAATTCGGGAAAACGGCAAAAGTCGAGCATAAAAAGAAAAGGCATTTGCTCCATCCTGCTGCACAGGAGAGGTTGGCCGGGAGAGAGAAGGCACCTGTGAAAAAGTGCTGTTCATATTAGCATGTGAAGGATAATAAATCCCAGTGGGACAGGGTAAAAAGGGAGTACGCCATTCGGCTGAAGCCCACCGAAATTGGCTACCGTGGCGTTTCAGAAAGGTCTGCGATCATGCTTCGGATTGACTATCAGCTTCGTCCGGCGGATCTTCTTGCGGCCATCGGGCGGATGTGGGAGTTATCGGCAGAGAAAATTTCGGCCATTGAGCAGGTCTGGGCGAATCGGCATGATGCTCCGGTCTTTACCGTGCAAGGCCGATATACCAGCCAGGCCTGGACTGACTGGACGCAGGGGTTCCAATACGGGTCGGCTCTGTTGCAGTTTGACGCCACTGGCCAAGAAGAGTTTTTGCAGCTGGGCCGCAGAGGGACCTTGACCAAAATGGCACTGCATCTAACACATATCGGTGTTCATGATCATGGATTCAATAATGTCAGCACCTACGGCAATTTGTGGCGGCTGATGGCAGAAGGCCGACTGCCGGAAAATCCTTCAGAACGAGTTTTGTATGAACAGGCTTTAAAAGTTTCCGGAGCCGTTCAGGCGGCTCGATGGATGCGAACGGCCGACGGACTAGGATACATATATTCATTTAACGGTCCCCATTCCCTTTTCTGCGACACGATCCGATCCCTGCGCAGCCTGGCCTTGGCGCACCAGTTGGGTCATCGGCTTTGCGGAGAACAGGATGAGCGGATTTCGCTATTGGAGCGGCTCGTCCACCATGCTCGAACCACAGCCCGGTATAATATCTATTACGGCCAAGGTCGTGATATCTACGATGTACGGGGCCGGGTGGCTCATGAAAGTTTGTTTAATCCCCGAACTGGCCAATACCGTTGCCCCAGCACCCAGCAGGGTTATTCCCCATTTAGCACTTGGACCCGGGGATTGGCTTGGGTGATCCTCGGCTATGCAGAACTATTGGAGTGGCTGGACTCCAGAGCCGATGAAGAACTGGAACCTTTTGGTGGCCGCCCCGAGCTGGAAGAGTTTATGTTGGAGGCAGCTCGAGCCACGGCCGACTTCTATATCCAACAGACACCTACCGATGGCATCCCCTACTGGGACACCGGTGCCCCGGGGCTGAGGTATCTGGGCGATTATCTAGATCGGCCTGCAGATCCGTTCAACCGATATGAACCAGTAGATAGTTCGGCGGCGGCCATCGCCTGTCAGGGACTACTTCGATTAGGCCACTATTTGAGCCAGCGGGGCACTGAGCACACACATTCAGCTCCAGCTAACCACAACATGGAAGAACCTTTCCAGAATCGTTCTCCTGCCCAGGTGGTCCGGGGCTGCGGTGCTCAACCCTCTGCCCAAACAGAGCTGCTCGCAGCTGGGCCAGCAGTGCCCGCTCCAGTCTCGGAAGCAGTCCGCTACTTCCAAGCGGGGCTAACCGTGCTGCGGACTTTGCTGTCCGAACCATATCTAAGTACCCAACCTGACCATCAGGGCTTGCTCCTCCATGCCGTGTATCACCGCCCCCGGGGCTGGGACTATGTGCCACCAGGCCATAGGATTCCTCATGGTGAGTCTTGTATGTGGGGCGATTACCATTTGCGGGAAGTGGTCCTTTATCTCGGACGCCTAGCGCAGGGCGCCCCTTATCACTGCTTTTTCGGCCCTCATGAACGAAAAAAGCCCCCTGCTTAAACTTGGTTGCCCAAAACCGGCAGGCTCCCACACCGGGTAAAGCCACACCTTCCTAAGATAAATAAGCAACCATTGGATAGCAGAGGCTTCCCCCCACCTTTAAAATGTTTTAACATAGATCGAGTTTTGGTAACACCTCAGCCGAATCAAAAAGCTGGCTGTTGTGCTCTCTGGAAAAGCAGAGATCCAGGTCACACAAACTCTAAGGAAGCTGTCTGGAAATGCGTTTTTCCAGGGAAAATCAGCTCCGTAGGTGGATGAGCTAACATCCGGAAAGTGCCTATTTTCCCTGTGTTTTGCTGGAAGAGCTGGTTCACCTCTATCGGGAAGGGTCTAAGTGTTGATTTCCAGGGAGCCTCTTAGCTCGACTTTTGCCATTTTAGGCCTTCTGCCGGAAGGGGAAAACTATAAGTCCTTGTAACTATTGGACTTAGGAAATTGTGTGAACCAAAGGGGGCTCGTCGTAACTACTGGGAACAAAATGACTTAGGGAAAATGGGAAAAGTCGACCTAAGAGCCTCTGGCTCTGTTGAAAGGTTGTCCGCAGTCTGGGAGATTTTTCCCATACTGGTCGGTTTTGCTTCAATTTTGGTGGGTTTCGGCTTCCAACCGGAAAGGGTTTCAATAGAGCTAGAGCCTCTAACAAAATGAAATAGGCTTCCCCTTTAGAAGCGGCAAGATGCCTTCCGATTAATGTGGGAATGTGATTTTATGGGAGGCTCTAAGCTCGACTTTTGCCAATTTCGGCCCTGTGCCGAAATAGGAAAGTTCTGACTCCTTGAAACTGTTGGACTTAGGAAATTGTGTGAACACAAGCGCGGTTCGGCCTAACTCTTGGGAACAAAACAAGTTAAGAAAAATGGCAAAAGTCGAGCTAAGAGGCTGTCCTAAAATGGGGATTTGGTTGGTTTCCCAAGGGTTTTGGCCGACCGGCTCCTATCCTTCAGACTCCTTAAAAACAGAGATTTTCCGGAGCTTGAGAAAGGAAACCTCCTTTCATCATAGAAAATGCTTTTTCGGACAGCCTCTCAGAGTAACGAGAAAAAAGCTGCATTCCCGTTTCCGCGGGAATGATAATTGTAGGATACCCGGGACACGAGAATGAACTTCCCTTTGCGGAAGTGTTCCAAGTTTCGTTTCGAAAATCGGCAGTAAAAGCGTTGTTTTATCTGGCTGTCTCAAAAGGAGAAAAAAATGGAAAGTCCGATTTACAAGAAATTCGAGATAGTGGGTACCTCGCCGCTGTCGTTAAGCGAGGCGATTTTAAATGCGGTGCAGAAGGCGGTTCAGGTGGAACCGGGAGTGTCGTGGTTTGAGGTTGCGGAAATCCGAGGCCGAGTGCAGAATGGCAACATCGACCAGTTCCAGGTGACTGTCCGCATCGGGGCGAAAATCCAATAGCGCTCGGAGGCGGAATGAGTAGGCTTTTGTGCACTGAGAACCCAGAACGATGACGCCACGAGAACGGGTCTTGGTAGCCCTTGCCCACCAAAGGCCGGATCGAACACCCCGGGACTTTTGGGCCGAACCGGCTACTTGGAATCGCCTGTTGGAGTTTTTGGGCCATCAGGATAAAGAGCGGGTACTCCGAGAATTAGGGATCGACATTTGGCATCTGGAGATGCCCGGTCCGCCGGAAATCGATCTGGGCGGTGGGGTCTATCAGAACTTCTGGGGTGAACGGTATATTTATCGACAAACACCATGGGGCCCCATGCGGGAAGACACCCGAGGCGCCTTGGCCGATGCCCAAACGTTTGCCGATCTGGAACGGTTTGCCTGGCCGACGCCGGATCTGTTTGATTATTCTGGTTTGGCCGCCGAATGTGCTCGCCGCCAGGAGTATGCGCTACTATATGGATTTGCCGATGTCTGGCAACGGCCCGCTTTGGTGCGAGGCTGGGAGGGAATGTTTGTGGACATGGTGGAGCGCCCGGAATGGGTCCACTTTTTGTGTCGGAAGTTTACCGACTTTTACAAAGAGGACTACACCCGGGCTGCCGAAGCCACCAATGGCCGCATCGACATTTATCTACTGATCAGCGACCTTGGCAGCCAGACCGGCCCGCTCATTTCGCTCCGAATGTTTCGAGAGTTTGTTGCCCCATATCTCCGGGAAATGGTCGAGTGCATTCACGGTTTGGGTGGCAAAGTATTGTTTCACAGTTGTGGCTTGATCGCCTCGTTTATCCCTGAATTGATTCAGCTGGGCATCGACATTTTGGACCCCATTCAGCCGGTGGGGCCTTCTATGGCACCGGAGCGTCTGCAATCGCAGTTTGGCGGACGCATCTGCTTCCACGGCGGCATCGACATGCAGCGGCTTTTGCCCCAGGGTAGCCCAGAGCAAGTCCGTGCAGAAGCCCGCCGATACTGTGAAATCCTTGGTGCCGAAGGCGGCTACATTTTAGCCCCCGCTCCCCTGTTTCAGCCCGATGTGCCTCCGGAAAACATCCTGGCTATGTACCAAGCGCCGTAAACATCAGCCCGAGCCTCCACCCTCCCAGACCAGAGAAGTCTTGGACCTTCTTACAAAATGCTTTTTTCGTTCCTGTCGGATTCGGGTGGGAACATCACCGATGCTACGGGGGCTTCATTTTGTTAGGGACGCTTAGCTCGAGTTTTGCCATTGCGTAGATCCCCTGGAAGATCGATGTTCTAACTCCCTGAATCTTATTAGAATTAGGAAATTAGGTTATCCAGAAGAGGTTCTATCGTAACTCATGGAAAGACAATAATTTAGGGAAAATGGCAAAAGTCGAGCTCAGTTAGGAAAAGGCTCAGCTCAAACCGTTTCCGTTCGGAGTCCTAAACCTACCAAAACGGAAGCAAAACCGACCACCATGGGCAAAACCTCCCCAGACTGCGCACAACCTTTCAACAGTGCCTTGGGAAAACAGCTGGTTGCAGGGAGGGGTTCAGCCAATGGCTACGGAACCGGTCTCCCCAGTTCGGATGCGGATGCACTCTTCCAAGGGCAGAATGAAGATTTTGCCGTCGCCAATGTTGCCGGTCCGGGCGCCTTTGATGATCGCATCTACGGTAGGCTTGACGAAATTGTCGTTGACGGCAATCTCCAGCCGAACCTTCTTCAATAGATTCACCTCGATATCCACTCCCCGGTAGGATTCCCGATAGCCGCGCTGTTGGCCACAGCCAAGAGCGTTGGTTACCGACATTTTATACACTTCCGCCGCATAGAGGGCTTGTTTGACATCGTTGAGTTTTTCCGGTTGGATATAGGCAATGATCAATTTCATCGGTTTCTCTCCTGGGAAGCATGTATAGGGGACCGGCTTGTGAGGAAAGCCTATTGGGTGATAAAGATTTGGAACCCGGCGTATGCCTCCATGCCATGTTCTTCGATGTCTAAGCCGCGGAGCTCCTCCTCCCGACTGACCCGTAGCCCAATGATCATTTGGATCAGCCAGAAAACCACCGCCATCGAGCATATGGCAAACAAACTGGCTGTTAGGCATCCGAGGGCCTGGACTGCTAATTGAGTAAACTGGCCACTGATAAACAAACCGTCTCTGGCTAGGCCCAATTCCTTTTGCCCCCAAAGGCCCACAGCCAAAGTTCCCCAAAGGCCGTTCATACCATGCACGGGTACAGCGCCGACAGGATCATCGATTCTCAATAGGTCGAGCAGTTTAACGCCGAAGACCACGATCAGACCAGCTACGCCGCCGATCAATATACTGGCCGTTGGAGAGACAACGGCGCAGGGAGCTGTAATAGCTACCAGCCCAGCCAAGGCGCCGTTCATCGTAATTGAAAGATCGCTTTTTCCATATAGGAGCCAGACGGCGATCATGGCGGTAATAATCCCGGCAGCAGCAGCCAAATTGGTATTGGCGGCCACCAAAGCTGCCGTATTCCGCTGCGCTTCTGTGCTAACCCCCAACGTAGAGCCCGGATTGAATCCAAACCAACCAAACCACAAGAGGAACACCCCAAGAGTGGCCAAAGGAATATTATGCCCTGGAATGGCCGCTACCCGACAGTTCCCATTGACCTTAATAAACTTGCCGATTCGAGGACCTAACATCATGGTACCTACCAGGGCGATCCATCCGCCGGTGGAATGAACAACCGTCGAACCTGCGAAATCGAAGAATCCTAATTTCGATAGCCAACCGCCGCCCCAAATCCAATGGCCAATGATCGGATACACGACCGAGCTGACCACTGCAGTATAAGCTAAGTAAGCGGGGAACTTCATCCGTTCGGCCATTCCGCCAGCAACGATCGTAGCCGCCGCCCCGCAAAAGGCAGCCTGGAAAAGCCAAAAGGCCCAAAGCGGTACCGAAGATGGATTAGAAGCATCTTGCATTGCAAAACCGCCCCAACCGATCAGTCCGTTGCCCTGGCCAAACATCAGCCCGTAGCCGATCAGAAAAAACATGATACTGGCCACACAGTAGTCAAGCCAGTTTTTCATCAAGATGTTGCAGGTGTTTTTGGCCCGGATAAGACCTGCTTCGACCATGCCGAAGCCGGCTTGCATGAAAAAGACCAAAAACGCCGCTATCAGTACCCAAACCGTATCTACAGCCACCAAGGCGTTGGAAAGCAATTTGTCAATCGGTTCCGAATGAGTTTCCTGTCCATAAGCAACCCCCATAGAAATCAAACTTGTCCCTACTATCAGAGAAAACAAGAGATTTTTCCTGCAGAATACATTCATTCATTTTCTCCTTGGGAAATCCCACACCGGACTGCTACCTTGTAGAACCAAGCCCTAAATCGATCTGCTCTGAAAAAGCGAGCCTTGCATACAACCGATTGCAGAAGCCCGATATTAGTAAACTTTGTAACCGGCTGAAGAAACCAGCCCCTCTGGGCTGAGAGCGGCCAACGAAGCGTCAGCCTGGCCGGCTGCGGAGGCAAAAACACCAGTGAAACGTGGCTTTTCCCTCTCTACCAATCTTTTTGGGCCTATGGTAGAGAGCAGGAACAGAAGCTCAGTTCACTGGGAGAAATGTGGTCGATATTCCGCCTTCTGGAGTGGCCCTCGAACAGCAAGCACCAGTAGCAGCTGAGGAGGTCTAGGGGGGATTTTGCTACAGTTGGTGTGCAGTCTATCAGAAACCATCGGAGATATTCCTAATGGGGAGGTTACCTTACAGGGCATGGCAAAAGGATTGGAGTGCCTAATTTCTAAGCAACGATGGGATATAAAGCTTTTTTGTTGAGCATAAACCCCCAGTTCTACGTTCCGGAAAATACTTTAGCAAAAACTATGCCAAATTTCTTCACAAAAGGATTTTTCTACTAACTTGTTTTTATATAAAGACTTAAAGATACTCCTCCCGAAGAAAGCCCACAAGACCACAAAGCCTCTTGCCTAACGATTGAGCATCGGATGCCTTTATAGCGAGAAGGATTTTCTGCACAATGCATATTTTTATATCCGTTTGGTAACCCCCCTCCAACCCTTCCATCGAGTTTGCTGGCACTGCTAATACCCTACATAAAGCTAAGTCTTTGAACAGGATGCCATGCTCCGTCTAATCAAAGGTTTCTAAAGTTCACTAGATGTCCAGATTTCGGCAGAGGTTCCAATCCGGCAAAACGCCCATTCCCATCGGCTTTTGCTAAACAAAAGTTCCCAAAACCCCGGTCAGATTCGTTCGGCAAGGACTGAAACAGCCCAAGTCGATTTGAGCATCTGTAAATCTGTAGCAGGTCAGCTGAGTGCCCAAACCCGCTTCTGCCTAGGGTCGGCAGAGGTCGCCCTGCAGCCAGGCTGAGCAGCCCTCGCATGGCTGCGCTGCCCATACAGTGGCCCTGGAGGTTCCGTTGCCACGGAGACCGGAGAACTACCTAACATCCTGCCCCTAACATCCAAGGTTTCTTTGCTCGACGTTTGCCGATTTCTAAGTAGCAGTCCTATTGGGATGTTCTAACCGTTTGAAAATGTTGGAGTTAAGGAATGTGATGAACAAAGAATCCCTAGCCTTCCTTCTCGAAATAAGAGAGCTACAAAAAGATACCAAAAGTCAACCTTAGAAGCTCTCCTGAAATGGCTTTGGCCAACAAAAATGTTTACTTTCCTGAATTGCCCAAAATCCCCAAAGGCCTATTTTACCGGCCGTCAACGAAAGAAACCCCATCAGCCCAAAATTCCCCGGGAAACCTTAAAAAATCCAATGTCAGGAAACTGTCTTGGCTCAACTTTTGCCATTTTTCCCAACTTGTTTTATACCCATGGATTACAGTGAACTATATTTTTGTTTATATAATCTCCAAACTCCGATCATTCCGAGAAGTTAAAACTTTTCCATGTCGCCAGAAGACCAAAATTGGCAAAAGTCGAGCGTAGAATCGTGGACACAAGACCAAAGGCGGAAGCCCCGCTGTCTTTAACTCGACTTTTCCCATTTTTGCCTTCGCTCGCAAAGAACAACGGTTTAACTGTTGGTAGCTATCTGCACTGAGAAAACTGTAGGAAAAAAAGAGGGGGGTGCGAACTCTTGGAATAAAACCAGTTAGGGGAAATCGCTACACTCGACCTTAGCTTCACTTTTGCCATTGTTGGCGTCGGTCTCGAAGAGGAGATCCTTTAAGTTCTTGTACCTACTCGACATTGGCCATTTTGGGGCTCTTACCGAAGGAGGAAAGTGCTAACTTGCTAGAACTATTGGAGTTAGGAAATCACGTGAACAAATGGCGGATTTACCGTAACTTTCGGCGACAAAGTAACTTAGGGAAAATGGTAAAACTCACGGCAACTATCAAAGTTAGAAAATGGTGGTAGCAAAAAGAGGTTTCGTCGTAACTGCTGAAAGCAAAAACAATTAGGAAAATAGTAAAAAATGGCAAACGCGGAGATTAAAGCAAGGGCCTTGGACCGCCCCCTAGTCAGGGGAAGTTTCCTGCCAGTAAAATCAAAATAAAAGGGGAAAAACGAACGTTTGCTTGGTTTGGGAGACTGTTCCATGCCGGTGCAGATGGAACTGGCGCGGATTATTATTAGCGAAATCAATGATCAGCAGGTTATTTACCTTAAAGAGGTAGGCGGTCAACGCACGTTTCCGATTTTGATCGGCATTTTTGAGGCCACCAGCATCGATCGCCGCGTCAAGGGTATTCCTTCGCCGAGGCCGCTAACGCATGATCTGATCGTGAGCGTGGTAGAACATCTGGGGGGCCAGCTTCAGGATGTGTTGATCAACGAACTCCGAGAGCACACCTATTATGCAAAACTTCGGGTTCGGCATAACGGCGAACTAATTGAGATTGATTCTCGGCCTTCGGATGCCATAGCTGTGGCAGTTACCTGTCGGCCTCCTTTGCCCATCTACGTCAATGAAGAAGTACTGGAAGAAGTGTTAGGCTCTTCTTAGCCGGGGATACTCTGCAGACAGTAACTACCGGATTTAAACAGCGGCCTGTTTTTTGGCATCGTTTTTCGGTTCAAAAAATCCGGGTGGCTGCTAGCAGTGGGAGATTGGGGAAGAAAAAGGCGGCTGTATATCGGCTGCGCTGCTTGAAACACGTCCAGCAGCATTCTGCCAGAGAAGTTTCTCTATTCTATATAAAAGGGGTAGAACCTATAACAGGGGTAGCGCCATGGCGGTTTTACGAGTGGTCAAGGGGTTAACACCGGGGCAGATCTTTGCGTTGGAGCGGCCTAGTGCCGTGTTGGGTCGGCATCCAGACTGTGATATTGTGCTGGATCAGAAGGCCGTCAGCCGACAACATGCGCGGATTTTGCGAATCGACGGCAAGCACTACATTGAAGACCTTCGGAGCCGAAACGGAACTTTCGTTAATGATCAACCGGTTCAGGGCCGCCGTTTGCTCCGCGATGGAGACCGGGTCCGGATCTGCGACATGGAGTTTGTCTTTCACGAGGGGTCGGCCGAAGAAGCCGCCATGGCCTGGGAACAAGAAGAAGGCCTCCAGACCACTGCTATGCTTATTGGCGAAGAACAACCGCTGCTTCCCAGTTCCGTGATGTCCCGGGTGGATGTTTCCACCGGGCCGAGCAGTTTACGGCTGACAGCCCATCCAGAGCTGAAACTCCGTGCCCTACTGCAGATTAGCCAACAGGTTGGCAAAGCCCTAGGACTTTCAGAAACATTGGCCAAGCTATTGGAAACGTTGTTTACCATCTTTGTGCAAGCAGACCGAGGGGTCGTACTCCTACTGGATGGGCGTACCGGCCGACTGGTGCCAAAAGCCTTCCGCACTCGGCAACAACCGGCGGAAATACCCATCCGGATTAGTCGTACTATCGTTCAGCATGTGCTGGAAACCAAGCAGGCAGTACTTTCTGCCGATGCCATGACCGACGCCCGATTCAAGCTTTCCGATAGTATCGTGGATTTTCGGATCCGATCGGTCATGTGTGCGCCGATGGTCGGGTCCAGTGGTCAGGCCCTGGGCGTCATCCAGATCGATACCCAAGACCCTCGTTACCGGTTTTCCGAGGAGGATTTGGAGCTATTGGCTAGTGTGGCTTGCCAGGCTGCCGTCTTGGTAGAAAATGCCCAACTGCAGGAAATAGCTCTCCAAGAGCGGGTATATGAACGGGAATTGGCCGTTGCGCATGAAGTGCAATTGGGTTTTTTGCCTTCCGGTCGGCCGCAGGTGCCGGGATATGAGTTTTTCGATTACTATATGCCCGCTAAGCAGATTGGGGGCGACTATTTTGACTATGTGGAGCTTTCCGGCGGACGGGTAGCACTGTTGGTGGCCGATGTGTCCGGCAAAGGAGTGGCAGCGGCCTTGCTAGTGGCCCGTCTGTCGGCAGAAATGCGCTACTGTTTGGCTATGGAACCGGATCCAGCCCAAGCACTAGCCCGCTTGAACCGACTTTTCTGCGAGCAGCGATGGGAAGGACGCTTTGTTACCTGTGTATTGGCCATCCTGGATCCGAACCGTCATGAACTCATCCTGCTCAATGCCGGCCACTTGCCCCCGCTTTGTCGGCGTGCCAATGGAGAAGTCAGCACCTTGGCCACAGAAATCACCCAGTTGCCCTTAGGTGTAGAATGCCAGACTCAATACCAAAAGCAGCTTATTGCCCTGCAGCCGGGGGACATTGTGTTGTGTTTTACCGACGGGGTGACGGACGCTATGAATGCGGGAGGGCAGGTGTACGGACGAGAGCGGTTAGCCAAGGCGGTGGCATTAGCTCCCCCATCTGTGGACTCTCTCATCGAAACCATTGTCGAAGACCTCCACCGATTCGTCGGCCCAAGGCCTCCTACGGACGACATCTGCATGTGTTGTTTCGCCCGCCTGGCAGACTAAATCCTAACCAGCTTTAGTAATTCGACTTTGGCCAGTTTCTAGCCTAAAGCCCCATGGAGATGTCCAAACCCTGTAAGGAAAGATTAGCGCTAGGGGGAATTTGTTCTACAAACTCCCCTAAAACCTAACTGCTGGATTACCAAAAATGGCTAAAGTCGATTCTCCCTCCACCCTGCTAAACCCGATGACGCTTCTTTAGCTTTTTTCACACCTTCTGCAATAGTCAACCAGGGCTAGCAATCAAAAGTTTTTCTCAGCCCCTTTATGTTTCTTAAGACACCAAGTAGCAAACCGGTGTTGGGTTTTCCGGAATGGTATCAGCTTCCTTTTTTAGGATAACCCCCTCAGCTCGACTTTTGCCATTTCTGCTAACTTGGTGGGTCTCTTGGAGGTACGACGAGCTTATCTTTTTGTTCATCAAATTTCCTAACTCCAGTAATGACAAGGAGTTATAGCTTTTCCCTTTGGCAGGAGGCACAAAATGGCAAAAGTCGAGCTCAGAAGATTTCTTCTTCCGCCTAGCTAATGCCTAATCGTCTTTCTTCTAGACAAAAGGAATCCATGCTGGATCCGGCCGTTTTTCTCCAGAAAAGCTGTCAGAATGTTCTATGTTTCCTCTAGAGAGAGTTTAAAAGCCTCTAACAGAATGGGAACTTCTGCATAATCCTGAACATATAGTGAACTTAATGAATTTTTGATTCGGTGGCCTTTGGCAGACCGGGGATGTGCCTCCTATATGTAGTGGGGCAGCAAGACTAGCAACACAATATATTGGGTCAGAGTCGGAAGGGGCATCCCTCGAAGTATGCAGAGGTTCCAACGATCTGTCCTACCTCCTTCAAAGGGGTAGGTAGCACCTCGGCAGCATTGGGATTTTCATTTTGTTAGTGGTTGTTAGCTCGACTGTGGCCATTTTTTCCTAACTTGCTTTGGCTCCAACAGTTACGACACCCCTTCTTTTGTCCACCCAATTTCCTAAGTCCAATCATTTCAAGGAGTTAGAACTTTCCCATTCGGCTGGAGCCCGAAAATGGCAAAAGTGGAGGTCAGAGGGTCTAAGTAATTTCAGCCCCCTGCAGTTACCCACTGCAGTTAAAGGACTTGCTTCTAGTTCTGGCCTTTTGCCTTTTTTGGAACTTCGTAAAACTTCAGCCACAAGTGGCGTAAGTACTTCCCATTCCGAGGATGTTGGGATCTATATACCGGTTTTCGCTAGCTGGAATTTTGTCATTTTTCTTAATTTTGTTTTGACTCCAGGAGTTACGGCGAACCTTCTTTTGAGCATCCCATTTCCTAAGGCCAATAGTTCCAAACAGTTAGGACTTTCCCTTTTTAGTAGGAGTCCAAAATGGCAAAAGTCGAGCTTCCAAAGGTGGCCGAGTTGGCCAGTCAGATCCCCATCAGCAATTGGCCTGTCCGGGAAGCAGTGTCGAAACCAAGTCAATACCAATAAGAGCAGTAAGGAGGCCATTCGATGGACTGGGGTTGAGCTATTTTTCAAAATCGCAAAACTTCCGACAACTATCAGCCTTACCCATCCCCGGCCCCAACAGATGTTATGGAGAGGTGTCCATGAGTATGATCCAAGAGAGTTCTTCTCCAGCAGTGTCTTCCCCAGAAGAGGGGATTCCACCTTCTCCTGTGCGGATCCAGGAACCTTGGTATGTACGGGAGGCCGTGATTCGGGTCTGGGACGGCCTGAGCATCCTGGTCAGTTATTGGGGATCCTTCCAATGGCTTCAGCCGGAAGAAACCGCTTCTCAGCTTTGGGGGGGCGGCTTGGCAGTAGTGCTCTTTTACTTAGTGGCAGAAATTGCTGGGTTGTATCGGAATTGGCGAGGTGTCCCCGTCCGGCAAGAAATTCTCTGCGCCCTATGGAGCTGGGCTTTTACCCTGTTGGGGTTGGGTGGTCTGAATTTAGCAACCGGCTTGGCAAGCTTGCTGGAACGCAACACAGTATTGGTTTGGACAACTGCTGGGGCTGCGCTGCTGATAGCCGGTCGGCTTGCCGTTCGGGGGGGGCGTCAACTTCTCCACCGTTTGGGTTACAATATCCGCTGCTTTGCCGTCGTAGGGGTCAACCGTCTGGGGTTTCAATTAGCCCGGAGCATTCAACAGTCTCCGGAGTTGGGCCTACAGTTTTTAGGTTTTTACGATGATCGGACCAATGGACGAACGCCAGCGATCCCCCCAGAGCTAGGAACCCGGATAGGGACCATCGACGAATTGGTCGAACATGCCCGCCAAGGCCGGGTCGAGGTAATTTATATTAGTCTTCCTCTGCGGGCCGAAGGGCGCATCCGCTCTATTCTGGATCGGCTTAGCGATAGTACTGCCTCGGTCTATCTAGTGCCCGACTTTTTCGCCTTCCAATTACTCCACTCCCGATGGACCACTATCAACGGTCTGCCAGTGGTTAGCGTATTTGAAAATCCTTTCTATGGGGTCGATGGTCTGGTTAAACGGCTCTTGGACTTGGTGCTAGGAACCTTTTTCCTGCTGCTGGCGGCAGTGCCAATGTTGGTCATCGCCTTGGCCATTAAGCTGACGTCGCCTGGACCGATCTTTTTCCGGCAGCGTCGGTACGGACTGGATGGCCGGGAAATCCGCGTCTGGAAATTCCGCACCATGTATGTGTGCGAAGATGGGCCGAACATCCAGCAAGCCAAACCCGACGACGACCGGGTTACCCCTATCGGCCGGTTTTTACGTCGCACCTCCTTGGATGAACTGCCTCAACTGTTTAACGTGCTGGGGGGGAGCATGTCTTTGGTGGGACCCCGGCCTCATGCTACGGCTCATAATGAACTGTATCGGAAAAAGATCCGCGGTTATATGCTCCGGCACAAAGTAAAACCGGGTATCACCGGGTTAGCCCAGGTCGAAGGCTTTCGAGGCGAAACCGATACTTTGGAAAAAATGGAAAAACGGATCGAATATGACCATAAATACATCCGAGAGTGGTGCTTATGGTTGGACTTGAAGATTTTGGTCCGTACTGTGCGTGCGGTGCTTAGCCGACAAAATGCCTATTGATGCACGGGCCAACTCCCAGAATCCTCTTCCTGAGCAGTTCCTCCACCTTTCATGTAAGAGTAGTTCAGCCGAATCGAGGGGTTGTTTGTGATCTGGAATGCCCTCTCCCGTTTCATCCCCGCACAAGTGGGAATCCAGATGTGTTTCTACCGCGTGTGTTTGGTCAACTGGATCATTGTTTTAGCAGGGAAAGTACTTTAGGAACCTCTGCATAATTCGAGGAGATATTTTTATATCGTTTGCTTCCCTCCGGGATTGAGCCAATGTATTGGGTTGCTAGCACTCTTAGCACCCTACCTATAGTAGGTATTTAGATGGGGGCAAATAAAGCTTATCGAATCAAAAGTTCATAATATTCACTATATGTTCAGTATTATTCAGACGTTCTTTCAAAGTCTAGTGAACGGATAATGTTTCGGAACCTCGCATAATTTACAGGAGCATTTTGATACCATATTACCCTATCCTCACTCTTGCCCAATATCTAGGGGTGTCAGCATTGCTAGCCCCCAATAGATAGTAGGTGTTCGGATACAAAAAACCGAACGGTTATAGAATCAAAAGTTCCTGAAGTTCACTATATGTTCAGGATTTTTGCAAAGGTTCTTTTATTTCTAATTTTTCTAAATCCTTAATTGCTGCTAAGAAGATAAGGAAATGCTTCCTTTCTGCGGCCAACACCTTTCCGAGCAAAATTTTCAATCAGTTTTTTCCGAAAGCCCGGAAACAAGCACTCCGGAAGGCGTGCAAAATAAGACGTTGCAGGAAGACAAGCAAAATAGGACTTTGCAGTTATATCTTGGTAATAGATTGAGCTAAGCGATGATTTTTCAGGAGCGGTTAAGTCAAGATTTTTCCTCTGGCCTACAGACCGAAGCCAACTAGGCCCGCCAACCCTCAGCTGGATTTGTGCCGCTTTTTGTAACTTCTTTTCTGTCTAAGGAGTTAGGCTTTGAATATTTTTTTCAGCAAAATTCCTAACGCCGATATTGTCAAAGGGTTAGGATATCCCAAAGGGGCTGCACCCCAGAAAATGGGCAAACGTCGAGCTCAGAAATGGTACCTTTAACCCCCTAAGAGTTTGTCTTTTGCCAGCTGCCCAGGCTCGACAAAGATGCGACGATATAACTCCTTCAGAAATAAGAAGTTATAACAATTTTCTTTTGCCAAGCCACACTTGGAGCTATTGACGGAGGAAAAAGCCGGCTTCTCCGTTCGATTGAACTGTTATCCTTTCAAAGTAGGATTTTGGGGCGGGGTTCTTCGGATCTCGACTTTTGCCATTTTTGGCTTCGCCCTGGCAGAGGGCTGTTCTAAGTCCTTGTAACTATTGGATTTAGGAAATTGGGTGAACAAAGGGGAGTTTCGTCGTAACTGTCAGCAGTAAAATCAGTTAGGGAAAATGGCAAAAGTCGAGCTTCGGATTGAAGTAAATTTATTGAGGAACCCCTGCATAATTCGAGGGAGATATCTTTAGTTCGACTTTTGCCATTTTGGGCCTTCTCCTGGAAGGGGAAACCTCTAACTCCTTGTAACTATTGGACTTAGGACATTGTGTGAACAAAAGGGAGTCTCGTCCTAACTACTGGGAACAAAAGGAGTTAGGAAAAATGGCAAAAGTCGAGTTAAAGCCTATGGAATCAAAATTCATAAAGTTCATTATATGTTCAGAATTATGCAGAGGTTCCTGAAGCAAATTTTCTGATCGGAGGGTTTTCGGATCAGAGGGGCTCTGCCCCGTGCTCGGCATGAACATTGCTGGCAGAGGCTTGTACATGATGAGGATTCCAGAGTTTCAATTTTTAGGGACGCTGAGGGGGCTCCAGCCCGCGCCGGCTAGTCCACTATCCTCGGGGGCACTGGCCTCTAGACAAGGAGCATCCTTCGTGGTTGGTTTCCCAAACCAAAGCCCCTGCGAGGAAGAAAAGAACGTCGGTTCTGCAAAAGCAGATTTATCGACTCCTGGAGTAGCCCAAGGGCATGAAGCGGGGCTGTGCCAACCCGGCAGCGTTCGGATCCTGCATGTGATCAACGGTCAGTATTATGCCGGTGCGGAACGGGTGCAAGATTTGTTGGCTCAGTATTTACCGCAGTTTGGGTTTGAAGTGGCCTTTGCTGTGTTAAAACCTGGCCTATTTGTTCAGCACCTGCGGTGTCAGCGGGCGGCGGTGTGGCTTGTAGCGATGCGGAATCGGCTCGATCTACGACCAGCATGGCGTCTGGCCCGCTTGATTCGGCAGCAAGACTACCGGCTGCTTCATGCCCATACGCCTCGGAGCCTATTGGTAGGGACTTTGGCGGCTTGGCTGGCCAAGGTCCCGTTGATCTACCATGTGCATAGCCCCGCCTGGGCTGATAGCACCCGGTGGCTTTTCAATTGGGCCAATGCTACGCTAGAGCAGCTTTTGCTTGGCCGGTGCGATCGGGTAATTTGTGTGAGTCAGGCGCTAGCTGAGCAGATGTACCGTCGGGGTTTGTCCTGGGAGAAACTGGTCGTTGCGCCCAATGGCGTCCCTACACCTACTTCCTGTTGGAAACCAAAAATTTGCTTTAATATCCCGAACCATTCTGCTAATAAACAATCTATTCTCCCCCCAGGGAATTTGGCCGATCCTATTCTATCCTCAGCTCCCAAAACACCAGCATTATCTCTGCAGGCATCCTCGAGCAGGGGGAGTTTGCCGTCCGAATCTATAGCGACCAAAAGTCCATTCGTCTCAGAAGGTCCCGCAACAGGAGGCTCAGATTTAGGCCTATGGCGGCTAGGCACAGTGGCTCTGTTTCGCCCCCGAAAAGGGATCGAAGTCCTGCTGGAAGCATTGGCTTTGCTCCGGCAGCAAGGCATACCTGTCTATCTGCGGGCAGTAGGTCCTTTTGAAAGCCCCCAGTATCAAGCAGCCGTCCACCAGAAGGCCGTTCAGTTGGGCTTGGATGGACACGTGGAATGGACCGGGCCGGTTCAGAATGTAGAAGCGGAGCTTCTGAACATGGACTTATTTATCCTTCCAAGTTTGTTCGGGGAGGGATTGCCGATGGTGCTGTTGGAGGCCATGGCCGTGGGCATGCCGATCATTGCTACCCAGATTGCTGGCATTGAGGAGGTGATTCGGCCTGGTCAAGAGGGCCTCTTAGTGCCCCCGGGCAACCCCGTAGCATTGGCTCAAGCCATTTGGGAGCTTATCCGCCATCCCGACCAAGCAGCCCGGCTAGGCCAACAAGCCCGACAACGGCACTTGGAAAACTATTCCGCACAGGCCATGGCTGCCAGAGTTGCCCAGGTCTATCGGGAAACTCTTAGCAACCAGAGACCTTCCCACTAACTCGACTTTTCCCATTTTGGCACTCTGGATGAACGAAGAAAGTTTTAACTCCTTGGAATTGTTGGAGTTAGGAAATCGTGTGGGCAAAAAGGAAATTCTCCGTAAGTCCTGGAGTCAAAATAAGTTAGGAAAATGGCAAAGGTCGGCTATTTTCTACTGAGCAGCCGACTTTAAACAACTGACACAAAAGAAAGGACTGACAAAAGAAAGCAGTGTCCGCCGTCAGTCCTAGGAGGGCCAAATAGGTTAGAAAAAATGGTAAAAGTTATGTTCGGAAGGGCATCTGGATACGATCGTTCCCATCGAAAGCAGAAAAGAAGCCGGAAGCCGGGGAGGAGATGAAAGCATGACCAAATAGTGGTTAAAATGTTACCGTACTTGGCGGCGGTCTTGTCCACTGCGGCGTTCGACCAACGGTACAGGCAGCTCGGCAGAGCTGCGACACGGCTCAGATGAATCTGCGGCGGTTGACGGAGTAAGCGCCGTTGCTTCGGGGGCTGAGACTTGCTGGCCGAAGCTACTCTGACCGGGAGGAATTGCTGCCACTCCTGGAACAGCGGAAGGGATGGGGAAACCGACTGGTTGTCCCCCTGCTATCCAGATAGGAGGGGTATTTTGGCTGACCCATTCTGGAAGCCTCGGAAAATCGGTAGCCCGGCGTCCGTAAGGCTGACCAACAATAGCACCTGAAGGGACTGATGGGTACGGCGAGCCGGACGCGGTTCCTGGCGGCAACGCAGTGGCTCCTAGAGGAAGCCCCCCTGGCATGCCCTGCGGCAGGTAATCGGTGGCTCGTCGGCCAATAGGCGGATCGGTGGCCCGTCGGCCAAACCGAAGTCGATCCGTCCACCGTCGCCCCTGGCCGTCCGGCGGCGGATAGATCAGAAACACTAGTCCTGCCCCAATCAGCCAGCCTCCTACCAGACAACTGGCCAGAATCACTAGCGGCCCGGGCCCTAGCGGCCGAGGATCCGCCTGCGGCCCTTCCAGGGGAGTCAGAAGGCTAGTGGATTTAGCGGATGCTTGGGCGGCTTTAGCTTCGGCTAGAGCCTTGGTGGCCCGGTCCAAAATCTCACTTTTCTGCCGAACGTCGTTGACCAGGTTATTATACTCAGCCCGCAGACCTGCCAGCCGATCCAGACGCTCCTGTACCTCGGCCAATTGCTGCTGGAGTTTTTCCACACGGGCCGATTCGACTTTGAGATCGGCTTCCAGACCTTCGGTAGCGGAGACCAATTCCTGCCGGAGTCGATCCCGCACCTCCTGTTCGGCGGCCATGGCCGCTTGGGCCAACGGATGCTCCAGACTCATTTTTCCCAACACTTGAGCAGTCCGTAGCTGAGCCTCGACCAGCCCCTCTTTGAGCTTCCGGAGCGTGGGCAACGAGTCTAACATCTCATTGGGGGCACCTACCAACGACTGGGGGTCCTCCTGGGCCGATCGGAGCAGGTGCCGAAGCTGGGTTTTGGCGGCCAAGCTCCCTTGGACTTTGCGGAGCTCTTCATTGATTTGGGTCAGCAAGGTCCGTAGATTGCTATCGCCCCGGCCGGAGTCGTTCAGATTGCGCAGTTCGCCTAAATCAGAGCCCACTTGGCGTTCCATCTGTTGTAAGCGGCTAGTGGCCTGATCCAGGGCCGATTGGGCTAGCCGAACCTGCTCCTCCAACTCGGCCACAATGCTTTGGGCTTTGCGGTCCCGCAGTTGTTGGCTGTAGCGCTGCAGCGCCTCGCTCAGCGCCTGCACTAAGGCCAAGGCCCGAGTTCGAGTTTCAGCGATCACCGTCAGATAAATCACCTCCGTTTTCCCAAACTCAGCCCCCTTCGGTGCGGTAACGGTTACTGCCTCTTGTAAGCGACGGATATCTTTTTCGGTGGGCCAAGGCTCTTCAAAGAGTGGGGAATGTTGTTCTTCTAATGGGGAGGGTTTAATTCCGTCTGGATTTGGGGCGGAGCCCAGAGGTCTTTTTTCTACACCGTCTAATGGGGAAGTACCCTTCTCAATGGGGGTATTCTGCCAACTCCTTTCCATAGGGACCAAGCGGGTTTGTTTGTGCGGTGGTCCCACCCGACGCAGCGCCTCAGCTACTACCGAACGATTTCGAGCCAATTCCAACAACGTCTCTTGAGCGGTTTTCAGGGCATCACCGGAGTCAAATCGACCGAGGCGGGTGCTGGTAGTGGCCTCTTCCCGGACTAGGAAGGCCTGGGTTGCCCTCCATTTGGGGGGAACTACGCCTACATAAATCCCCCCTAAAACCACCAGAATGACCACCGGCCCCCAGGCCAAGCGGGGATGGGCCTTCCATGCCCCCCAAAACGATCGCCAATGAGCACCCCATGATAAGTATTGAGACATTCGCTCTTTCTCCTGGAAGAAAATCAACCTACCCCCCTTGGCTTTCTAAAGCCCGTTTCCGCCAAGCAACTCTGCCCGGCCCACACCCCTGAAAAGCCTCTTTTTTGGAACATTTCGGCCGAGTGAACAACCACGCTCAACCCACCGAATAGACCGGCATTCCCGAAGACAATCCCGGGTGGGGGGCAGTAAGGTCCCTGGAACGTATCCTTGCCCCATCTCGATGACTCTTTCCACCAGGGAGACGGACAAAAATATGGCCAGGCCGTTTGGGTGAACTTTTCCCTTTTTCAAGTATAGGTCTTAAATTGGATAAGCTATGTTTTCTTGGGGCCTTCGGGAAAAGGCTCTTGGTGGAAATGTTTCATCCTCTTTGGGTGTCTGGACTTTTAGGCTCGAAGTTGAAACAGCCATGACACGCGCACCGACAAACCTGTCTCGACTGCCGATGTCGAAAGAGACCAGCTTTGAAGAACTCAAACAGCGGATCCACAGCAAACTGGTTGACAAACTGGACCTATCCCGCGTCAGCGAGCTAGAAGGGGATGTGCTGCGGCGGGAAATTCGCCTAGTCGTAGAGCATCTATGTGATACAGAAAATACTATGCTCAACCGGGCCGAACGTGAACGCCTGGTGGAGGAGGTGTTGGACGAGACGTTTGGCTTGGGGCCATTGGAAGGGCTGCTCAAAGACCCGACCATCAGCGACATCCTCATCAACGGGCCCAAGAGCGTTTATGTGGAACGTCGGGGCAAAATGGAAAAAACGAATGTAACCTTCCGGAATAATGAACATTTGATGCAGATCATCGATCGGATCGTTTCCAAGGTAGGTCGGCGGGTGGATGAAAGTTGCCCAATGGTCGATGCCCGGATGTTGGACGGCTCTCGTTTTAACGCCATTATTCCGCCGTTGGCCTTAGATGGACCGTGTGTTTCCATCCGCCGATTCGGCGCCAATCCGTTGAAGTTGGAGGACCTGTTGCGACTAAAGGCATTCACCCCAGAGATGGTCATGCTGCTGGAAGGGGCGATCAAGGCCAGGCTCAATATCATTATTTCCGGCGGCACCGGTTCCGGTAAGACGACCTTGCTCAACACCCTTTCCAGCTTTATTCCGAACGATCAGCGGATTGTTACGATTGAAGATGCGGCAGAACTTCAGCTTCAGCAGGAGCATGTGGTTCGGCTAGAGACCCGGCCGCCCAATATCGAGGGCAAAGGGGCCATCACGGCCACTGACCTGCTCCGAAACGCCCTGCGCATGCGCCCAGAACGAATCATTATCGGCGAGTGCCGGGGTGCGGAAGCTTTGGATATGCTCCAGGCAATGAACACCGGTCATGAGGGGTCGATGACGACCTTGCACGCCAATAGCCCCCGGGACGCCTTAGCGCGGCTGGAGACGATGATCATGATGGCCGGTTTTGAGTTGCCGCTGCGGGCCATGCGAAGCCAGATTGCTAGTGCGGTCGATCTGATCATTCAGGCCAGCCGACTCCAAGGGGGACTCCGCCGGGTTACCCACATTACGGAGGTCGTGGGCATGGAGCAGGATACAATTGTCCTTCAGGACATTTTCCTCTATCAGCAGGAGGGGGTAGATGAACATGGCCGGGCCTACGGCAAATTCATTGCCACCGGGATTCGGCCTACGTTCATGCCCCGATTAGAGGCGGCTGGCATCCGACTACCAGCCAGCATCTTCCGCCAGCGTGTGATGATGGAGGCCTAAGCAATGACGATTCCTCCGCTGTGGATTGGCTTGGCGGTTTTTATAGGGGTGACGGCTTTGGTGGCCTGGTTAGCCACCGGTTTACGAAACCCACATACCGACCGTCTGGAAAGCCGACTCCAGCAGTATGCCAAACCAGGCCCCGCCTGGGCCAAACAAACAAAACCCACTAGCCTCCTGGCCGAACCGCTGGAAGAAAAAATCAGCTTGCTTGAAAAGTTTCTCAGCCGATTCGGCAATTTCAGCCTACTTTTTGAACAGGCAGATGTGGCGATGACAGTGCCCCGATTGGTGCTGATTTCCGGTGGTTTGGCGGTGCTGGGGGGGGTACTGGGGTTGCTGCTACGTTGGCATGGGGCATTGATTCCGGTCGGGCTGGTGGCCGGCGGCAGTCTGCCCATGCTTTGGATCCTTTGGCGTCGGAAACAGCGGCTCAAACAATTTGCTCAACAACTGCCGGATGCGATGGAGATGTTGGCCAGGGCCTTACGAGCCGGTCAAAGCTTAGCAGCCGGCTTCCAACTGATCGCCTCCGAAATGCCACCGCCAATCGGCAAAGAGTTCGGCCGGGTCTTCGAGGAACAAAACCTAGGCATCCCCATGGAAGAGTCCCTGCGAGAGATGACCGAGCGGGTGCCCAACCTGGATCTGAAATTCTTTGCCACCGCTGTCATCTTGCAGCGACAAACCGGTGGGGATCTGGCCGAAATCCTCGACAAAATCGGCCGACTGATTCGAGAACGCTTCCAGCTGTGGGGTCAGGTACAGGCTCTGACGGCAGAAGGCCGATTGTCCGGTGTAGTCCTTTTAGCCCTCCCCATCCTACTGTTTTTTGCTGTCTATCATCTCAACCGAGATTATGTGATGGTTCTATTTACCGATCCAATGGGCAAAAAGATGCTGGCCGGAGCTATTGGCATGCAACTCCTAGGTGCTTTAGTCATTAAAAAGATTGTCAATATCCAGGTGTAATGTTATGAGCATTTTTGCAGTAGATCTTTTGTTCAGAAATTTTGAAGATCTCTTGCCGGTGGCTCTGTTTGGCCTGTTTACGGTAGGAGCATGGTGGCTGTTGGAACAGCTAGCGGGCGGCCGTACCCGGACATTAGAACGCCTCCAAGAGATAAAAACCCCCCGGAAGCCTTCTTCCCAAAACCTGCTGAAAGAAGACCCGGTCCGCAAAGTACTGGAAAAAACTGCCGTTTTGGCCAAGCCTCTGGAACCCAAAACCCAGGAAGAATTAACCCGATTGAAAGCGAAACTCTCCTATGCCGGCTTCCGAGGTGAACATGCTAGCAGGATATTCTTGGCATTCAAATTCGCCGGACTGCTAGTAGGACTTCTGCTGGGCGGAGGCGTCAGTCTATTCAGCTATGGACTCCAACAAAAGGGGCTGATCACTACCATAGCAATCGCAGGCGGTCTGTTTTATTTGCCCGATCTGGCTGTCTGGTATCTGGCCCGACGCCGCCAACAGGAAATCTTCCTCGGCCTGCCCGACGCCCTAGACCTGATGGTTGTCTGTGTAGAAGCCGGCCTAGGGCTCGATCAAGCTATGCGCAAAGTAGCCGAAGAAATGAAAGACGTCTATCCGGTAGTGGCCGAAGAGTTTGCCCTGGCCAATTTCCAACTCCAAATGGGCCGACCCAGAGCCGAAGTCCTGCATGAATTAGGGGCTCGGACCGGAGTGGCCGACCTACGAAGCCTGGCCGGGGTACTCATCCAGGCAGACAAGTTCGGTTCCAGCGTCGCCCAGGCTCTTCGAGTACAGAGCGATTCGATGCGGACCCGACGCCGCCAATTAGCCGAAGAAAAAGCCGCCAAAACCGCCGTCAAACTCATCTTCCCTTTGGTGCTGTTTATCTTTCCAGGTATCTTTGTGGTACTGGTCGGCCCAGCTGCTATTTCCATGATGCGAGAGATGTTTCCGAAGATGGCCGGCGGCTAAGTCCGATACAAGATAAGGCTAGATTCGGGCTGGAGAACCCCTCCAAATAGGGGGGGATGAAGGAATCTTTCGGAGTAAGGAAGCCACAGATGGGCATTAGAAAAAACATCGGTATTTTTGTTATTTTTTGTATTTTCTCTACGTTTTCTAATTTTGCAAATGCCAACTCTCCCCCAATTAACCACACCCCTACTGGGGGAGGCATTGCACTTTCCGAGTATGAGTTCCTCTCCGCTTCGGAGGAAGAAATAGCTCCTCTTCCACCAGTGGTAGGCTCCCAGAATCTGGGCAGAGGATCTTCCTTAGAAAGTAAAAATGGGGCAAATACACAAAATGGCAAAAATTTCCAAGAGACGGACCCCTCGGTGATCCGGCCTCCTCATGCCTATTGCCCCCCCGATCCCTGCCGCCCAGGCCCCTTAAAACTCTTTATCCGACATGTGATTAACGATTGGCGAGAAAACAACCGGTGGCCGAACGGGCTGCCCGAACCCGACCGCCAACAGGTCCGATCTACTATGGAAACCATCATTCAGAACGGTTGGCGTCGACAGAACCTATTAAGCGACTTCCATTTCGAGCCGGAAACCGGCCAGCTTAATCCTGCCGGTCAGGAAAAACTCCGCTGGATCCTCTGGGAAGTACCGGAAAAACATCGGCTAGTTTATGTAGCCCGAACCCCAAATCCTTCGGAAACTGCCGCCCGAATGGCTTCGGTGCAAAAGGCGGCAGCTCAACTTGTGGGAGATCAGCCATTGCCGCCCATCTTAGAATCCGACCAATCCCCCCTTGGGTGGCCTTCTACCCAGGTCGACGCGATCCAACGAAAGTTTCAGGAGACCACTCCTCCTCCCCGGCTTAAAACTCCCACCAACTCCTCCACCAACAATTAACATCACCATTTTGGCTAAGTTAGGCACCCTGTTCATCAAGCCTTGACTTTTGCCATTTCAGCGCAGAGCCCCTAGTCCCTACCAGGCCCGCTGGCTGTTATACACATCTTTGGGATGGATTTACCCCTCACAGCAGCAGCAAACGATTGCCCCAGTCTGGGGGATAAATCAACCTTTCAAAACAAGCTAACGGTTACTTTGGATAAATTGCACAATTTAGGAAAAATCATTTAGAAGATCAGGAGGTCTTTGGTTTCAGAAAATGGTTTGCCTATATTTTCTATTTGATCCATTCTATGTTGTTCAACGAGTTTTCCT
>JANXAQ010000266.1 GCA_025062105.1 Thermoguttaceae bacterium
GAACATGAAGTGAACTTTATGAACTTTTGATTCTATAGCTGTTCGGTTCTTTTATATGAACATTTGATATCTATTGGGTGCTAACAATGCTACCACCCTAGTAAATTATGCAGAGGTCCTCATATCGTTTTGGTCCCTATGGGCGCTACCCAATATGGGGGATGCAAGTTCTCCTAGTGATAGGGAATAGGTGTTGGACCGAAGGGTACTAAAGCCGGTCGAATCAAACGTTGCTTAACTTCACGATATGTTCAGGATTTTCCAGAGGTTGCTAGTATCAGTTGGATGCTTTCCTTGCCAGGTAGGCTACAGGGGAGGTGAGCAAGGGGGGCGTGCTGCCGTGGTGGAAAAGCTTTTCGTTAGGAACCATGCAGAGGTTCCAGATGGTTTGCGATAGGAGGAGATGGAATTCCTATGCAAAGGCAGAGCACACAGACGACTGGACGACCTTGTGCAGGCACAAAAATTCCGTGTTATATTTTTCGTTCGGCCGACGATGCAGGCCGACATGTGGCCCAACTGGTAGCTAATACCATCCGGGAGCGGAACTCCTACGGCCGGTATGCGGTCTTAGGACTGGCCACCGGCTCCAGTCCCGTTTCCGTTTACCGAGAACTGGTCCGGCTTCACCGGGAAGAAGGGTTGGATTTTTCCCGGGTCATCACCTTTAACCTGGATGAATATTATGGACTGCGACCGGATCGACCGCAGAGTTACCATCGCTGGATGCACGAACATTTGTTTAAATACATTAATATTCGGCCTGAAAACATCCACATTCCCGACGGGACGGTGCCCGCAGAGGATCTGGAGCTTTACTGCCAACAATATGAACAGAAAATCCGACGGGCCGGCGGCATCGACCTCCAACTTCTAGGGATCGGACGAAACGGCCATATAGGGTTTAACGAGCCGTTCAGCATCCGGCATAGCCGAACTCGCTTGGTTCGCCTGGATCCGGTTACCCGGAAAGACGCCGCCCAAGACTTCTTCCATGAAGCCAACGTTCCTACCCATGCGATTACCATGGGCATTGCCAGTATTTTGGAAGCCAGGGAGATCATTCTGTTGGCCTTTGGAGAAAACAAGGCCAAGATCCTACGGGAGGCGTTGGAGGGGCCGGTTACCGACCGGGTCCCGGCCAGTTTTCTGCAGGAGCATGGCAATGTTACTTGTGTGGCCGACGAGGGGGCGGCCGCCGAGCTGACGGGGGTAGCTACTCCCTGGCTTTTAGGCAACGTCGATTGGACCGATTCACTGATCAAACAAGCGGTGCTTTGGCTTTGTTTCCAAACGAAAAAGGCGTTGCTGAAACTGGAGGGTGATGATTTCCGGCGATACGACCTGCACCAATTGCTTCGGCATTATGGGCCGGCATCCCGCCTTGCCCAACGGGTTTTTCAATGGATGATGGATACCATCACCGATCATCCGGCCGGCCGGGAACCGGTGCGGATCCTCTGCTTTAGTCCCCATCCGGACGACGACGTCATATGCATGGGCGGAACCCTGCGCCGACTTGTGGAAGACGGCCATGATGTGCACATCGCCTACATGACCAGCGGCAATATCGCTGTCTTTGACCACGATGCCCGTCGCATGGCCGACTTCGTGACCGAAATGAACCGACAGTTCGGCATCGACACGGAAAAATCCCAAACCTTAGAGGCTCGGATCCTGGAGGCGTTAAGCAAAAAGGCCCCCGGAGATCCTGATTCGCCCGAAGTGCTGAAAGTCAAGGAATTGATCCGTTGGAGCGAGGCAAAGGCCGCTGCTGCTGTCTGCGGGTGCAAAGAAGAAAACTTGCATTTCCTGAACCTGCCGTTCTATCGGACCGGAATGGTGGAAAAACGTCCTCCTGGTGAGGAGGACTTCCAGATCGTCCGAGAGTTGATCCAGCGGGTTCGGCCCGCCCAAATCTATGTGGCCGGCGATTTCTCCGATCCGCATGGCACCCATCGGGTCTGTGCGAAGATCATCTTTAGCGTCTTACAACAACTAGAGGTCGAGCAAAGCTATCGGCCCGAGGTGCTGCTTTACCGAGGCGCCTGGCAGGAATGGCCGCTGCATAAGATTCAGATGGCTGTTCCGCTTTCGCCTGCTGAGCTGCAAACCAAAAAAGAGGCCATTTTCCGCCATGAATCGCAGAAAGATACAGCTCTATTCCCCGGCCCAGACGATCCCCGGGAATTCTGGCAACGTGCGGAGGATCGGAACCGGAATACTGCTGATTTGTACAACCAGATCGGCTTGCCGGAATATTACGCCATGGAAGCCTTTGTGCGATGGGACGGGCAGATGATTTAACTTCCTTTCTGACAAAAGGATGCCGCCTATGAGCCATCGATCGGACTGCAACAGATGGGAGGATAGCAGGATATGGTGGCTACTGGTTGTGATGTTTTGCGGTGCGTTTTGGGTAGGTGGTGATTTAGCTGGGGCGGGGCCGCCAGCCGGCGCAGGGTCAGCGGTGGGGGCCTCTTCCGAAACAAGGCGGCAGGGTGCCTCTGCCGCCCCAGCGACGGCAGGCCGGGTGGAACTAGTACTTTTGATCTCTCCGCAGGCGGCCATTACCGATCCGCAAACCTGGGCCAGGGCATTGGCTCAAGCAGGTATCCGGCAGATGCAAATCCGGCAGGCTAGCCCGCTAGATCAACCGGGCATCGAACGGATCGGCACCGACCCGCCCCTATATCGGGTCACTGGCATCTTAACGGGACAGGAGGTGGTCTTACCGGGGGCAAAGTTTCGGTTGGACCAAGTGCGGCAGTTGGCCCGTTGGTTGGAGGAGCTGGCCGTCGAAGGTCCGCCGCAGGAGCGACCGCCCAAGGCTGCCTTTGGCTTAACCGCCCCGCAGTTTGAAAAGGTTCATGCGGACCTGGCCCAGCCGGTCGGGTTTGCCACCCAGGGCATGGATCGGGCCGAGGCGGTGGCCCGGATTGGCCAAAAACTGCAATTTCCTATGCAGCCGGCCGCCAATCGGCTGCCGGGCCTAGCGGGGGACAAGGTGGCCGAAGAGCTAGCCAGGCTTTCCTGTGGGACGGCCTTGGCCTGCCTTTTGCGACCTGCCGGCTATGCCCTCGTACCCAGGTCGGAAGGAGGTCGGCTTTTGTACAACCTGGAACGGATGCGGCCCGGCATGGAGATTTGGCCCGTAGGTTGGACGCCGGAAAAACTGCCCAAAGACATCCTGCCCAAACTGTATGAGTTTTTAGATGTTCGACTGGATAGAGTCTCCGCCGCCGAAGCCCTCCGGGCCATTGCCGATCGGTTGCAAGTGGTGTATCTGATGGATCATAATGCCCTGGCTCGGCACGGCATTGAACCGGAAAAGGCTGTGGTTTCCTTCCCCGCCAGCCGGACCTATTACGCCAAGGTGCTCGAACGGGTTTTATCCCAGGCCGGACTCAAATACGAAGTGCGAATCGACGAAGCGGGCACACCGTTTTTGTGGATCACCACCGTCAAGCCGCTTTAATTCGGTTCGTAAAGCTATCTGGATACCGCCCTGGCTGAGACGGCACTCCTAGGAACGCCGTCTGTGAAGAGGACACCGAGCCAGGCTACAGACCCTAGGTTACCAGTTGGTTTTCTCTTGGAAGCTCTGCAGTCGACTTTTGCCATTTTTGGCTTCGGCCAGGAAGAGTAATGCTCTAACTGCTTATAATTATTGGGGTTAGGAAATTCGGCGACCAAAGGCTGCAATCGCCCTAACTTCTGGAAACAAAAGCAGTTAGGAAAATTGGCAAAAGTGGAGCTGCAAAATCCTGAACATATAATGAATTATATGAACTTTTGATTCTATAGCCACTTGGTTTTTCTATTTTAATGATGCAGAGGTTCCTCTTTTTCTCCAGTTTTGCTATTTTAGCTTCCTCCCGGAGGGGAAAAGTTCTCACTTCTTGTAACTATTGGACTTAGGAAATCGGGCGGACAAAAGGAGGTTTCGTCGTAACTCCTGGAAGCAAAAGCAGGTAAGGAAAATGGCAAAAGCCGAGCTTTTTATTGGTGTTTGAATTGGCAAATAAAGCTCTCCCGTCCCCCAGAACCGGGTTTTGGTGGTTGTGTCTTGGATAAGGCTCTTTCATTGGTTATTCAAAGCTCAATAGGAGAAGCTGCGATGAAGGAGTTTGTTTGCCGGATAAATTGGCTAAGTAGATGCCTTTTTGTGCCGGTGGTTGGCGGGTTGTCGGTTTGGGCTGGGTGGGTTGGCGGCGTTCTAGGAATGGTTTGGGCCGCAGAAGGGGGCAAAACGGTTCGGGTGGGCATCATCGGCCTGGACGCCCATGCTGTGCCCTGGACCGAAATCATCACCAGCCCGGAGGCTCCGCCGGAACTGAAATCCTTAAAGGTAGTGGCCGCCGTGCCCACCTATAGCCCGGATATTCCGTTCAGCGCCCAGAACATCCAGAAGAACACGGAGCGGATGCGGCAAATGGGTGTGCAGATCGTGGAAACCATCGATGGGATGCTTCCGCAGGTGGATGCGGTAATGCTTTTGAGTATCGACGGTCGGCCCCATCTGGAGCAGGCCAAACCGGTCTTCCGGGCTAGGAAGCCTTTGTTTATCGACAAGCCGGTGGCTGCCACGTTGGCTGATGTGGTCCGGATTTATGACTTGGCCGCCAGGACCGGAACCCCCTGCTTTTCCAATTCCTCGCTTCGGTACAGTCCCGGCATTGCGCAGATGCGGAGCGACCCTCGGGTAGGCAAGGTGCTTGGCTGCGACGCGTACGGCCCAAATTACCCCTTAGAACCAAGCCACCCGGACCTATTTTATTACGGCATCCACGGGACAGAACTTTTATTTACCATCATGGGGCCGGGCTGCAAGACGGTTAGCCGGGTCAAAACCCCTACCGCCGATATAGTGGTCGGTGTTTGGGCCGACGGCCGAGTGGGCACCCTGCGTGGCATCCTGCAGGGGCAAACCGGTTTCGGGGCTACCGTCTTCGGCGACAAAGGAATCGCTCCGGCCGGCAAATTTGAAGGATACAGTCCGCTTTTAGTGGAAATTGCCCGTTTTTTCCAGACTGGCAAGCCGCCTATCAGCGTGGAAGAAACTTTAGAAATCTACGCTTTTATGGAAGCGGCTGACGAAAGCAAACGTCGCGGCGGCTGTCCGGTCTCGGTCCAAGAAGTTTTGGAACAGGCCAAAAAGGCCGCCCAAGCCCAACCAGCCAAACTGTAAAGGAAGCTCTGCAAAATGCTGAACATATAGTGAGCTACAGGAACTTTTGTTTCGGCTGGCAGTCATCTGCTTTCCCTGAGGAACTACTATATGTTGTGCGCTGACAGCCGCAGACCGCTATATATTGGGCCGAAGCCAGATAAACCAAAATGGTATAAAAATATCTGCTTAGAATTATTCAGAGCTTCCCTACTGGAGTAGGTTATTGTGCTGCCAGCGGCGGTCATGGAGCATTTCGGGTTTATGCTGATAAACAACTACTTGCGGAAGCTACCAGAAAGATGGTGGCACCGATTCAAGTAACCTTGCCCCCAGGGGAAAAACAATTGGACCTTGTCATTGATAGCCTTGGAAATAATCCATGTGATCATAGTTTTTTGGCTGCGCCTGCAATTCCATTTGCAAACTAGTTTCACAGTTTCTCCGCTCACACTGCCTATCCAGAATTATGCTGTAGAATGCATCCCAACTCGACTTTTGCCAATTTCCATAAGTCCTTTTGTTTCCAGTACTTACGACGAGAGCTCCTTTTGTTCACACAATTTCCTAACTCAAATAGCGACAAAGAGTAAGAGTTTTCCTCTTCCGGGAGAAGGCCTAAAATGGCAAAAGTCGAGATCCCAAAACCATTAACTAATGAATGTCAATGTCCTTCCTGACGTTGTGCCCCCACTGGGCGGGAACGAAGAAATCTGTTGTCGAGAGTTTCTGTTTGCCCATGCACCTTCTCAACTGGTTTAGGTGTTGCCAGCGGGTGCAAAGGCCTTTTCTGCTCTTGGTTATTGTCTCAACAAAGGTTCCGTTAAATTTAGGAACCTCTGCAAAATTCTGAACATGTAGTGAACTTTATGGACTTTTGATTCTATAGCCGTTTGGTTCTTCTACCCGAACACCTACTATCTATTGGGTGCTAGGAATGTTGCAGCTCTATATGTGGTGTTAGAAGAAGGACATCGAAAATGGTATCAAAATATCCCCTTTGAATTATGTAGAGGTTCCTTGAAGGTATTGGTGAATGGGGAACTTATCTATGAAAGTCCACCCGCTGGTATTGTCTCGATCCACACTCCCATTCCGTCGGGTGCCAGACAATGAGAACTGCAGGTGGATGATCTTGGGAAGAACTGGTTCGACAAAAGTTTTTGGTGTTCTCGCCGGTTGGAGCTACAGGAGTGAGGCAAACACGGTTTGCCAGCGGTGCCAGATGACTTCGGGCCGAGCTAAGTTTTCTTCCAGGTGTCGGCGGGCTGTTTGGGCCATAAATTGCCGAAGCCCCTCGTCGTAGGCCAGCTGGGCGGCATAGTAGGCAAGTTCGTCTTCTGTATTGGCCAGAAAGCCAGTAAGTCCATGCCGGATCATCTCCGGCCATCCCCATTGGTTTGGGGCTACAATCGGGACGCCGGCGGCCATCGCTTCTAGGCCGCTTCGGGGCCAATTTTCTTCGGCTCCGCCATTGACCTGAAGCATCACATGCAGCTTGGAGAAAAACTGCTGGGCAGTTTCGGTTCTGCTGGGCAAGACTTCGGCCCAAGGTGGGGGCGGACCGATCTTCTGCTGTACTTCTGGACTCCAAGCCATGATCCGGGCACGGACAGGATGCGGGATTCGCTCATAAATCCACCAGGTTTTCGGGTGGAACTTATCGGGGGCAGGTCGGCTGATGCGTCCTACCCATAGGGGCTCTCCCTTTTTGTGCGGCTTTGGGCGAAATGGCCATTCTTCGGTCATGAAGGCCGCTCGTACCAGATGGCATTGTTCCGGCTGTACTCCATAAGAAGCAAGCTGCGGCAAGAGTTTATCCATCTGATAGTGGCTTTGGAACACATAGGCGTCGAAGGGGCCGTATTTTTCATAATGGCGGCGTTCGGCTTCGAAAAGCCAACACATACAGCCCACCCAGACAATCCGGCAACCCAACGCCCGAACCCGATCCGCATGGGCCAAAAACTGACTGTTGCAGAAACTTACCACAATCGAGCCAGGCAAACCAGCCACCTGGGCTAGTTGATCGGGCTGGGTTTCGAAGGTCGGATAGCCTAGCAAGGTTACCCGTTGCCGCCAACAGCATGGGGGGCTTCCCCAGGTGGGAACACAGACCACTTGCAGGTTGTACCGCCGCCACAAAAGCAAACTATGCCAACATTCGGTTCCGGCGCCGCCCATGTCTCCGGGATAGCCGACAAGGAAAATCCTTTCTGGCATCTTCTTGCAAAATAACCGCTTTGCTCGTTCGATCAGAGGATGGTCGTGTTTGGGAAGCAGGGAGTTTTTACTGCTCTGGCCTCCGTGAAGTCGATATCTTAGTACTACATCCGGAAGATTCCGGATGATATAGCCTGCCCGAAGTGCCCGAAGCCAAAGATCAAAGTCCTGAGCCCAACCAAAGCACAGGTCGTAACCACCCAAGGCCAAGATGCGACTGCGGCGGTACATGACCGCCGAATGGTTCAGAAACCATGGTGTTTGACCTTCCAGAATTGCCTGCTGGAGTTCCGTTGGGTTTACCTGGAGCGGATGATGCGTGCGCCAAGATGGCTGTCCGCTGTTATCGTCAAATGCTTCTATTTGTCCGCCTAGGATATCTACCTCCGGATGCTGAAGCATATATTGGACTTGTTTTTCCAGCCGATCGGGCACCATCAGATCATCGGCGTCCATCCGGGCGACTAGCTCGGTTTGGGCTGCTTCTAATCCCCGATTCAACGCCTGAGACAACCCAAGATGCTCTTGCCGAATCAAATGCACCTTCCGGTCCTGCGCCCACTTTTTTAGCACTTCCAGGGTCTCTGGCAAACTAGAACCATCATCCACAACCACCAACTGCCAATTGGTCCACGTCTGCGCCAGGATCGATCGCCAGCAGTCGCCAAGCATCCTGGCTGGCGTGTTCCAAACAGGTATCAAAATAGTTACTAGTGTCATCTCGGACCTCATAACCACTCACTACTTGAGGATTCCTCATAGGAGGGTTCTGAACTGAGCGGCTCACTACTGAGCGGCTCCGAACTCGATGGACATTCCAGGCCGTAAAAATTCCACACGTTAATCGAGGTACCTTCCGGAGTTGGAGAACTGTACGCTGCAAAACACAAACCCGCGCTGGTGTACCACACACCAAAATAACTACCTTGTGCCCAGTATGGTCCTTGGAATGTGTGGCAGTTATAGAAGATGGTATAAGTTTCTTCGCTGCTCGACGGTTCAGAACTAGGTGGTTCAGAGCTTGGCGGCTCAGAACTCGAAGCCTCCGAACTGCTGGGGCACTCTAAACCATAAAACCACCACACATCGATGGGATAGCCTTCTGGGATGACGGAAGTATAGAAAGCTCTACACAAACCAGCATTGCTATACCAAACGCCGTAATACTCGCCGGTAGCATGATAGGGGCCGGTCCAATCTTCGCATCGATAGAAGATCGTATAGACCGTGGCGCTAGTGGGCGGTTCGGAACTCGTCGGCTGGCTGCTCGGTGGCTCAGAGCTTGGCGGCTCACTGGAAGTGGCACACGGTCCGGTGCTTACTATGGCATTACCCGAAGTGCCATCATAAGGTTCATATTCCCCTTGAGGACATTCAGAATCTGGTTTGCGCCAGCTATATTGATCTGGATATTGTCCTGGTTTATGGACCCACCAATACCACTTTTGATCTTGGCCGCAGCGGTCCCAATCGATGAGCCAATCGCCTTTGGACCATTGAGGTCGGTCGTTTAATTGGCCTGTTTTGTGATAGGTGCCTTTGGCTGCTTCGGGAACCAGATTGCCGCTGACGCAAAGTTGTTCTGGATAGCAGTCTTCGCTACTGGGTGGTTGGCTGCTAAGGGGTTGGGAAGGCTCCGAGGGTTCTGATGGTTGACCACCTCCACTGCCGCTGCCATCGCAACATAGATAGACGCTTACTGGCTGAAGACTGTGTACAGTTACCAATCGGCCGTCCACAAAAACAAGCTTTTTGCGGGCTATTTGGAGATAATTGCCAAGGCGTTGGAGTGGAGAGGTGAAAATTTCCAGTTCGGTCTCTTGCCCAGTGCTACTACTGGACCTATGAGAATCTTCCCCACTGCTGGAGCCGTCCTCGGAACTGCTGGAGGATTCCGATTTGAGCACCAGCACTTCCCAGCCAGCGGCCAGATGTGAGTCGGCTAATCGTCTGGCGTAGCCTCGGTCGCCGGGTTCTCCCTGGGCGATATCCAGAAAGTCGGCCACAGGAAATTCCACGTTGGTCCGGATGTATTCGCCCTGCTGGGGATCGAACACCACCAGGTAGGCAGTTGCTATACTGGGCCGATCCCGATCGCCATTGGGTTGCAGTGGAGTTTTCAGTTCAAATCGCCAGAGAGTTTCCGGACCTTCCAGGATTTCCCATCGACCGCTTTGGTTGTTAAAGCGGGCTAAGACCCAATCTCCAGGGGCAAATCGGGGGATAGCTACATCGCCCGGCTGTCCCGGTAAAAGCTCCATCAGTTGACTTCGCTGATCTCCCGGCAAGCCGGCTACAAAATACAGTCGGTCTGCCCGGGAACATTCCGGAGCCGCCTGATAGCGATTTTCCGGTGCTGTGCCATCGACCGGAAAATACCAGACCGGCACTGCCGGGGCACTGGGCACATCGTCTGGAATGCCGTTGGTCGTAGCTCGCTGCATGGGGCCGGTGAGTTGCCAGATGGCCAGCCGCACCCGATCCGGCGCCGAAACCCCCAAGCCGCCGCTGCCATGTCCAGCGGTCAATGCTCCCCCTGCAGAAAATCGGCTTACCGCATTCAGCCGATCTATCAGAGCATTCTGATGCCCGGCACTCAGGGCCTGACCTGCCGCCACATGTTCCAACGGCGATGGCATCCGCTGGACTCCTTCATCCGCCTATTCTCCAAAAGGCCACACTCACCACAGCTATGGGAGCAGATGGCTAGCTATTGGTCTTTGAATTACTTGGTGTCCAACTTCAAATGCAACCGGTGGAGCACCAGCAAAACACGCAAAAACGGGAAAATGGACCCTGTCAACCACTCAGACCCCTCCTAGTAACGTGCGGATCGGAAGGATCTTGTCCTTTGGAAAATCTCTGCTCAAGCAGGACTGCTCCTTGCGCAAGGATGACAACAGGGAGCAACGGATGTGCGGCAATTGAAATGGGACACCAAGATTACTAATTAAAGCAATCCAGCCCACCAGGAACCGGGGTTTCCCGGTTGTCGTGGGGTAGGATCTGTTTACTTGGTTATTCCAAGGTCAATAAAAAGCTGTCCGGTCTAAAAGTGGTTATCCCTGGGTGGCTGTAAATTGAAACAGTGCCGAAAAGTCGCCTGCCTCGTACAGAGGCCGTCCGTTCTGCACCAAGGCCACCCAACCGGCTGGTCGTTCCCGAAAATGATAGTTCCATCCGTACACCTGTCCGCCGAACTTAATCGCACGTTCCCGAAATACATAATGCACCCGCCAAAATAGCTCCGGATGGGCCAAGTCGTAGCCGCTCTGGAACTGTTTATCCGCGTCGGCACCTTCTAGAAGCAAAGTACCCGGCGCTGCCCCTAAAAAAGGCCCAGCATTCACCTTCCCCTGCAAGGCTCGAATCGCATCCCACGGCGGGTTGACCACTCGATGCCAGGTAACATGGTGTTCGGTGATCGGCACCGAAAGGGTGATCTGCAAATCATCCGGTACTGGTATGGTTGGGTTGTCCGCCCACTGCCAACCTCGGGCCACCAGCGGCACATACTCGGCCGAAAACCGCATCCGATACGTCAAATACGTGCCTTCCGGCACTTTCGGATCATCCGCTCGGGCCGATGCCAGGGTTCGGTATTCCACCCGGGCCTTGGCAAACGATCCGCTATAGCTATTTAAATCTCTGGCTAAATCGGCCAACGGCTTCTGATCGGGCCGATCCGGCTCAAACGGCTCAAACCGCACCGAGACCGCCCGCACGGCAGGTTTACCCGGGTAACCAATCCCCCAGCCGCCGCCACAGCCCCACGCCTCTCCCAGCACCTCCGCCGCAAACTGATCCCGATCCTCCCAGGCTACTAAAAACTCCCGCCAAGCCGAAAACCCATCTGCCCCGTACTGTTCGACCGGCGAACCGCCCAACTCCTTAAATCTCACCGCCATCGCCCATCCCTCCGCCTTCTGCCTGCCAGTGTCCACTGCCTACTATCTCCATCCTACCTACTCCCGAAAAGGCCGTTTCTGTACTGGCGCGGCTGGGTGATCTGTCCACTGTTCCACACGCCACTGCCTACCCTCTACTCCCTACCGGGCGTCTGCCTTCTGCACATGGTCTGCTTACGGTCCCCAGACGGCCGTTGGGACCTCTTGCAGTTTTATTCCTTGCCGGGCCATCTCTTCGACCGCCTCGGCTGTTCGTAAAGCGGCGCGCAGTTGCTCCACGCTCAGCCGTTCCTGATCCGCCCGAAGCGTCTGAATCAACCCTTGGAGGCGATCCACCACTGCCATCAACAAAACTCCAATATTTTCCGAACTGTTTCCGTTCATCGGATTGCCTTTTCGGAATGGTTACCCATCGGGCCTCTGCCCCACCATGCCATGGCCGACCACCTCACCCGTGCTCACAAAATCCACTATACAGCCAATCACCTCTCCGGTGGCTATATCCACTCGGGTGCTGATCCGCTCGATTAGGACCGGCAGTTCATAATAGTTTTGGCCGGTGCTGTCCACGTGGAGCCGAAGGCTTACTTCCTGCCCCTCTTGGACTGGCACTGTGCCATCGGCTTGGAGTTTCATCTCGAATTGGCCGTAGGTCTCTTTTGCCCCTGCCATGCGCTGCCGCCAGGCGCCAGTGTCGTTGGCCACATACGCCTTGCTGGAAGCCCGCTTCGTCAGCGCCCACCAAAGCACCAGGGCTACCGGCTGCCCAGCCACCCACACCGAACCGTCTTTACTGCTCAAAACGCTGATTCGCTCTTTGGCCATCCAGATGCCTCTCCAAAAACGTTGGCCTGTTACGAGGATGAAGAGTTTTCTGGCCGATTGCCCAGAAGTACCATGTCATAGAGCACATCGCCGCCGAGGGCTTCCAGGCGAAGTTGGCAGGCCTGGGCACTGACCGGCCAACCTTCCTCTGGCGCCGCCGCCCAGAAAGCTCCCTGGGCTGGGATTTGGATTTTGGCGCCTGGCTCAGCCAGCGGGCCCTGCCAGGCCGCCGTAGCTGCCCCGCCTACCTGAAGTAGTCCCGGCTTTTGTCCCCGATGGACAATGGCCATGGCCCGCACCTTATGGAAACAAATGATTACTTTATCGCCAAACACCTCAAACGCCATCTGCTGAAGGTCGTATGTGCGGCTTTCACCCTGGTCCAGTTGCTGCCCTTCTGCGTGCCACACTACATCTGCCGCAAACGCCTCTTGCCCATGCTCCAAATCCTTCCGGTACATCAGCCGATTGTTATCCACCACCGGTGCGGCGTCTGTTCCGCTCTGCCAGCTCCAGCCTACCTGCGACAACAGACTGCTATATAAGGTTCCCATAGCATTTGTCCTTTCCTGAGGGAAAGTAGGTCTTTTTAATCCTCCGGCGGCCAATAGACCTGGGCGATCATTTCTACTTCAGCCCCCCAATGGCCTTCCGGTTCCTGTCGGTACCGCTGCCGATCCACGAAAAGAGCCGTTACCCGGCCCCCCTCATCCAAGTCGAAACTGCTTCGGTCCAAGACTCGCCGTACCTCTTCCACCACCGCTCGAAGCCGCTCATACTCTGGATGCCAAACCCGAAGGGCCAATCGGACTTCCTCCAGTAGATCTCCGGCTGCAGTCCGCCACAGGGCCCGACTGCCAAGGCGCCAAAGCGTGGCGTAGGGCATCTGGCCGTGGCTGACACGTCCAGTAAACAGCCGTTCCACTGGTAACCACTCTCGTAGCTTCCCCTTTGCCGCCCACTGCTGATGGATCGCCTTCTCCAGCGACATGGCCACTCTCCTGCTAGAACCAGGCAGATCAGAGGCTCTTAGCTCGACTTTTGCCAATTTTCCTAACTGCTTTTGTTTCCAGGAGTTAGGGCAAATACAGCCTTTATTCCCAGAATTTCGTAACCCCAATAATTACAAGCAGTTAGAGCATTGCTCTTCCGGGCCGAAGCCAACAATGGCAAAAGGCGAGCTAAGGTGGGATCGGTTCTAGGTCCGCTTCCATCAGGCCGTCGATGCGATCTTGGCCTCGGACGGCCAAAATCCGGTAGCGTTGGCCATCCGGTCCTCGAATCCGGCAGTGCTGGTCCAACGGCACCATCTCAGCGAAGTAAATTTTCAATCGTGGTCGGCTGGCGATCTGATCACCTTCTATCTGGACTTGGCTTTCCCGCACTTGCAGTTTAGCCCGAAGGCCGCTTCGCCAAACGCTCCACTGAAGCACTTCTACCCCATCGGGGCCCTTGCTCGGTTGGGCTCGCTCGATATCCACTAAGTTGTCCAGCCCTGCCTCGATGGCCAGGTGCCGACACACGCACCGATACCGCCCTGTCCGTTCCAACAGCCTACTCTGGAGCACCCGATACGACACCCCTCGACTATCGACGATCAGATCGCCCAGTCTGGGCGGTTCCGGCAACTGCTCGGCTGCTATCTGCCAAATCACATCTGTTGCCGTGTACTTTCCTCCAGACAACGCTGCCTCCTCCAGGCTGATCGGTCCCCGGAGAGCTTTGATCTGGTACTGTTCAGCTCCTGACTGGCCGGAGGAATCCGGAGCCATCGGTTGGCCGCTGTGGCCCCGAACTAGCCGTACCGGCTCCCAACCATCCGCTGCTAGGAAAATATCCTTACGTACATCCCACTGCAAAACCATCGGATGGGTCCTTTTCCGCAACTGCTGTTAAGCTCCAGTTTCCCAATTTCCAAGGAGCGGCTTCCTTGGCAGCTTCTAACCGTTGGAAGACGTTGGCCTCAGGAAAGCTGCTGGACAAACAGTTCTCAAAGGCGAACTGCCTAAAATAAAACTCCACTGTTGCCATTTTTGGCATCCTGCCGGCAGGGGAGTACTCTAGCTCCCTGGAACTATTGAAGGTAGGAAATTGGGTGAACAAAGGAAAGTTTCGTCCTAACTGCTGGTGGCGAAACCGGCTAGGAAAAATAGCAAACCTCGAGAAAATAAAAGCAGCTGCAAAAGATGGCAAAAGTGAAGCTCCGGGGGACAAAAACTTCTCTTGGTCGTCAACCGGCCGCCGGCTCAGGTAACCGCTTGGCTCCGCAGTTCCACTGGCTCCTGCGCGGCCAATTTCCGGTCGCACCAATCCACCACCGCTTGCAATCGGCCCAGATATTCCGTCCAACTAATCTCTTGGCCTTCGAGCCGATAGCTCGGTTTCGGCTGCTTGGTCAGCTCCTCGATCAGGGCCAATGTCTGTGCCCGAATCTGCCGAAGTTTCTCCAGATCATCGACCATAGCTTTCTCCCTATCAGGCAATCGCGAATCCTTGACTACTTTTAGGGCCGCACCACGTTCCTCCTCCGCACCAAGAGGATTGCTTGGCGAAGCCAAACCGGCGGAAGGCATTCCCACTCTCATCCCCGCCCAACCACGGGTACAATGTTTCCTCTGTGAGCTTTTCAGGTTTCGGGCTTTGGCGGGAATGCCAACCTTGCACCTTCTGCTCCCACGCCAGATGAGGGCCAGGATGTCGGCCCGATGCCCCCCATTACGACGAGCTGCTGGAACGGACTGGTCCAGTACATTTGACGACATAGCGTGGATTGAGCACGGCCGGGGTGCCTCGTTCACTTGCCTTAAATCGTACGACAATATCTTGGTTAAAATCTGCTTCGCTGCCCGGCGGCGATTGGGTAACGGTGATCGGCCAGTTTTCCATATAGGCAAATGCCTTCCGAAAATTGCCGATAAACCACCATTGGCGGGCTTCTTCGGCAGGTATGCCGGCATTCACCAGCCGTCGGTAGGCCAATCGGCTCTCATAGACCTGATAGCGACGCAGCAAGTTGGCGGTGGTCGTCGCTGTGGGCCGACCGTCCGGCTGGTAGGTGATCTGAGTCGCGTAAAAGACCCGATTGGCCGCATGACGGTAAGCCGGCATCACTAGCACCGCATTCGGTTCCACCAAGACCGGTTCGCCCGTGGAAGGATCCAGAATCTCAGCAAACAGTTGTTCCGCTCGATCGACGTTGGTCCAGTCCACCAGTTCGTTGTCGGCCAGTGCGTTGACCCATGGGCCCCGCTCCGCTATATGATAATATGTTTGGTATGTGACGCCATTCCACTTATACGTGTTCACCAATCCCAGAATCACGTCGAGGATCCGCTTTTCCTTGTTAAGGCCGAGCACTTCGCCCACTTCGGCAGCCCGTTGCAGGATGAGGTGTGTCCGGTCAAAAAAGATCGCCTCTTTGGTAACCGCTACGATCAGGCCGTGTTTGGTGGTCGAAGGCGTTTCGATATAGTCTTCGCCGAAGCCCACATGCGGGTAGGGCATCCCCGGCTCAATTTCGGTGGCCTGGTCTGGAATTCGGCCGATGCCAGGAATCTTCTCTCCATCCAATCGCGTGGAGATCGTTTCGACCAACCGGGAGGCCACAAACACCTCCTGGCTGTAACCTTCGAGGATTTTGGCGTAGATCAATTGACCGGTAACGTTCAGAAAAGCCGTTACATCCACCCCCTCCCCTGCTTCCCAAAGCTGCACTCCGCCACTGGAGCGTGGGTCCAGAGACCGGACCCATTCTTGGCCGTCGGGCACAAGCGCTTCGGCCAAATCCCGAATCGAAAAATCCTCTGGACGGAGCTGTTTCTGCAAGAGGGCTTCCCGCAGATGCTGAACCGTTGCTGCTGGTCCATCTAACTCATACCGCCGCTTGAGTTCTCGATACTTAATCGTTGCCACGGAAACTACCTCCTAGCAAAAAATGTTCTACAAAGGTTTACATATCGGATTAAGGTTTATCTGCTTAACCCCGTTTTGTTTGCCATTCTCGCACAAGCGGAAATCTAGGCTCCTTAAAGCCTACCATCCCAAAAGCCTAACATCTCCCACTGCCTTCTGCCCTCCGCTTTTTATCCCCTTTGCCCACCGCGCCAAGAGAGCAGCCTGCGAAGCAGGCCGGTGCAGGCAGCTGGTCTTTCTGCCGCACAACCGGAAATCCAGGAATAGTTGTGCTGTTTTTTATCCATCTTTTCTTGAGTCGATTGTCTGGCTGTTTTGCCTGCCGCCGTGCAAGGGTGCCCGGCCTGCTCCTTCGGCAGCTTCCACCTCCAAAGTGTTTTTGGATAACTTTTTTACTGTCCGCTGGAGCTACTGGCCGGTGGGGCCGTAGTTCCTTCGACGCCGCCGGTCATGATGGTGGATCGGATGTCCACCAATACGCTTTGCACTCCTTTGCCTCGCTTGGCGCATCGGCCAATGGCGTATTTTGGATCGGTTACTTTTTTGACTCGTTGGTTCTGCAAGCCGCCGTCGGTCCTGCCAGCTGGTCCAATCCAATCGCCAAGTTCAAAATCGCTCGGCGGGCAATCGAACTCAAAAACGCCGGTTGTGGCTACGCGGATAGGCCGATCTTGCCCCGCAGGACTCCGCTGCATGGCTACGCCCAAAAACCGGTCGGCAAACTGTTCCTGATTGGCCGACTCTGTGCCCTGGTTCGGAAGGAGACTGGCTGGTTTCGCCTCCCCACCATCTTGCCAGACCAGATCTCCGATTTCGATCAGCGTCTGCGCAGCTACTGCTGCTACCACCGGATTGGTCTCACCGTATCGCCAACGCATCACATCCGCCATTGCAATTCTCCTGCTAGAAAGTGTTGCAAGAAAATTGGCACTATTTCAGCCAAATAAGGTGATCCTATTTCTCCCTCTCCCCACCGCGGGAGAGGGTGGCTTGGCGTAAGCCCAGCCGGCAGAGGGGGAACCAAGCCGGGTCCGGTGTTAGGAAACGGCTTTTTTCCTCAGGCTTAAGATAAGTGTCTCGAACCCCCTTCTGCCTGCTCATCTTGGTGCGGAGGGGAGAGGGAATTTTGTCTAGGTAATGGCCCGGATGAATTCCTGAACATCACGTACGATGCTGGCCGAAGCCAATTGATCTCGGGCCATGGGCCGCTCTGTTGCCAGCCGGTTGCCCAGCGGCAGCTGCGATAATCCCTGGCTATCTTGGAGAGAGTGCCAGAGGTTGGCCAGCCGGCCCGAACCCGCCTCCTGCAATAGGGTGCGAACCAACCGGGCTCGGTCTTCGACTAGTGTCCGCACGGCCGCTTCATCCGCTGCGGCAAGGAGGCTTTGGATAAACTCCTGACTGACAACCAGGCGTGCGAACGGGTCTGCCGATTCGGCTGCAGGGAGCCGATGCTCAGCCAAAAGCTGCTGGATGAGAAGTTTTCTGCTTGCCTGGGCTTCCCGAGCCCGAAGTTCTGCCAGTTCGGCTTCCAAGGCGGCAATCCGTTTCCATGGAGGATCGTCCGGAGCAGATTCCTGCGTCGGAGCCGGCAGCGCAGCCACAGGCTGGCCTACTCCCACTGCCTCTATGCCAGCCGTTCCCATCGACTCAAAAAGCCCTTGGCTGGTAGCTGGGTCTGCCACCACATCGACGCTGTGCACGCGGAGGATGGCCTCGACGACCGTCTGTCCGTCTCGTCGCGAAAGCCGGGCCTCCACATGATGGGAAAGCCCCACATTGTCCGGGCAATGCTCCGCATCCCAAGCTAACTGTTCGGCCAAAGGATGTTTTGGGTTAAATCGCAGATCGGCAAAAATTCCTTCCTCCTGACGAAAGACCGCCTGCCGGAGCACCCCAAGCCGATCTCGATAATCTCGTGGTCCCGGAGTGAGGGAAGCTGAGTGATTTATGTTTACTTTTGCTCCTTCGTATAGGTGTACTGCTTCCTGTAGAGCCTCGGGCAGATATACCCGACCGTTGCGACTTTTTAAGCCCAGCACCTTTACGCCTCGAATCAGCCCGGCTTGTCTGTCCACACGCAAGGCCGTTGTCTGCCAATCGGCAAACTCCAAGAGAGTTTCGACTACGCTTTCCGGGGCCATCGGAATTCTCCTTGGGAAAGACGGTGTTTTACTGAATCGATGGTTCGGTGGGCGGCTATGAACAAGTATTGTTATGTATCAGTGTTTATTAGTTTATCATATCGGCTGTTTATTTTCCATCCTAATTTTTTTCTCCCGGATCGGAGGGGGTTTAGCACTATTGCTTAACCGGCAGCTTCTGAGGTGGTTGCCCCCGGAGGTATCCTACCCGGTAGGCCGCCGGCAGAGGGAAAAACCGATTCCTGCGAGCGGTTTTGACCCAGCAGCCCATTGGGGCCGGAAGCCGCTTCACGGTCCGGATCCAGACCATGCCGCAGCGCCATCGTCCGCGGGGACATCGCACCGGAAAGGACCAGGATCCGGTCGGCCTGAGCCTCTCGAAGCCGATCCCGCGCACAAAGCGAGGGTGGCACCGCCTGGATTTCGATATCCTCCATGGCTTGCCCAGGGAGCCGACCAGCTGCCACTGCTGTCCGCAAAGCAAACCAAAGCACCTCCAAATCGTCGGCAATCATATCCTGCTGCAGCCGCTCGAACATCTTAACGGCCGGTCCCTCAGCTACCATAGTCGAAGCATAGTTCGCGTTGGAAGCATCGCTGGTGAGCATAAATTCGGGCATCACCAACCGGGCAGCAATCGCCCGCAGTTCCGCTTGAAGTACTGCCACATAATTGGCCGCATTAATCCGAGAAGCTGGAAAATCGTACTCCACACCGGCAAACACATCCAGAATGGTGCCAGGACCGTAACGGCGAAGCGGTGTGGCCCGAAGACCAGAACCAGACTGTCCTTCGGCCTCTTGCCGGATGAATTGCTCCAGGGCGCTTCGAGTAGCCGTGGTATGTTTCCGGATAAGAGCGATGGCTGACTGGACTTCCGCCAAAACGCTCATATTCCGTAACAGCTTTTCGGCCCGACGCAGATTGGCCCGCACAGGATAAAAAAGCGGCAGCCCTCGTTTGACGTTGGCATCCACACCGAGTTTGCGATGTTGGATCAACGAGGCTTCCACAAACTGCCCGTCGATAAAATAGCCTAAGACAGTCTCCACGTCCTGTGGATCGGTCAGGATGCCGAAGCTGGCGGCCGGATTAGCCGAGTGCGTCGCCGGTGTGCTTACCTGCTCCGGTTCCACAAACCGGACCCTCGTCATGCCGTCCGGCCCCACAAAGAACCGCAAAAACACCTCACCGTCCCGGTCTTTCCGCCGCACGATCTCCTGCTGGCGATGGTGCCATTTATTGATGCGTAAAAATTCGACCAGAAATTCCTCATACTGGGCCAAAATTTCTGCCGGCACCCGACGCCCCGGCTTTGGTACAATGCGGTATTTATGTCCAGGGCCAACGATATAGCTGATCCGATTTTCATGCCCATTGATGGCAAACTCATTGCCCACGGCCAAAGCTCGACATTCGGCTCGGATGTTGGCCAGTTGGGCTTCGGTCGTGTAAGCGGCTCCGGTAGGCGAACCGGGCCGCGGCATGTCGCTTAGCCTCGCCCAGCGCATTCCGGCCTCGTCATATAGCACTTCGTCCGGGTCCACATAGTCATCCCAAAGTCGATCCAGCGCCTCTTGCAACTGACGCTCGATCCGGACCCATTGGCGAGCTGCTTCTTGCCACCCGGCACTGCCCCCTAAACCAGATTGACTAGCCTGCCGGACGCCTTCAGCTGGTTGATTGGCACTGTCGGAACCGCTCTTTGGAGAAGGATAGGAATTTTGATTCATCCTGAGCACTCCTCAAAGAATAGAGAACATAGCAGATGGACGCTTACGATGGCACCCAACTTACAAGGCCCCCCTCCTCTAATCTCGCTTAGGTGAAGGAGGCTTTTTGGATTCCCCCTGCCCAATAACAGCACCGGCACGGGCGTATGAACGGCACTGCTAAGATGCTATTCTGAAATGGCATTCCTACCAGGAGTGTTGTCAATTTTTGTCAGCTCCTCTGTTTCTGCGACTTTTGCCATCTTTCGCCTCCTGTCGAAAAGAAAAAGCCCTAAGTCTCCAGAATTATTGGAGGTAAGAAATGGTGTGAACCAAAGGATGCGGTCAGGGGAACTGCTGAACAGAAGTAACGTTGGGAAAAAATAGCAAAAGTCCAGTTATTTTCAAGCATTTAGGTTTTCAGCATTCTTTGGTCAGCAAATTCCTTACCTCCAATATTGTGAAAGGGTTAGGAGAGCCCAAAGGAGCTGCAGCCTGGGAATAGGCAAAAATCGAGATTTCTATGGGAAAAAAGTTTACCTTCCTCAATCCCCAGAATCGCCCAACCTTGTAATTTCACCAACCGTCCATGCAAGGAATCGATCCGCCACTCCTTCGGGGACGACTCAAAAATCCCATTTCAGCGGAGCCTCTTTAGCTCGACTTTTGCCAGTTTCCCTAGGTTGTTTCGTCTCCAGGGGCGAAGGCAACATATTCTTTTATTCATCTAAATTTGCTTCCCATAGTTACCATGCCTCAGACATGGATTTTCCAGCGGGAGGCGAACGACGGCATTGACGGAGCAGAGAATTAGCCGACGGGCAATCGGTTGCCTAGGCCATCGTTGGGAGGGGGCAGTAAGGTTTCGGCGGCCAGACGAACAGCCATTTCTAGGGCGTCGGGGCCGTCGTCGTAATCGCCCAAGGGGAAGTCGCGCAGTTGGCTCACCAAAAGCCGGGTGGAAGGGCAGTCCGCCTTGAACCGGAGCCGGTGCTGAGCCAAAAGTGGTCCGAGCCGCCGGATACGTACTTGTTTGTTTACCTGGTTTTCTATTTTCACCAGCCGAACTCCCCACAGGCCCTCTCGGCGAAACTGGGCCTCAAACTCCGACCCGAAAAGCTCTTGGAACTGATTGCTTTCGATGCCAAGAAGTTCAGGTCGGACTTGGCGAACTAGTTCCACCCCATGGGCCACGATCTCCGGGGCTGATCGGCGGGCCAAATCCGCCTGCACATAGACAACTCCCTGCCCATCCACACCCACCCACACAAAGGCGGAATAATCGCCTCGCCGGGCGTCGGGGCCCTTGCTTGGGTCCAACGCCATGACCACCAGACGCAGCCGACTTGGCCAAGCCTCAAACCAAACCGAATCGTCGAAGTACTCCTCCGGCCATTCGCAAAGTTCTGGATTGATGGGCGAGTTTTGTTTTTCCCTTTCAAAGGCTGCATGACCGCTTTCGGCACGCATGCACATGAGAGTATAAAGGTCTTCATATTCTGGCCAGAGTACCCGCGCACCGGCTAGCATGGCCTGTTGGTGGGCGTGGAAAAACCGGCGTGCCTCTGTCGAAGCATGGGGGAGAGTGGGATTCGTGTACAAAGACTCCCATATCTCCCAAAGCCCCATGTTCTCTGGCCATCGACAGATGGACTGAAAAAGGCGGCTTATCCAACCCGCCGTTCGATGCAGCTCCAGGCCGAGTGCTTCCCGATGCAGAGCAGTGGCTAAATGCACCACATTCGTCCGCGGCGAGCCTGCCTTCATCAGGGTGCCGTGGAACCACAGGCGGCTGCGCTGACGGGCCTGAGCCGATTGCATGTGACTGTCGTTCTGCAGGTCGTCGCAGATAATGAGGGTAGGACGGTCGGCCCGATGGCGTCGGCCCCGCATCCGCTGCCCCGTACCCAAGGCCTCAATCTTCACCCCGTTTCGCAGCAGGATGCAGTCCCTGCGCCAGATTGGGCCTCGGCCGACTATCGCCGGATAGTCCACCGCTAAAAGCTCATTGGTTTCCAACTCCGCCTTGACGTTTTCTAGATGCGCACAGGCCTGAGGCCGTGTGTCGGAGACGATCCAGATGTACGGCTCTTGGCCGCTCAGCGCAGAGCGGAGCACATAGGCCAAGCTGACCAGAGTGGATTTGGCACTGCCACGGGGAGCCAGCACATTCAGTTTGATCCCCCGTTGGAAGCCCATCCGGTCCAACTGGAAGGCAAGCCAACGGTGCATCTTAGAGGGGGGCAGGCGGAAATGATGCGGTAGATACCGTCGGCCCCACGCCAACAGCCCATCGGGCAACTGCCTGCGTTGGCCTCGCCGCTGCTGGCCGTGCTGCCAGGCCAACTCTTCCTGAAAAAGTCGAAGCCAGCGGCCACTCATCCCGCCTCTGACTACCCCCGGGAAACCCTCCTGCCTGTTTTCCAACCAGATTCCCACAACCGAAGCTTGCCCTGCCAGCCACATCCTGCCACAAGATGCCCCAGCCAAGCGGTCAGAACCAGGCAGAGGTGCTGTGGGGCGCATTGGCTGCTCTAAGCTGCAAGCCAATGCCTCGGCCAATAGCAACCCCGGCGATTTTACTCGATCCATGCCTTGGCGTAGAAAAAGATCCAACAGGTGTTGGCCGGATGATCTACAATTTTTCATTATTTCACACCTTTGTTTCACCAGCGTCCCTTGCCCACCCATAGCTCCCGGACTGCAGTTTTGCTCGTTTTTCCTAATCGCTTTTGCTCCTGCCCCAACTGTGCCTAAACCATGTCTGCCAAAGCGTTGCTGCTTTTCCTAACTACTTTTGCTTCCAATAGTTCGAGGGAGATCTTCCCTGGTGCACATCTCCAAAGAGTTTCGAAGCCGAAGACTCCTCGGGGCGGCCAGAGGCCAGAAGTGGCAACTGTCGAGGCTAGCCGATGGGTTGTTGGGTACTACTAGGAGGCTGAAATGTGCCGGTGGCGGCCATGAGGCGCTGAAGGATCCGTTTGCGATAGCGGGCAGGCACCTCTTCGGTAACAATGGCCACTAAGTCACTGATGAACCGGCGCATTTGGGCGAAGCTGATCGTATCTGGTCGGCGTGGGGCGTAGCGGTGCGGCCGAGTGCGTTCCAAGGCCCAGGCAGCGGCCCGCCAATAGCGGCTCTCTTGGGCGGCTTTGCGAATCGACTGTAAATAAGTTAGTTCCGGCGTATCAGCGGCTTTGACCAAAGCGGCGGCAAACTCCGGATCCCGCTGCGCCTCGTTGCGGATGGTCTGCGGCGTACAGCCGACAAATCGAGCCGCCATCGACCGGCTGCCGCCCAGAGAGACAATCGCCAATATCTGCCCCTTTTTCGTGGCATCCAACACATTCGGACGGCCCCGCTTGGCCATCGACTAGGCCTCCCTCTGACTGCAAAGCTGCGGCCTGATTCCTAGCTTAACATTTGCCTTTTGGAGCCTAGGTAAAACCCTGAACACATAGTGTTATGGACTTTTGTTCGTAAGGGATTGGCCTGCCTCAGTGAAAGACCCACTCTAGGTAGGTTCCTATCAGTGCTACTCCCGCTAGCGCTTGGGTTAGAAATGGAGGAGCCAAAAAGTGTAAAAATATCTCCTTTAAATTATGCAGAAATTGTTACGGTTACATGCACTAAAAGCATTCTTCTTTCCCTGGACTTTGGCCATGTTGTCTAATTTGGTTTGTCTCCAGAGTTACGGCAAACCTCTCTTTTGTTCATCTAATTTCTTAACTCCGATAGTTCCAAGGAGTTAGCAGTTTCCCCCTTCGGCAGGAGTCCGAAGCTATATGTCCATGTTTTTTCAGAGGTTCCCAGTCCGGCTCCCAGGGGAAGGTGCCCTTTTCTATCCGAGGAATTCGGCCGATACCACAGCCCGGCCGAACGACCCCCGGTATTTCGGCAGGCCGCGCTGGAATGGTTTGGAGCCGGTTTTTCGCACAGCCGTTATCCGCCAACGTCGGCTTCGGCGCAGATGGCCGATAATGGCAGGGTGGCTGGCCGTAATGCTTACTCGACGGCCCCAGCATAGATACAGCTCGGCCACTGCTTCCAACACCGACGTACCGATGCCTATGCCTTGAAAGTCTGGCAGTACTACCAGTCGGCTAATCCGCCAATGGTTTTGTCGGCCGGGGATGGGAAGCAGCGCACAAAAAGCTACAGCTGTTTCTTGCCAGGTGGCCAAATAACATTGGGCCACCGGATTCAGACGGCCGCTCAGATAGTGATGCGGCGCAAAGGCCCGCCACGCCGCAGCCGCACTGCGAAAGATCGTAATTTCAATCGGTGGTCGCCGAAGGCAACCTCGCTGAAAGAGGCCGTCGGCCATGTCCAATATCCAATCCGGCTCCAACCACTCGGCTACATCATAATGACAGGTAACAGCCACAAATCGGCAGCGGATCAAGCCTTTTTGGATAGCCCGGCGAATGGCCGCCGAGCCGACCCGAGCCACATTCCGATCTACCACACTGGTAAACTCGTCGAAGACCACAATCGGTCCAATCGCCTGCGGCAGACTACCTGCCTGGTTGACATCCGAACTCCTAGCCACACCCCTCGGAGTAAATTGGCTGTTGCTCGGACTGGGGGCAGATGTTAAAACAGCCGGTGCCTTAGAACCAGCGGCCGCTCGATCGGCCTGGGCATTGGCCTCCGCCAAAGCACGTGCCAAATCACACCGGAACCGTTCCCCCGTGCTCAGCACATGATACGGCTTTATCCAACTGGGCGGCGAACCGAAACCCACACTAGTCAAAAGGCCCGTAATCTCATGAATCGGCCGATCCCCGAAACAGTCGATCACTGCCCGATCCTCTGGCCAGGCCGCCGGCTGCCAGACGGCTTGACCAAACAAGTGGCGGGCCAACTGACTCTTCCCACTACCGGAAGGCCCTACAATCAGTCCCACCCGCCAAGGCCAATCCAAATCCGGCTTTTGCACCCGAATCCGTTGGACAACCTTCTGCTCCACAGGCACATCAAACATGCCTGCCACCTGCTGAACCCGAAAGGAGTTATACACCGGACAGGTTAACATAAGTTCTAGATCTGGCATGGGTCTTCGTCTCCCAGATACTCAGGGTTGGCGTCTTTGCCCGTCATTGCTGCCACAAATAGCAGTCCAAAAATCGCCTCTGCCGGCGCTGGGCAGATGCGAAACATGCCTACAAGCTGAGCAGTCGGCAGCGGTAGCCTTCCTGGGTGAGCCGCTCGTAAAGGAGACGTTGGTCTTCTTCGTCTTTACATTCGACCACTACCTGAAATGTGTGGGGAATAGGCACATCGGGCGGCATTTCCGATGCCTCAGGTAAAAGAGGCAAGCCACCAGAAATGCTCTCCAACACCTCCCGCACCGCTTCATGCTCGGTCTGGACCTCAGCCAGAAGCTGTTGGAGGACTTCTTCATTGGGTTCGGCCAACCCGGCTAAGGGATCCAGCAAGGCCAACAGTTTGGCAGCCTCCTGCTCGTCCAGGTCTAGCACTAAGACCGGGACTTCCATATCCGGTGTTAGCTCCGCCCGAAGATGGCCGTCGATCAGCTCCAGACTCCCATCGGGCAACCGACGGGCCAACAGGGCATCCGCATATCCGATCTCGGCCAAAAGGCCCCGAAGAGCTTCCCGCTGATGCGCCGGATGAAGCCGCCAGTTCTTCGGATGCGGCCGAAGTTGCCCGGCCGGTACCCGAACCAGTTCCACTATCCGATCCCGAATCTGCATCATAAGGTTCCTTAAGCTCCCAAAGCTGTTTTGTCTATTGTGGTAGGAGAAGGCTGCTCCCTGGGCAGCGCACTTCGGTGCCCCACTCAATCTAACTGCCTGATTCTATCGCTGGAGAGGTTCGGTTGGTCTTCGGCCAAGCCAGTGCGGGGAACTGAACCTACTCGGATGTTAGGAAATGGTTTTTCCGTCAGGGTAGAGCAGAAAGGTTGGACCCCCTTAGCCTCGCCCACGGTGGGCACAGAGAAATCGATGCACCCTCCCCGCTCTGCTTCCGAGGCCTCCTCTGCCCGAGTGGGAAGAAGGTTTTCTGGATCTAGGCAAACGTTGGATAATTCAAAGGAGATAATTTTATACCATTTTGCTGTCATCCCCCGAACCCAACCTATAGAGCAGGTAGCATTGCAAGCACCCAATAGATAGTAGCTGTCCAGGAGGAGAATCGCATGTTTACAAAGTTCACTATATGTTCAGGATCTTACCGCGGTACCTAGGTATTTTGGATTCCGCTTTCGCAGGGATGAGTGCAGAAGACATGCTCTTGGCGTAGCTGGAAAGGAAGTTTTTATCGCAGCCATTGCCATAAGGTACTCGTCAGGGTAACGATGGTCCCGGAGACGATGGCCGAGACCAGCGAGACCATCGCCCAGAAGCCGCGAGAACCGATCTGGCCAACGGTTTCCAGACGTTCGACTTTACACAGCAGACCGTCGTCGCCATTGCCGAAGATGGTCCGACTCATCGCTTCCAATCGCTGAAGGGCCAAGCTGGTGAGTGCTTCTTGTCGAGTGCTAATCTCAGCAATCCGATCTAGTTTCCCCTCCAATCGGTCTAGCCGTTCGGCCATCGTATCCCAATCCAGAGGCGTCCTCATGGGAGGATTCCTTGACGGCAAAAGGTTACTAGGACAGCAAAATCCTAAATGGCAACACCGGTACAGGAATTGTTCGGAGGCGGTCGGAGGAAATAAGATATATGAACAAAATACCATATCGCCTGTTTAATTCCAACAGCCTTTTGCGGTAAGGTCTGCAGTGCCTACGGGTGGGGAAAGACCAACCAAAGGGATACCCCTGCAGCAAGCGGAAACCTCCGGATGCTTTTTGCGTAGGAAATGTTGTAAAGCTCGACTTTTGCCATTTTTGACCATGGAGGGAATGGCCACATTCTCTAACTCTTTGTCGGCATTAGGGTTAGGAAATTGCATGTACAAATGAAAGGTCCTCCATAACTTTCGATGCCAAAAGAACTTAGGGAAAATGGC
>JANXAQ010000274.1 GCA_025062105.1 Thermoguttaceae bacterium
AAGAGCTGGTCGCACCACTATCGGACTTCTTCACTTCCAAAGCGGTGCGCTTCGACGTTGGTCTAGGAGCTCAGTTGGCGCTCCCGTTGCAGCATTGGCGCACCAAGTCGGAGAACGCGCAGGGGGTACTGGCCGGATCGAGTGCATCATCGGCGGAGCCATCTGGTAGGCCTGTTTTTGCCGCCGGTGCCGGAGTATGTGGAAGTGAATGAACTCGTAGCCCGTCGGCCCTACCCCGTAGAACCTGGCAAACCTTTGCACATCCAATGCCAGTTGTATGCCGACGGTGCCGCCCCGGATGTGCTGGCAGTGGTGGAGCAGTGGCTTGGCCGTTATGGGTTGCCGGAGCCGACGCCGCTCCCACACCAGAGCTACCAGCAAGAAATCGCCTTTTCCATGCAGGCGTATTTGTACTCCCTTTGGGATCCGGAGAGCAAAAAGTGGTGGACGACCAAAGGTGGTGGGCCAATCTCGGAGCAAGCTCGGCCAGCAGCCTTTGTAGCCGATTTGCTTCTGGGGGAACTCATAAGTCCGGATCGGGCTTTGGCGGCTCAATGTCGTCAGCGGGCAGAAGAGGTAGCCAGGCTTATTGGCGGCCCACTGCGCCTGGACGCCCAGCGGCTGCCTGGCCGGTTCGATCTGGCCGTGGCCAATCCAAACCACGCCGCTCATTTACTGACCACCCGGCGTGAAGATGGCACTTGGCGATTCGACGCCGATTATGAGCCGAAACAAGGCCCCTTTGCCGGCGCGGATTATCACAGGTTGGGCCCGGACGAGGCCTTAGAAGTAGGCATCTGTGCCCGGAAGGCGTATGAGGTGCTTCGATACGCTCGGATTGCTGGGGATATGGAGGTCTATGGACAGATGGTGCCTACGTTGGAGGTGATGGAGCGATTCCGGGTACCCAGAGCCGCACAAGTTTGGGAGGTCCCGGTGCATACGCCCGACGTTTTGGCCGCCGCCGATGCCGTGGACGCTTTCCTGGAGGCCTATTGGATAAGCGGCGATCAACGTTGGTTGAATGCGGCGGTACTCTGGGCCCGGCGTGGGCTGCCGTTTATCTATCTTTGGCCGGACCCCGAAAAGCCGTTCCTCCTGGGCGCCAGTATTCCGGTCTTTGGAGCTACTTGGCATAAGATGTCCTGGTTTGGCCGACCTGTGCAGTGGAACGGCCTGCGCTATGCTTTGGCTCTGCTAAAGCTGGCTCCGCACGACCAAAGCTTGCCGTGGCGACAATTGGCCACCTTGATCGTCCACAGCGCCATCCACCAGCAAGCGCCGGAGGGCCCAGATGTAGCTCTTTGGCCGGACTATATTAGTGCGATCGACTCCCAACGTTGCCCATTGGTCTTTCCCCCCCGGCAAATCATCCAGTGTATATGTGAACTTTTAGATCGTCCAGAGGAGCCTCGCACAACGATCATCGGCCAAGGGCAGCGCCGACTCCATATAACTGCTACCGGCCGAATCAGCCAGCCCCTTTGGGAGCAAAATAGGCTTCAGTTTATGGTAACTTACCCGGACGGGGAGCAAGGCGTTGTGCTTATCTCGCCGGTAGGGCGACCAGAAGAAGTTCGGTTGGACGGCCAACCAATCCCACAACGGCCAGCATTGGAACAGTCCGACGAGCCGGGCTGGCGATACGAGCCCGGTTATGCCTATCTATCCATTCGGATTCCCCGTTCTGGGCCGGTAAAGGTCGAAATTCGCCCGGCGGAACATCGGCCCATTACCAGGGTACCTAAACTGGCCGACAAAATTGCCTTTGAGTTTACCGAGTCCAGCGACGGCTGGTTTCCGCTTCACCAGGTGGAAAATCTCCGTGCTGAGCAAGGGCTCTTGCAAGGCGAAATGACCGGGCTGGACCCATATATTGCACGGTACTTGCTGCGGGTTCCGGGCCGGGGGTCGCCGGTGCTCCGAGTGCGACTACGCACTACTGCCGGCCGGACCGCCCAGCTTTTCTGGGCCACCGAAACCAACCCACAGTTCGACGAACAACACTCAATCCGCTTTGCCCTTCAGTCCGACGGCCAGTTCCATGAATATCGTCTGGAAGTGGGGAAACACCCGGCGTGGCGGGAAGGCGTGATCACAGCCCTTCGCCTGGACCCGGCAGATCAACCCGGCCAATTTGCCCTGGATTATCTGCGGGCTAACCCAGACTAATGAGGGAATATATATTCATTAAACTTCTGCCGCTGGCAAACCATCCCCCCTTTTCGGCTCGCTGTTATACACAAGTTAAAGTTCAGACGCTCGGACATCACTTTAGGCAAAGCAGGAAAACTCGTTGAACAACACAGAATGGATCAAATAGAAAATATAGGCAAACCATTTTCTGAAACCAAAGACCTCCTGATCTTCTAAATGATTTTTCCTAAATTGTGCAATTTATCCAAAGTAACCGTTGGCTTGTTTTGAAAGGTTGATTCATCCCCCTGATTGGGGCAATCGTTTGCTGCTGCTGTGAGGGTGAATCCATCCCAAAGATGTGTATAACAGCGAGCCTTTTCGGAAAGGGCCTATGCTGCCATTCCTGTGTAACCGGGGTTTCGCAGGAATGACAAGTGGGCGTACTGGGCCGAAGTCTGCCCTTGTGTTTTCCGCAGCAGTTGGGAGACCCTCTCTAGGCGTTTTCCGGCGGATTTTCCTGGCCGGTAAAGAGCAGCGGTTGCTGGATCTGCCAGGCAGAGCGTGGGCTCAGCTCTTTATACAGCAGACTGGGCTGTATGTCAGTATTGTTCTGATATTTGTCGCTGGAATATTCGACGATCTGTCCTCGAATATCGTGGTAGAAAATTTGGCAAATAGCAACGCCTGGATAGATACGGACCGGCTGAATGGCGAACATTTCTAAGGTCCAGTAGCCGCGGAAACCCACATCGCCAAACCCAGCGGTTACATGCACAAAAAGCCCCAATCGGCCGACCGACGACCGACCCTCAATCATAGGCACCAGGTTGTAGGTTTCGGTACGTTCGACAGTCCGGCCAAGATAAAGCTGGTTGGGCGTGAGCACCAGCCCTTCCGGTGGAATTTTGATCCGGCGGGTTCGGTTCGGCCGGCGCATGTCGAGCACCACCTCCTCATAGACCAATAGCTCATCATGCAGCGTCAGATTGTAGCTATTGGGGTTGAGCCTGGATTCATCGAACGGCTCAATAATGATGTTTTTCCCTAGTTGAGCTTTAATCTCCGGACCCGAGAGAATCATACCAGCACCTCACTCCATGAGTAGGATCCACAGGAAATTTTCCAATGCTTCTGACGGCCAGAAACGTACCGAACCTTTCGGACTAGCTAACGCCGATCCGGGGACAGACTTCACTCAGGGGACACTCCGAACATTTCGGCTTCCGGGCGGTGCAAATCCGCCGACCATGGTGAATCAGCCGATGCCCAAAATCGATCCACTCTTCCTGCGGCACGATGGCCAACAGGTCTTGTTCGATTTTTTCAGGTTGGGTTTTATCGGTCAGCCCCAGCCGACGGGCAATCCGGCTCACATGGGTATCCACCACAATACCGCTGGGAATTCCATAGGCAGTACCTAACACCACGTTGGCGGTTTTGCGTCCCACGCCAGGCAACCGGACTAAAGCTTCCATATCTTTGGGCACTTGGCCGCCGTGCTCCTGGACCAACTGTTGGCAACAGGCTTGCAAGGTTCGGGCCTTATTGCGATAGAACCCTGTGGGGCGAATATCTTGCTCCAGCTCCGCTAAAGGGACTTTCACATAATCAGCTGCAGAGCGATATTTGGTAAAAAGGCTCCGAGTTACCTGATTGACGCGTTCATCGGTACACTGTGCGGAAAGAATGGTAGCTACCAGAAGTTCCAATGGGTTTGTAAACAAAAGAGCACATTTCGCATCAGGATACGCCTTAGCTAATAGGCGAATAATTTGGCGTATCCGCTTTTTTAACAGTGCATCTGCTGCAGGCTTTTTTTCCTGAGCTGCCACCTAACACACCTCCTGCCAACTCCATAAGGATCCAACGGCTTGAAAAAAACCAACCCACACAAAACCCCTCTCCTCAGAAGCTCTCCGAGAAGCTTTTGGATAATCCCAATTAGATTTCCCCAACAACGCTCCCAGCCCCCAACACCTCTTTAAAGGAAATAGTCATCGGGAGTAGTTCCCCAAAAACGGCCGGGAAACACAAAACTTTCAATTCCTACCAGACTCTTAGCTTGACTTTTGCCATTTTCTTAACTGCTTTTGTATCCAGGAGTTACGACGAAATCTCTTTTTGATCACCTAATTTCCTAACTCTAATAGTTACAAGCAGTTAAAACATTGTTCTTCCAGCAGGAAGCCAAAAATGGCAAAAGTCGAGCTTAGAGGCTGTCCTAAAAAGCATTTTCTTATGATGAAAGGAGGTTTTCTTGCTCAATTCCCCAGAATCCCAAAATCCCTGTTTTTAAGGAGTCTGTAGGGTAGGGAGCCGGTCGGCCAAACCCCATGGGAAACCGCCCAAATCCCAATGTCAGGAAAGCCTCTTAGGTCCATGAGCCCTAGCCCGGATTGATTGTCTGATTGCTGAAAGTTTTTGTCAAGACTCGGATTAGAAAAGCAGCCAGATGGCGCTTCCGGGCCACCGGTTCTTTGGCAGAGTAGGGATGTCCGGGAGCCAAAACTGCCCACCCAGCAAAAATCCCAGAGGAGATGGGGCACTCCTGCAAGTAGTGCGTTCGGATGAACTTTTTCAAAAAAAGTAACACTTCAATCCGGTGGAGGGGGTTCTTCTCTCTCCCTAACAGGATAGGATGCCGAGCAAATGAAACGGTCAACAGCCCTTTTTCCCCACACCCGACTGCGATTTCCGCTCAACCGACCTTGAACTCGGCAGGCAGTGGGAAGTTTGTTCCCTCAGCGGAGATGTTGCCTAAAAAGAAAACTCCTTCTGGCCGTCCATAAACAAAACCGGAACGCCAGAAGGAGTCCCTTGACCACCAAAGCAAATCAACAGGCTTATGACACATCCAGTTCGAGATCGTTGATCGACACATCCGTGTCGGCCTCGGAGGGCAATTCGGTCAGCCGGCTCCAATCCACCTCCGAGCCACTGGAAGCCATTTCCTGTTCCAATTCCCGTTGGCATTTAATGCATAAGGTGGCATAAGGCAATGCCTGCAAACGGGCCAAGGAAATGTTATGCCCACAGGACTCACATATTCCATATTGTCCGGTGCGCATCCGTTCGAGGGCATTTTCGATCTGAGCCAATTCTCGGCTTTCGACCTCGGCCAGTTGGGAGATGATCTCATCATGGACTGCGTCCAAGGCCGCATCCACCATATCTCCGGACATGTTCGGCCGTACCGAGTTCAATTGGCTTAAATCTCCTGCCAGCACTTTCCGAAGTGCATCCCGCCGTTTCAGTAAGATCTGCCGAAGATTCATTAATGCGTCTTTTCGTGCCATCCGTTCAAACCTCCTGGTCCGGACCTCCAAGCTAGCCAGGCTGGAAGTCCAAAAGCCTCTTTAAGCCTCTTTCTGTTCTGTTCCCCCAAATCGTTCTACGGAGTTTATCATAAAAAGTTCCCGTAATACTTCAGCCGAATGAAGAACCTGCCATTTAGCCCAAGAACAGGCCATTGATCTGATCTTATTCCCCCAAAGGCTGGAATCCTCCAATCCAACCAAGGTCAACCACAAAACCTCTGGATTCCTCCTTGGCTAGGAATAAGTCGGAATGAGACAGTTCGCCATTTGGCTGAATGTTCATTGTACCAAATTGTTTTATCAATGTCGGAAGGGACAAATTAGGAAATCTAGCAAAAATAGCTTATTTAGACAATTTCTCAAGAAAACACGGATTATTTTTTCCTCCTTTGAAACGTCAATTTTCTCCCTACTCCTGCTCCGAAGGGAATTGCGGACACACGCCCCTAAAAAAGGCTGGAATTGAAACTCTTCCAAAAAAGCTTGATCTTCCTTCCCCATAATACCTTAACGAGTTTTGGACTGCTCCCAACCAGCCAAAGCCACCATTTTCCCAAACTTCTTCATGCCCCTACCAATGAGGAAACTTACATACTCCCAAATGGGGTCCACAAAGATCTAACCGCCTACTCCCACCAAGCATTCTTCACCCTAGGAAAATACCAATAAACTATATTACTCCACGGCTAATTTTAAGTGTCTGAAAACGGAAAACCTGATCTGTTTTCCCAACAGCACCTTTTGAATGGTCTTAACCCTTTGAAAATAAAAGACTTATGCCATTTTAAGTATCATGCCATCTTGGGCAATTTTGGCTGAGACATTGCCAGAGATTTAGGACACTTGTAATTTCGACACATGGAGCGTTGGAAACTTTCCCAAATACCTTCCCTCTAGAAGGTAAAATGCTATCCGATCATCGTCAAAATCCGCCCGAGTTATCCAGCCGTTTTTTTCGGAATCTTCAAAAAATCGGAGCCTCCAAAATTAGGAAATTTCAAAAGCCGGACTTGGAAATCTTTGGATTTTTAGGTAGATATTGCTGAGAATATAGCGTAAGGCACTGTAAAGGGGGTTAAAAATAACTCTTTGTAGCTATCTTTCTAGACCTTTTGTGCGCCAGAAACCTCTTCAATAGGGGGAAAGGCCCCTCAATACCCATCACTACCCATTCTTAGGGGAGAGGGAAGTTTTAAGGATGGCAGGTGGTTTACCTAAAGCCAGCAGCCTTCGATCCGAGTCGGGGTCCTCCTTTTTAGGTGAAGGAATAGTATTAGAGATTCAGGCCCCGAATTATCCCCCCCGAAAAGTTTATATTAAATCCCCCCGCTGTTCGATCGGCTCTGCTCCGGATTGCACCTTACGCTTAGTGGCTCCGGGAGTAGAACCAATCCATTGTGTACTAATCCGTTCGGACCGCCAACTCCGCGTAGAGCGAGTCGGTCCTAGTACGTGGTTAAATCACCGAGAGTTTCACACCGCCCCTTTTCAGATAGGGGATCGACTCCAGGTAGGCCCCATTCAAATCCAACTTCTCCAACTGCTCAGCCAGGGAGTCGAAGTAACTCAGGCGACTTCTCGTCCTGGTGGGGAAACATCTCAGGCCGTAGTCCAGGAGCGGGGTGGCAGGGAAATTGCCTCTTCCTCCTGCTATGGGGTGGAAGTCCCAGGGGAGCCGGCCTCCACGTCAGGCAGTTTCCCCACTAAAGAGTTATCAGAATCCCATCCAAGGGAGGATCTCTCTTGCCAACAAAGCGATCCTCCCCCTCAGCGCCTTATCAACCTCCTTCAGCAGGCTCGCCAAGAAATTGATTCTCTTCACAACCAGATTGAGCAACTTCGTAAAGATTTCGACGTCCTTCAAACCCTGCAAGTTTCCCTTCGGAGTCTGGAGGAACAGGCTGCCCAACTGGAAAACCGCTCCTATCAGGTGGCCGAGTGGGAAAGTCGGTTAACCCGACAACAATCGGAATTGGAAGCTCATCTGGCCCACCTGGAAGCCCAATATCAAGCTCTCCAACGCCAGTGGAGCCAATGGCAAGCCGAACAGGCCCAGATCCAACAAGAGATTCGCCGTCAGCAACAAACTCTCCAACAGCAACTGGCCGACCTCCGCCAAGGCCAACAAACCCTTCAGACACAACTCCAGGAACTTCAAACCAACCAAAATGCACTTCGAGATCAACAGCTCCAATACCAACAAGCCTTTCAAGCCTATCAGGAACAAGCAGCCAAAATCCAACAGGAACTGGCCGCCTGGGAGCAACGTCTGCAAACCCAAGCTCAAGCTTTTGAAGAGCAACAAGCCGCCTTAGCTCAACAAAACCAGGCTCTCCAACACGAACGCCAACTGTTGGAACAGGACCAACAACAATGGGAAGCCCAAAAAGCCCAGCAGCAGGATGCTCTCTCCGAAGCTAGGGTGTCCGAAGAACGCATTCAGCGCTACACCCGTCCGCCAGAATCTCGCAGTGGTTGTAGTGCGGAAGAGATCCTACGGCGGGTAGGAATGATGCCAAATTTGGAGGAAGAAGAAGAACCTGAGGATGGCTCTGGGTTACACACCACCAGGGAACCTGCCTTGTCCCAGCCCCCTAGCGATGGGCCGGACTCTAAAGCTCCAGACAGTTCTGAGGGTGAAGATGGCGTTGTCCGTGCTTATCTGGAACGGTTGCTGGGGCAAGGCTGGAACCAAGCAGCACCTCCTGCTGAGGGACAGGTCGACCATCCCCAGGGGGAAAAGGAGTGCCGTGAGAAGAAAGGTTTCCGTCGGCAGCCAATAGGATGCCCCAAATCGGGGGGTGGTAAGATGGAACGATCCATGCCCCGGCCCACTGCAGAATGGGTGCCCCGCACTACCCCCCCTGAAAAGGGGGTCGACCTGGAAGCAATGCGAGATTTAGCCAATCTCTCGGCTCACACTGCCCTAGAACAACATCACCGACGAAAAACTTTAGCGGCCGTTTGGGCCAAATTCTTCGTTTCTCTTGTGAGCCTCCTTTTAGGTATTGGAATGCTTTGGCTATGGGGTGGTAAGCCGGAGCATGATTTGGCCCTGTATGCAGCAGGAACATGTTTTGCTGTGGCTGCCTTGTGGGGTTTGCAGTACCTTTTAGGAGCAGGGAAATTGCTCCTTCGCTCCTTTGGAATTGGGCGTTTCTCACCACTGCCAGTTCCTCCCCCACCTCAGGCGGATTCTTTGCAGGAGGGATCAAGCGGAGGTTCTGGAGAAACCTGTCTCTCGGCTGGAACACTTCCGCCCACGAAGGGGGATTAGTCTCTGGTTGTGCTATCTTTGGGGCTTCTTCCGTCCACCGTTTTTCAAACCTCCGCCGTCTTATTTGGCTAATAGACTTCGCCAAGCAGATCGCAGGGGCCAAGCCAGGGTGACGGAGCTCCAGGATTATCTATCTTCCCTAAATTCCCTAATCAGCCGATGGGGCATCCATTAAAATATTAAGAACCTCTGCATAATCCTGAACATATAGTGAACTTCGTGAATCTTCAATGTTCTAGCCGTTCGGTTGTCCTATCTAGACACCTACGATCTATTGGGTGCTGCAATATGTTGTGTTAGAGGGAGGACCAACTAAAATGGTATAAAAATATTCTCTTTGAATTATGCAAAGGTTCCTATACAGAAAACTTTCAAAATTTCCTATGTTTACCAGATTACCCATTTTAATAACTTTGGAATCTTTCCAGAATTCGACGGAGATTTTCTTATACCATTTGGGGGTCCAATGTGTCTAACAGGCTGTCTGAAAAGAGATTCTTGCATCCTTGGCTCCACGTTGTTTCCCCCACCAGGAGGCGCTACAGCCCAGGATTTGGGCACCTTGGCTACCCAGAACCCTCACCGGCCGTTGGAAAAGGAAGACGGCGTACCTGCTTTTCACACAACCTCTAAACCAACATAGCCATAGCTGGCCTCCTAGATATAGGTAGGTAGTTGTCGGGTAGGAAACCTAACCGGCTCTAGAATCATATAGTTCACTATAATGTTCAGGATTTTGCTGAGCTTCTTGGAATTACCTCGACTTTTGCCGTTTTGGCCTTATCCTGTATAGTAGAAAGCTACAAGTCCTGGTAACTATTGGACTTAGGAAATTTGGTAAACAAAAAGAGTTCTGCCGTAACTATTGGAAGCAAAGAGGCGGCTGATTTTTTGTGGGTTAACTGGGCCACATAAGGAATATAGGCTTCCCCCTCCAAACCACCTTTGCCCAGCTCCTACCTACTTAATAGGACAAACCCTTTTACTCCTTTTTTCCTTTCGACCTATAGGGACCTAAACTCCTTCGACTGACTCCTAGCCCCTTCCAGTAGGGAGTCTCTTGGCCTGGGGGGTGCTCCCAGGGGGAGGCTTCAATGGTGCAAAGGCCGATCTATATCTACACCAAATCCCCTCAACTGACCACCCCAAAATCTGCCGCACCCGAAGCAAACCAACTTAGGAAAACCAACTTAGGAAAAAAAATGGGGGTGGGCTTTAGCTCGACTTTTGCCATTTTTGACCATGGAGGGAATGGCCACATTCTCTAACTCTTTGTCGGCATTAGGGTTAGGAAATTGCATGTACAAATGAAAGGTCCTCCATAACTTTCGATGCCAAAAGAACTTAGGGAAAATGGC
>JANXAQ010000291.1 GCA_025062105.1 Thermoguttaceae bacterium
AAAGGAGAGGCCAAAATCAGCCTTGAAGCGTATCTTGTGCTAGGACTTGCGCCCTTGTGTAAGAGGATGTAGAATGAAGTTACCTTTAGCAACCTGCTTAGATGGGAGGATCGGCAATGGCGGTTTTCTATCAAGACAAAAAAGGCTGTTGGGTGCTCCAGTTTGAAAACGCCTACGGCCAACGGAAATCCATCCGGTTAGGGAAGATGGATAAACGTACAGCAGAATCAGCCAAGTTGCAGATTGAAAAGTTAATCGGCGCGTATCTGGCTGGTGTAGCAGCCCCGCGGGAAACCATGCTATGGCTTTCCAGCGTCGGCGGCTCCTTTTATGACAAACTGGCTAAAGCGGGATTGGTACCACATAAACATCGGTTTACCGTTTGCCAGTGGCTTCAGCAGTGGCTTCAAAAGAAAAAGGCTGAAGGATACAAACCTGCTAGTCTGGTGGCATGGGGCCAAGTGGTGGCGGAACTTACCCAACTTTATGGCGATATGGGCCTAGAGCGATTTTCCCATAAAGAAGCCGAAGGGTATCGGGAAGCGATGCAAGCAAGAGGGCTAAGACCTAGCACAATCCATAAGCGGGTTCAACATGCCAAGTATATGTTTGAGGATGCCCGACGGCAAGGCATTCTGGAGCGGAACCCGTTTGAGGCAATCCGGGTTCGTGGAGGCAATCCGGCAGAGCGCCGATGTTATGTTTCGATCCAAGACACCTTGAAGGTGATCGAAGCTTTGGGATCGGTGCATTGGCGGCTTCTGGTGGCTTTGGGAAGGTTTGCCGGTTTGCGGATTCCAAGCGAAGCCCTATCGTTACGATGGGAGGACGTGGACTGGGCAGGAAATAAACTCATCGTACCTAGCCCGAAGACAGAAAAGCAGGGAAAACCCTACCGGGTGGTACCGTTATTCCCCCTGTTAAGACCATTTTTAGAGGCGGCTTGGGAAGCGGCCCCCGAAGGGGCTATCTGGGTATTCCCAGAAGAGTGGCGGAAAAGAGCACAAGGCCCCTTCGGATGGCGAAATGCCAATTTCCGAACAGTGCTAGCCAAAGCAATCCGCCGGGCTGGCCTTCAGCCTTGGCCCAGGTTATGGCATAACTTACGGGCTAGTTGTGAAACCGACCTGGCGGCTGAATTCCCCCTAGCAGTGGTTACCCGATGGTTAGGGAACACCCCCACTATAGCGATGCGGCATTACGTTGACGTTACGGATGAGATGTTTGAAAGGGGGAGTAAATGGACACCAAAAGCGCTGCAAGGGGCGCTGTGGTCAGGGGCTGAAACGTCTTGCGCTGCATTGCAACCCCCCGAAAGTGGGTATTCACAAGTTATTGATTTACAAAGACTTGCACAATTTTGCGAAGTTGCGCACCCCCCAAAAGTGGAGGCGGCGGGAATCGAACCCGCGTCCCGCGACGGCATGCCCGTAGGCCTGGTACGTGCGTAGTCGGTTTTTTGGATTTCGCTGCCAAAGGCCCCAACCGACAGGGTCCTTTGGCAGCTAGCCCGCCTTGGGGTTTAATCTCAGGCCAAGCAGGCACCGACCTGAGACGAGCCGGATTGTCCGACGGTTTTCGGGCCCCTCCGGCAAAGGCCCTCAACCGCGCTGCCTGTCAATTAAGCAGCTAGTGCGAGCGGTTGCTCGGCATGTAATTTTGCAGTCGGCTTTTAACGTGGCCAGCCGACCAACCACGGCACGGTGCCTAAAGGTCTAGCCGTCCGGTCGAATCCAATTCGCCCCCGCAGGTTTCTGCCTTTCCTGGCTGGGAAGGGACTCCCCAATAGGTGGCATTGCCCTTCATTCGGGGGAAATTCGCCGAACAACAAATTATTCCTGCCCTTTTATTATATAACGCTCGATCCGAGGCAAGATATCACTCAACTAATCAAAAATTGATTTTGGATAAGATCCCTAGAAGGCAGCAACGGAGAAGTAGGCGAAGTAAAAGAAGAGCCGTCTCAGAAATACCCCCAACAGGGGGGTGCAATGGGAAGGAAAATTAAATTAGAGTTAGGAAAACTATTCAACCGAACTGAGTCTCCGAAAATTCGGAAAAATTGAGGATTTTTAGATCTTCTAGGCTTTCTAGATTATCTGAATTCTTTATTTTTTCTAAATTGCCCATTTTCTTCAAAAATGATTTCTGCGGTTGGTAGATGCCTGGTCTGAATTGTTACCAGAAAGCTCAAAATCAGGGGGAGTATAACCGCCTAAGAGTATTCGATCGCCACCGGCCAATCGCAGCAGCCATGGCATAAAATAGGGCCGCTATCAGCACAATAACCGGCCCGGTCCGTAGGCCCCAGATGTAACTGAAGGCGATTCCCGCCAGCACACAGACCATACAGACTCCAGTAGCCCAGCACATCATGGGCACTAACCGGCGAGCAAACTGACCTGCTGTGGCAGCCGGAAGCGTCATCAGAGCAATTACCAAGATCATGCCCACTAATCGGATTAAAAGGACAATGGCTAATGCGGTTAGACATAAAAGTGCCAGATAATACCTTTTCACTGGTAGGCCTCGAACGGCAGCAAATTCTTCATCGAAACAGACGGCCGTCAACTTCGGGTGCCAAAGAGCGACTAAACCTAAGACTACTAGGTCTAGAATAAGGACGGTGGAAAGGTCCGCCGGGCCAACCAGCAAAATATCGCCAAATAGATAACTCATTGGGTCGGCCAGGTAGCCAGGCACTTGTTGCAGAAAGATTAGCCCCAAGGCCATGCCGACCGACCAAACCGCTCCGATAGCAGTGTCTTCCCGCTGCTGAGCTACTAGGCTGACCCAGCCGATCAATAAGGCCGAGACCACCGCTGCCACCGCTGCCCCCAAAAGAGGACTTAACCACCACAGGCCATACAGATAGTGTAAATACACGGCCAGTCCCACCCCGCCTAACACACAGTGGGCAATGGCTGCAGCCAAATAGCTGATCCGCCGTGTTACCACATAAGTGCCAGTAATCCCAAAGGCTACACTGGCCAATAGCCCTACCAGAACCGCATACCGCAAAAAAGCTACCTGAGGATCCAAAAGGGCTTGGAGGAAATCTATCATCGGAACGGGTCTTTTCTCAAAGGGGATTCGAAGCCAACCGATGGGTGGTTTTATCTGGACTGGTGCTATTGTGGGCCTTTGTGCATGGAAGAGGAATGCTCGAACTGCTCGGAACTATTGGAGTTAGGAAATTATGTGGAGGAGGGGGTGTTTGTCCTAAGTACTGAAAACATAGGCAGTTAGGGAAATGGGCAAACTCGTGTTTAAGGTTGATGTCCTTCGGGGCTACAGCGGTGGTCGTGGCGGATTATGCGTACATCATCGCCGTAGAGTTGCCAGATTTTTTCGCCGGTAAGGTCGGTGGTAGGATGGACCACCAGGTGGCGGTTGACACAGGCGACCGAGCCGATCTGCGGCGATACCACTCCCAAATCGTGCGAGACCATGACGATGGTCATTCGACGATGAAGTTGTTGAAGGATTTCGCGGAGTTGTCGTTCGGCCTGAGGATCGACATGGGCGGTCGGTTCGTCCAGCAGGAGCAGTTCTGGGCCACTGCAAATGGCTCTGGCAATTAGGACGCGTTGGCGTTGGCCGCCCGAAAGGGCGGAAAATGACTGATTCTCCAACCCAGCAAGTCCTACTTCGGCCAGAGCCTGCTGAGCCGCGAGCCGATCCTGCTTGCTGTACCAACCCACAGGCCCCCGCCCCCCAATTCCCAGTCGGCCCATCAACACAATATCCATCACCGTAACCGGAAACAGGGCGTCGAACTGTAGATGCTGGGGCATGTAGCCGACCCGATGCCGGGTCTTGATTGGCTCTTGGCCGAAAAGCCGCACCGTGCCCGCCGTAGGCTGCAGCAGCCCGAGAATTAACTTCAAGAGGGTGGTTTTTCCACCTCCGTTAGGTCCAACCACCAATAGCCATTCTCCCGGCCAAATTGTTAGATTCACCCCTTCCAGGACCACCAAACCGCCATAGGCAAAATGCACCTCTCGAAGTTCGACGATCGGCTGCTGCGGCTGCTGATGAGGAACGCTACTGGGGACAAATCCCGCAGGTGGTGGAACGAACCAAACCATACTCTGGTTCCTGTACTTTAAGAGTCCGAAGCATCCAACGAAAACACAGCACACCGGGCAGCCTACCGTGGTGGTTTTTGGTGCTTGGATTAGGCCGATCTAGGTTGGGTGGATTTTGCGGTGCCAAAAGCCTCCAGCAACGTTTTGGTTAACTTTTTCAATGTATCCAGGACATTTCGATCCAAGTCGTTGATTTCTACTAACCGAGCGCCAATGGCTTGAGCAACCACCTGAGCAGCCCGACGGTCGAACTGCGGCTGGACCAGGATGATCGAAGCTTGCTCGGCCTGAGCCTGCTGAATCAGCCGACGAAGCTCTGGGGGACTGGGCGATTTGCCTTCTACTTGGATAGCCAGCTGGCGAAGCCCATAACAATCGGCGAAATATCCAAACGACGGATGAAACACGAAAAAGGCACGGCCTCGATAAGGAGCCAACTGTTGACGGATCCAGGTATCCAGAGCGTCTAAGTCCGCTTCCAATCGAGCAAGATTTTGGCGATACTGGTGCGCATGAGCAGGGTCCAGCTGGCAAAGAGTCTGAGCAATCCGGCAGGCCTGCTCCTTTAGCAGCGGCGGCGAAAGCCAAATATGCGGATCCCAACCGGCCGATTCGCCTACCGCATCATCATGGCAACAGGCTTCTGAATGGGTATGGCTGTGTTCATCCGGAACAGACTCCCCCCGGTGCTTGGCAGAATGGTGAGGGTGCTCTGCAGACTCTGAGGGATGGCCACCCTCCGGAGGAGCCAAACCACAATGCTGATAACCCTCCTCAGCCCGAAAGCTTCGGCGGGCAATTCCCTGAGCAAGATCGATTACCGGAAAATCCGACCTGTGTTGCCGAATCTGTTGGAGGATTCGATCCTCTAAAGCCAAGCCCACTCGAATAAATACATCTGACTGAGCTAGATCCGCCATTTGGCGAGGCGAAAGCTGAAAGGTATGGGCGTCGGCTCCGGCCGGAATCAACACCTGCACCTGCACATGAGGACCTGCCAACTGATCCACTAAAAAGGCCACCGGTTCAATGGACACTCCAACCCGTAAAACCTCGCCCCCCGATCCGTTTGGACTAGAAAAGCTACATCCTGCCAACAGCAAGATCACGCTCAGCCATAACATCATCGGCTTCCCAGGCTCGTTCGCCCCATGAAAGCTCCGCCGAGTGGGGAAAAAAGGAGCTATCAGCCCTTTCCTCATACCCGTCTCCTTGCAGGGAGTTTGGCTTAACTTCGGCCCTTTGAGCTATCGCAAGCATAGGGGGCGGAGTCAGTCGCGGCTGACTTTGGCCCAGTTGCAGACCAAATGCACAGCATGACAATCCGGGCACTCGGTCAACGGATGGCCCTGGGCAAACCGCTCCCAATGCCGCCGTTGATCCGGTGTCAGGCTCCCAGTGCCTCGACATAACGGACAGGCATTTTCCAAAGCCCGAAGAATCGCTGTGCGAATGAACTCCGAACGGTTTGGAATACCCCGCATCGCTTCCCGAAGGGCCTTATCCACTTTAAAGGTAATGATTTCCTGTTTAGGCCGAGCCATGGAAAATCGCTCCCAACTGGCACCAGCAATTTCTTACCTTCTTTGTTATTACTTTATATTACCAACGAAGCCACGACCACCCCCCCTCCGGCTGATTTTGGGACTCCGCAACCATAAAATAAAACCTCTCTTTCTGAGACCTTTTCACCAGCAGCTTATTGCCTCCTTCCTATGCCGGAGGAAAACAAAGATGAAAGAAATGGCAAAACCTCTAGCTACCCATCAGATTCGGAGCCTCCGATGGATAAGAGTGCTAGGAGGGATCTTAACAATGATGGGGGGGAACCCCCTGGCGGCAGAGTTAGACAGAGCGGAAGTCCGATTGGAACAGAAAAAAATTGCTTTAGAAAAACCGATTCCTAGCGCCAAAACTCTCTCCCCTGATACGCCCATTCCGGATCGAAACACCTACACGCCGACTAGCGAGTACGAACCGATGACCCGGGAAGGTTGGCAGGTGCTGGTCTGGAAGGGACTGCTACGGAACCATCCGGAAATAGCCCAGCAGACGCTGAAACTTCTGGATTATCAGTTATTGCAGATTCGGCGTACTTTACCGGCTGCTGCGGTACAGATGCTCCAGAAGGTGCGGATCTGGGTGGAGTGGGAGGAGGGGCATCATCCGTGTATGGCGTACCATCCCAGTGCGGGCTGGCTTCGAGAGCATGGGATGAACCCGGATAAGGCGAAATGTGTGGAAATTGCCCATGCTCGGAACTTCTTAGCATGGACAAAAGATCAACCTTGGATGGTACTCCATGAACTGGCCCATGCCTATCATGACCAGTTTCTGCCCAGTGGATACAACAACCCGGAAATCAAAGCGGTCTATGAAGCCGCCATGAAAGCCGGTCTCTATCAGAAGGTGCTTTTCATCCGAGGTGGACGACGGCAGGCCTACGCCGCCAGAAACCCCATGGAATACTTCGCCGAGCTTACCGAAGCATACTTCGGCACCAACGATTTCTACCCGTTTGTCCAAGGAGAGCTGAGAGAGTACGATCCGGCCGGCTTTTCGCTGATAGAAAAACTTTGGGGAGTAAGGGAGAAACCGGTCGGCTCTAGAAACCCGTAGGCCAACAGCTCCGCCGACCGAGGCAGCCCCTACATTTTCTGCTTGATGGGAGGGCTCAGGAGAAAACTTTCCCCGCCAGCGGCCTCAGCCGACTAAAACGGGAGCAAAACTGATCGGGATAAGCAAACCGTCCCAGGCCGCAGAGAACCTTTCTGGAGTTTTCCATCGCACTCCCACTAGCAGACTTCGAGGCTGTCCTAAAATGGGGATTTGGCTGGTTTCCAATCGGTTTTTGGCCCACCAGCTCCTATCCTTCGGATTCCTTAAAAACAGGGATTTGGGGGCTTCTCGGGCATTGAGAAAGGAAACCTCCTTTCATCTGTACTTTCTCAAAAAATTCTCTTTGGTGGGGGTGGGCAGGGGCGGAGGCCCGGCAGGCAATACAGCTGCTGGAGCAATTTCTTGCCGATAAGGCCGAGCCGATGAACCTGAACAGATGGATATCCGAGGGGAACAAGCAGCTGGAATAATCACCAGGCCGAGCGGGTTGGCCTGGCTCCATAGCCTCTCACCCCAACAAGGGAAATTGGAGTAAGTACAGTCGGGAGGCTGTCTGAAAAAGCATTTTGGCCTAGAAGGTAGGCAGAGTCCTTTGCTCTGATGGGAATGGAACCCTTATTTGCGGTGGTGCAAAGGCAATTGCCTGAGTGATCTCCCGGCAAACCGCTGTATAGGTTAATTTTCAGACAGCCTCTGAGCTCGACTTTTGCCAATTTGGACCTGGCCCCAGAAGTGCAATGCTCTAACTCCTTGTAAATATTGGAGTTAGGGAATTGTGTGGGGAAAGGGAGTCTTCGTCGTAACTGCTGGAAGCAAAAGCAGTTATGAAAAATGGCAAAAGTCGAGCTGAGAAAGTACAGTCTCTAGTAACATTTCAGCCGAGCGAAAAAAAAGATTGTCCGACGCTGGAGTCAGTGCAGCCTGGGCAGGATGGATTTTTAGCAATGTTTCAGCTGAGCGAAAGAAAGACAGTGTTTCCCTGCGAGGTTGCAGGTCGACTGAGCCGAAGGCTAAGCCCGCCACTGGGGTCCATTCAACCCATCTCTGGACCCGGCCTTCGAGGTTCCAGGACGACTGAGCCGAAGGCCACTTTGGCTTCTGGGACCTTTGACACCTAAGCCAGAAGGCCGAAACACAAAGGGCAGAACAGATTCTAATTGCGGAACTGTCTGTTTGCCATCTGGCCGCAGTGTTCCGCCCTCAGTTATCTCCCCGCTCACTCTACCGCTCTCTTGTAGAAGGTTCGCTGTTATACACCAGTTGGCCTTGAAGCGTTCCGAACTTCACTTTAGGCAAATCCCAAAAGCTCGTTGAACAACGCAGAATGGACAAAATAGGCGATCCAGCTAAGACAGTGTTTTGAAACCAAGCTCTTTTTGCTCGTGGAAGGGATCTTTCCTAAATGCTGCGATTTCTCCGAAGGAACCATTAGCTTCTTTTGAAAGCTTCGTTATTCCCCTGTTTGGGGCGACCATTTGTTGCCGTTGGGATGGGAAATACCTCTCAAAAATATGCATACCAGCGAGATGGAGAAGGATATAGATGTTCATCATCCACTCTCCCGGCTAACCTAATAGTTGTCCGCCCTCTTAGCGTGTAAGAAAGGGGGGGATTTTCTGGATCCCTGCTTGCGCAGGGATGACAAGGCGGGCTTCTTCGCTGAGGTAGGCCCCCTTACCCGGCTTGGCCTTTGGTGTCATTCCTGCGAAAGCAGGAATCCAGGGTTCCCTGGGGGGGCCACTTGGCAAAGAAGGCCCCCTCACCCGGCCGGGCTGACGCCCGGCCACCCTCTCCCGCGGAGGGGCGAGGGTTAAAGAGCGGAGGGCAGAAGGGAGAGGGCAGAGGGGAG
>JANXAQ010000301.1 GCA_025062105.1 Thermoguttaceae bacterium
AGTTAGGGAAAATGGCAAAAGTCGAGCTTAGAAACCTCTGAAACCACGAACAATAACTTGCTGGTTTAGACCCCAGCTGACGGGAAACCAGACGAAGGATTTCATGAGGATATAAAACTTCTTTTGACTTCTTTCTGGGGCAGGTTGGGTTATATGGGCCGGGTTATACGGTGGTTTAAAGGCGATCAGATGCGAGGAGCTGGCCAATGGGGATGGACCATCGGCATGCTAGGGGCCGGGCTAGTAGGGGCGGTTTTACGCCTGGTGGATTTAGGCAATCGCCCTATGCACCCCGACGAAGCCGTCCAAGCTCTCCGGTTTGCCCGTCTTTTGGAACAGGGCCAGTATGAATACGATCCCCAGGAATATCATGGGCCCAGCTTGCCCTATTTGAGTTGGGCGGTCGTTCGGGCATTCGGTCTGCGGAAGCTTCAGGAGTTGGAAGCCTGGCATCTGCGTGTTGTGCCAGCTGGAATCGGCATTTTGCTGGTCTTGGGGCCATGGTGTTTGCGTCGGTATTTAGGCCGATTGGCCTGCCTGGTGGCAAGTTGGCTTACGGCCATCAGCCCAGCACTGGTCTTCTATAGCCGATATTACATCGCGGAAATGCTTTTGGTGGGTTTTAGTTGGGGTGGGATTGTAGGCTGGTGGGGTGTACGAAATTGGCTTGGGAGATTCAGCAGCGGGCCAAAGCAAAAGCTACCTTTCGGGTTGCTCGTTCTGTTGGGGAGTTGTCTAGGCCTCATGTATGCCACTAAAGAGACCTGGGTCATTGGGTTAGTTTCGATGCTAGGGGGCCTGTGGCTGACCATGCCGCCGGTGAGGGCCATACCGAAGGCCCAGGGGGGTTGGGCCTTTGGAGTGGTGGTAGCTACCGGGGTTGCTATTTGGGCGATGCTATTTTCTTCGTTTGGTCAGAACCCGGCCGGTCTGCTAGATTCCCTTAGAACCTATCTCTACTACCTACCTCAAGCAGGCGGCTGGGGGCAAGATCATGTGTATCCTTTCTGGCACTATTTCCAGCGACTGTTTGCCTGGAAAATGCCTGGGGGCAATTGGTGGACCGAAATGTTCGTGCTCCTCCTTGCTTTGGCAGGCGGCCTAGGCGCTGTGGGCTGGAGGCGGTTTCGGCTACCGGCTCGGCAACGGAGGCTGGCCCAGTTCCTAGGAGCATATACTTTCATACAGGCTTTCATTTATTCGGCCATTCCCTACAAAACACCTTGGTGTGCATTAGGGTTTTATCATGGGATGGTCGTCCTGGCTGGTCTGGGCTGGGCAGCCATCTGGCGCACGATAGACTCCGGCGCCCACCGAGAAGCCTCCAGATTTGGCAATGCCTTCCGTTGGGGGCCCTTGGGAAGAATTACCGGTGGTTTCGCCACAAAGGCCAAGCCCAAGCTAACCGAACCAGTACAACAGCACCTGGATGTCCCCCTCCCTGGAGAAAATAAATTCTGCCTGCCTTCAGGACACACCACGGGAAGCCAACCTTTCCAAAAGGGGAAAACCCACCTTGGAGTTTGGCCCACAACGAAATCCGGAATGAATAGGCGGCTTCTCCGAGGGCCTTGGGCCTGCCTCATAAAGAGGGGCTGTCTTTCAGCCCTCCTGTTGTTCGGCAGTGGACATTTAGTCTGGCAAGCGTACCGAGCCAGTTTCCTTGCGATAGCCGATCCCACCCAACCCTATTTGTACGCTGCGACGACGTTGGAAGTAGCTGGGTTAGTAGCTACTTTAGAGCAAATTGTCCAGTGCCATCCTGATGCGGAAGCTGTGCCGATCCAGGTCTTTTTCCCGGACCATCAGTATTGGCCTTTACCCTGGTATTTGCGCCGGTTTCGCCGAGTGGGGTGGTTCGGTTCGTTTCAAGAGGCCGTCGGTTCGGCGCCAGCGCCGATCATCCTGGCCCATCCTGACATGGAGGGGGATTTACGGGAATATTGCTATTCCCGTCAGCCGCCAGGACAGCGACGATTGTATATTACCGAGCTGCCCCAAGGCCCTGCCCAGTGGGAGATTCGGCCGCATGTATGGATTCGGCTTTATCTGCGCTGGGATCTTTGGGAGGCCTGGCGGGAAAAAATTTCCCTAGTGCCGCCAGAGCTCGGCATAGGGCATTTTTGTAACCTTTTTATTTCACCTCCACTTTTGCCAATTTTCCTAACTTGCTTTGACTCCAAGAGTTACGGTAGCACTCCTTTTGTTTCCGCAATTTTTAACTCCAATAACTCCAAGGAGTTAGTACTTAACCGTTTTGACAGGATGTCCAAAATGGCCAAAATTCGAGTTTTGGATGTTCCAGAAGTTCCGGCGAATCTGTGCGTCCCGAAAAATTCCTTTTTCTGCGGTTAACTTGCTTTGGCTATGGCTTGGCTTCGGCGGCTGCCTCCTAGGCCCTTTGAATTGGCTAGCAGCGTAACCTATTGAAAGGCCATAGGTTGGAGGAGCACTTTTGATAGGCTCTTGGGCGGAGGCTTAGAAATAGGATTTTCTGTGGAAAATGGCGTTTTCTCTTTGCTTTCCGTTTCTTCTATGATTCTCGGCTTAGAAATTGGAAATTTTCTTCGGAAATTGGCGGCCCGGTTTGGCTAACTCCATAGCCTTTTCCTCTAAAGAGTGATTTTGCAAAAAGTACAGGGAATGGCAAAACTCAAGAGAAATCTTTTGCTTGAAGGAGGCCGAGGTAGCCAAATACCGAACCGGAACCGTGGTATTGGCCAACCGGTTAACGGAAAGGCTGAGCCTTTTTAGAAGGTGGGAGATTCGGATTTTGGTGTTGAGGCTGATCGGTGAGACGAATGGCGTCGGGCAGCAGGAAGGTGTCTGGCCATCTGGCGGGCTGCTCGGAGGATGCCGCTGGAATCCAACTCCAAATCGGCCAACAGTTCACCGCGTTCGCCATGGGGGATGAACCGATCCGGGATACCCAACCGTCGGAGCCTTTGGGTGTCGATACCGGCTTCGTTAGCCGCCTCTAAAACGGCGCTGCCAAAGCCGCCCGGCAAACACCCCTCTTCCACCGTCAATACAAAGTCGCATTCCTGCACTGCTCGGAGGATTGTCTGGGTATCTAAGGGTTTAACAAAGCGGGCATTGATCACGCCGACGGACAGTCCCTCTTCTCGGAGCCGGCGGGCGGCTCGCACACATTCGGGCAGCAACGCCCCACAAGCAATAATCATGCCATCTGTGCCCCACCAAAGCACCTCTGCCTTGCCATAGTCCAACGGCGCCGGCGTTCGGGGCACCTGTTCTGCGGTGGCTTTCGGATATCGAATGGCTGTGGGACTGTCCAACCGAAGGGCCAAGTCCAACATGAGGGCTACATCCGCCTCATCACCCGGGGCCATGATGACCAGGTTAGGCAGATGACGCAGAAAGGCCATGTCGAAGCAACCATGGTGCGTAGGCCCATCCGGTCCAACCAGGCCAGAGCGGTCCATCGTCATGGTGACAGGCAGATTCTGAAGGGCCACCTCTTGGAAGATCTGGTCGTAGCTTCGCTGGAGGAAGGTGCTATAGATATCGACGATTGGTCGAAGTCCTGCTTTGGCCAAACCCGCGGCAAAAGCCACGGCATGCGACTCACAAATGCCCACATCAAAAAACCGATCCGGGAATTCCTCTCGGACTGGTTCAAGCATATTGCCCTGGCACATGGCCGCCACAATGACCACCACCTTCGGATTGCGGCGCATCTGCTGCAGAATCGCATCCCGCATCAGTTCCGTATAGGAACGGGCCGACACTTTGCAGAAGCGGACTTCGGCCTTGTTTTGCTGGTGGAGGGGAGCAGGTGTATGGAATGCCACAGGATCCGCTGCCGCCGGCTGAAACCCATGCCCTTTCTCAGTCACCACATGCAATAGCACCGGTCCGTCGAAGTCCCGGCTCATCGCCAAGTACTTCTGCAATTGCCGGATGTTATGCCCATCTACCGGGCCTAAATAGTGGAAGCCGAGTTCCTCAAAAAACATGCCTCCTAGTAGGCCTGCTTTGATTGCCTCCTTGATCTGCATGACCAACCGCTCAGCCGTATCTCCAATCAAAGGCAATCGGTGGAGAAACCGGGAAAGCTCTCGTTTGAACTGGGCATAGGAGCGGGTCATTCGGAGTCGATCCAAATACTCGGCCAAGCCGCCGGTTCGTGGACAGATAGACATTTTATTATCATTCAAGACCACAATCAGCCTCTTTTTTAGTCCACCAGCATTGTTGAGGGCTTCGTACACAATGCCACAACTTAAGGCTCCGTCGCCCACAACGGCCACATGGTGCCGAGCTTCTTCTGCCCGTAGCAGATCATCCCCACATTTCAGGCCCAATAGCGTCGAAACACTGGTCCCGGCATGGCCCGTGATGAACAGATCAAACAGGCTTTCGGCTGGGTTCGGATAGCCCATCAGGCCGCCTTTCGTCCGGATGGTGAAAAAGCGATTATATCGGCCAGTAACCAGTTTATGCGCATAGACCTGATGCCCGGTGTCCCAAACAAGTCGGTCCTTCCGGAAGTCGAACGTCGTATGCAAGGCCAAGGTCAGTTCTACTACCCCCAGATTGGAGGCAAAATGGGTAGTTCGGGTGGCTGCCAGCCGACACAACGCCTCCCGAATTTCTCCCGCTAATTGCACCAGTTGTGAATGGCTCAAAGCCCGTAGATCTTCCGGGCAGCGTATTTTCGGTAGCAATTCCTCCATGCCCTATCGACTCCTTTGCAGCACATAGTACGCTAAGCTTTGCAGTCGGCTAGCCCGTGGTCCCATGGGCGCAATGGCCTGTACCGCCTCCGCCACTAGCTGCTGGGCACGCTGAAGGCTTTCCTGCTGCCCCAGAAGCCCCGGGAAGGTTAACTTCCCTTGCATCGCATCCTTACGCAGCCGTTTGCCTACCTGGGATTCCTCCCCTTGCACGTCCAAAAGGTCATCCACAATTTGGAAGGCCAATCCAAGGGCTTGTCCGTAGTGGGCTAGCATCTGGTGTTGGCTCTCGGCTGCCCCTGCCACTACTGCCCCTAACCGAAGCGAGGCTAAAATCATGGCTCCTGTTTTCCGTCGATGAATCGATTCCAGATATTCGAGAAGGGAAGCAATGGAAGAATCTTGTATAGGTGTATTTTGCCCCCTATTAGGAGGGTGAGCATGAGTTGAAAGTTCGTTTTCTCTGGGAGAGCTTGTCCCCTGAAAGTGAGAAGAAAGATTTTGTGCCCCCGCAAAACAGGTCCTTTCGGAAAACACTTTGGAGGGGAGGGATGGGTGTTTTTGAGCCACCAGATCGTCCACCTGGCCGCCAACTAGGCCAGACCGACCGGCTGCCTCGGCTAAAACAGCACAGCAGGTAGCCGCTCTTTCGGGGGGTTGCACACCTTTCGCCAAAGTCTCAAAAGCCAACGTTAATAAGGCATCCCCAGCCAAAATCGCCATCGCATCCCCAAAGACCTTGTGACAAGTAGGTCGACCTCGGCGCAGATCGTCGTTATCCATGGCCGGCAAGTCGTCATGCACCAGCGAATACGCATGCACCATTTCCACGGCACAGGCGGCCGGAAGAGCTTGGACCGGGTCAGCCCCACAGGCTTCGGCAGCTAAAAGAACCAGCATTGGCCGCAGACGCTTGCCAGGTCCCAACAAGGCATACTCCATCGCCTCTTGTAAAATCTCCGGGCAACCAGGCACTCCTGCTACTAGCTTTTTTAAGGCACCCTCAATAGTCGGCCCAATCTGCCGAGCATATTGTTCAAAAGGTTCGTGCATCGGGATGACCCCTAGTGGGGGGATCTGCCCCACCAATATGTCTGTTCGATCTTAGATCCGCAGCCTAGTACCCGAAAAGGAGCGATTTATGGGCTCTGCCACTTCCTTCCGGCCATTGGCCAGATTCGGGCTGAAGGCGTTTTTCGCCCCCGGCTTCCACCACTTTCGCCTCTGGCTTCCCCCACTCTGGTTGGAGTGGTGCAGGCAGCAACCATTTAGCGGAATGGAGGCTGCTTTTCCCTCTTCCCAATTTAAAAGAACCGGTGAGGGGGAACCAAAAGGGATTGCCTTTTTCCCGCCGCAGCCGCGTTGGCTTGGGCAATGAGAGCCTCTTGGCCAGGAGGGTAGGCCCGGGATTTTTCACTTCGGGCTGAAATGATTACTTATTCCATTTTAAACCAAGCCGCCGGAAGGTGAAAGAGAAAGGTTTACCCTTCCGAAGGGGGGGTAGTGGGCGGGCTGCTCGGCATCTGGGCAGTCCGGTGAAGATCCCGAATTTGAGCCTTTTCTTCTAGGGTTAGAGGCCGATCCTCAAACGGCTGAAGCACCGGATTGCCTTGAGCATCTACCCCGGCCAACAATTCGATTCGCCGCTCTGCCTTTTCGAGCAATTGGTAGCAATGCCGGAGGAGTCGCACGCCTTCTTCATACTGAGCCAACGATTCGTCCAAACTCAGCTGTCCTTCTTCCAAGTGCCGAACAATCGCCTCCAGGCGGGCCAACGCTTCTTCTAGACTCAATGCCAAGCCTTCCGCCTCAGTGCTACTGGGGATAGCTGTATTTTTGGGTTGCTCTGAACGGGTCGGGTCCGGCTTGGGAGAAGAACCTTCGGATAGTGGGTTAGGAGGATTCATGAACCGAGGGCTCCTTTTGAAGGACCGGGGCTTAGCTCGACTTTTGCCATTTTCCCTAACTCCTTTTACTTCCAGGAGTTACGACAAAACCTCCTTTTGTTCACCCAATTTCCTAACTCCAATAGTTACACGAAGTCAGAACTTTTCTCCTGCGGGAGGAAGCTAAAAATGGCAAAAGTCGCGATTAGAGTCTGTCCTAAAATGGGGATTTCGCTGCTTTCCCATGGGTTTTGGCTAACCGGCTCCTATCCTTCAGACTCCTGAAAAACAGAGATTTTGCGGATTCTGGGGAATTGAGGAAGGAAACCTCCTTTCCCCATTAGACAATGCTTTTCCGGACAGCCTCTTAGTTGAAACTGTGACCGATTGGAGACCTCCACCTATCGAAACTGCAGCAAAACCGATAGCCATGCTCGACATCTCCCCAGGATAAGGGCAGTCTTTCCACACAGCCAAAGACCCGTCCACGTGCCACCCTGGGAAGTAGGATTTTGTAGTAGTCGGCTGTCTGGAGCAGAAACATCTGCCAGTTCGGCTATCTGGGGAGGAACGGGTTGGGGATTACGCATCGGTTCTATTCCCATTCAATCGTAGCAGGCGGTTTGGAACTGATGTCATAGACCACGCGGTTAATATGGGGGACTTCATTGATGATTCGGGTGGAGATGCGGGCCAAAAGATCGTATGGTAATCGGCACCAATCGGCAGTCATAAAATCTTCGGTTTCGATGGCCCGGATGGCCAGGACATTTTCGTAGGTACGGGCATCTCCCATGACGCCGACACTTCGAACAGGCAGCAGGACGGCAAAAGCCTGAGAAATTTGACGGTATAGTCCAGCTGCTTTGATCTCTTCGATCAGAATGGCATCGGCTGCCCGGAGAATTTCTAGCCGCTGTTTGGTCACTTCTCCGACACAGCGGACTGCTAGACCTGGTCCAGGAAATGGATGGCGCCAAACGATTTCTTCTGGTAGGCCTAGCTGCAGACCGAGTTTGCGGACCTCATCTTTAAAGAGGTTGCGCAGCGGTTCGATCAGTTCGAAGCAGAGGTCTTCGGGTAGGCCGCCGACGTTATGGTGGAGTTTGATGGTGGCGGCAGGGCCATCGGGGGAACCACCACTTTCAATCACATCCGGATATAGGGTGCCTTGGGCCAGGAATCGGGCGCCGGGGATTTTGGCCGCTTCGTCGGCAAAACATTCAATAAACACATGTCCAATTCTTCGGCGTTTTTCCTGCGGATCGGTTACCCCGGCCAAGGCCGCCAAAAAACGCTCCTCCGCCTGCACCAGATGCAGATCGGTCCGGAAGTGGTTGGTAAACTCTCGGATGACCGCTTCGGCTTCGTTTTTCCGCAAAAGCCCGTTATCTACCAAAATGCAAGAGACCTGATCTCCGACGGCTTCGGCCAAAAGGGCCGCTACCACCGACGAATCTACACCCCCCGACAACCCGCAGATGACTCGGTCTTTGCCGATCCGCTCCCGAAGCTCTTGGATTGTCTGGCGGGCAAAATCGCCCATCTGCCAAGTGCCCTGGCAGCCACAGATTTTCTTCAAAAAGTTGCCCAAAATAGTAGCTCCAGCCGGCGTATGAGTAACCTCCGGATGGAACTGCAGGCCAAAAAGCGGCAACTGCCGATGCCGAACGGCCGCCACCGGACAGGTGGGCGTCGCTGCTAAAGGCTGAAAATCCTCGGAGACCGCCTGCACCTGATCCCCGTGGCTCATCCAGACCTGCATCGGATTGGGCACATTGTCCCAAAGTTCCGAAGGGGCAATTTGGCGGCATAGGGCAGGCCCATATTCTCGGGCTGGCGCACTTTCTACCCGACCGCCCAGCAACCGGCAAATCAGCTGCATTCCATAGCAAATGCCCAGAACCGGAAGACCCATATGCAAAAGTTCTGCGTCACACTGCGGAGCACCTGGTGCATAGACGCTAGCAGGACCTCCTGAGAAGATCAGCCCCTTTGGCTTTAGTTGTCGAACCCGCTCCGGTCGAATATCATACCGAACAATTTCACAATAGACTTGATGTTCACGTACGCGCCGGGCAATCAACTGCGCATATTGCGAACCGAAATCTAAAACCAGGATTTTTTCTTCTGCTGCTGGAATCATGGCACTAGCAGTTTTGTACTAAAGGCGAAACCACAGGTCGGTTCCTGGTGGCTTTGTTGATCCGCCGGACGGCTCGGTCCGTCTTCTTTCGGGTAGAATAAAAACGTCGAATATTCCGGATTCCTGTTGGTGCGGCAAATGACCAAGCAACGCTGTATCATTTCCGTCAAATGAGGCACTCGGTCATTTCTGCCCGAGCCATCGTCCCGTTTTTTGCTATTAGGAACCTCGCAAAATCTTGAACATTCAGTGAACTTTGTGAGCTTTCGATTCTCTAGCCGTTCCGTTCTCCTACCCGGACTCCTACTATCTATTGGGTGCCAGCAATCCTTGCGCCCCCATATGTTGTGTTAGAGGAATGACCAGCCAAAATGGTATAAAAATATCCCCTTTGAATTATGCAGAGGTCCCTGGACTTTTCGAACCTTTGAATCGGGAGGCTTTAACGGCCTCCGTCCAAACACCTACTCCATAGAGGCTGCTAGTAGTGCTAGCAACCCAATATATTGGGCAGAGACAGAAGGGCCCAAATGGTATCAACATATCCCACCTTGTGATCCAAGGGTTCTATGAGTAGTTTTTCTGGTTTCTCGCTTGAGCGGGCACAACCCCGCAGGATTGCTTTACCGGGAATAATAGCCTAGGCCTTTGGTCGGCTAAACTCGGTAGGTTCGTAGCTCGACTTTTGCCATTTTTTCTAACTTGGTTTTTCGCTGAAAGTTACAACGAAGGATCCTTTTGTTCATCTAATTTTCTAACTCCAATATTTACAAGGAGTTAGAACGTTACTCTTTCAGACAAGGGCCTAAAATGGCAAAAGTCGAGCGTAGAGGGGCTGTCCGAAAAAGCGTTTTCTATGATGAAAGCAGTTTTCCTTCCTCAATTCCCCAGAATCTGCAAAATCCCTGTTTTTAAGGAGTCTGAAGCCTAGGAGCCGGTCGGCCACAATCCATCGGAAACCAGCCTCATCCCCATTTTAGGACAGCTTCTTAGTTCGGCTTTTGCCATTTCCCTAAGTCCTTTTCTTTCCAGTAGTTACGACGGCACTTCCTTTTGTCCACACAGCGTCCTAAGTCCAATAGTTACAAGGAGTTAGAGTTTTCCCCTTCCGGGAAAAAGCCTAAAATAGCAAAAGTCGAGTTTAGTTCGGCCGCGGGATTCCGGGAAACTTTCTACAGCCTCTTAAGGCACTGTGCCGAATACTTCCACTTCGGTGTAATGGTTTTTGTCGTCGATGTGGTTGCCCCGGCTCCAGAGGCGGACGTATCGGCCCTGAAGTCCTCGAGCGTCGATCAGTTTGCCTTCGGAGGTCTCCACATAACCTTTATCCTGACCAACACCTAAACCAGAGGTGTTATCGTGGTCATTATTGAAGATGGTTTCATAGACCAGAAAATCTGGATCATCGCTTATCTGGACGATAACATCCCGATAGACCCTAGCCTCGGCGTGGTTGTGCCAGATAAGGATAGCATAAACGGTAGCTCGGTGGCCGAGGTCGATTTGCACCCACTCAGAGCCGGGGCGAAGCTCTAGTAGAGCAAAATCCGATGCCTCTTTTTGGCCGTCAGTAACATAATCCAGTTCTCCGGCCGAGGGGGCTGGGTCACTGGCCCGAACTGGCTTGCCTAGGGCAAGGTTACGAGTACCCTCAGGAGCCAGAAACGGCGGCCTCGGTTTGCCCAACGGCTTTTCCACATTCGGTTCCTTGAGCGGTACCGGCGTGCCGCGAAAGGCCGGCGCCGGCAACAGAATCTGGATCGGCGCTAGTTTGAGCGGTTTTTTAGGCTCCGGAGCAGACAAGTTGGTTTGGGGGGATTGGCCGAATATTTGTCGCGCCTTGGCTTCCAAGCTCCGAAGCCGATCCGCCGGTTTACCACTCAGGCGGATCAAAGCCCGTTCCGCCAAAATCTGATGCCGTAAGGAACCGCTTTGGGCCAATCGCTCTAGATGCTCAACCACCGCCCCGTCTTTCAACGCACAAAGCATTCGGACCGCTTCATCTCGCACTGCTTCGGCCGGGTCTTCTAGGTGGGCTAGCAGGGTGGGGATCGTTTTCTGGCCGCCGGCGCGGGCTACGACCCGGAGTAAAGCTTGTCGGTTTTCGGCATCCGCCTTGGCTAGACCTGCTAGAAGCGCCGGGGTGCATTGTTCCCGGAATCGGCTCGCCAGACTCAGCAAGGCCAACTCCGCCTGCCAACGTTCTTCTGCATTGCGGGCCTGACAAAGCGCCTCGACCAAAGCAGGGGTATGGCTCTGATCGGCTAACTGACGCAGTGCCCCAATGGCCGCCGAGCGAACCGCTGGATCTTCATCCAAACTGAAGGGCAAAATCTCCGACATTACTTGTCGGGCATTTCGAGCCGCTAATACGCTCAGCAACACCGCTCGGCGGGCCGGGGAACCTTCTTTAAGGAGTTTTACTAGAACTGAGTTCACCTGATCGGCTGGAAGCCGTCGCAGTGCATGGAAGGCCGCTTGTTTTTCTTGGGGCGAGCCGGCCTCGGCTTTTTCTGCTAGCAGCGGAACGTCGTCCAGGCTGCCCAGGGTGCCTAGGGCTTTTATAGCGGCTGCCCGAACCGCTTCCTGGTTGTGGGAGACCATTTTCAGTACGGCTGGCCGAGCCGCCGGATCTCCCCGGTCGCCTAATGCCTCCAAAAGGCCCACTTGGACCTCCGGCGGTAGTTCCGGCAACATGGCAGCAAACCGCTCGGTGGCTGCCCGACCAGGCACCTCCTCCCGAATCTGCTGCAATCCTAAGGCACGCATATCACGATCTGGGTCCTCCAACAGGCCCCGGATCGTTTGGATGAGCGCATCATCAACCTCGGCTTCGCCGGCCTGAAGGTTGCCAGTCCATTCATTTGTCCCATCCCACACAACTACTATGCCAGCCGCCCAGCACGCCGCATAAACTATGAAAGCTGCTTTTCCAACGGTTCCAAGCATCGCAACACCTTTTCTTCAAAATGCCCTTGTTTAGAAAACTGCAGGCTCTGATGAAACCGTTTCCCGTCGGAGGCCTAAACCCACCAAAACTGAAGCAAAACCAACCATTATGGGCAAAACCTCCCCAAACTACGGACAACCTGTCAACAGTGCCAAAACTGTAGAAATAAAAAGAAGTTCTGGGCACCCTCCGCCGAATGCAGGGGATCTAGTTTTTACCCTCTTCCTCTTGCCGGGTGAGAGCACGGGACGGAGGAAAGGATACGCTCAACAGGCCTCTTGGCCTCCTCAACAGGCCAGCTTCCTCGGTCTTTCCACGCACCGGGGACCAATCTACTTCAGTCGGCAACGAATTACAGAAACTATTTATTTTATCTTCCAAAACGGACTCTGCCTAGAGGCTATCTCAATTGAGGTGCGGCCGAAATACGGTGCTTCAATTGGACAAAATCCTAATCCTACAGACAAAACCCCCTTCTCACCTAGCAAAGCCAGCTTTCGACACATCCTACCTGATTGTAGCCGGGACAGAGCCATCTAACCCCTTCGAAAGAATCATATCCCTGGAATCTCCCATAGGGGAGGAGTTGTTTGTGCCCCTGGCAGAGCGAGGATCGGTTTGAGAAAACCGGGAATTCCCTATCTTCCCTAAATCACCTAACAGACCACAAAAACTCAACTCTACTCCTCAAAAATTGCTAAATTTCAGCTGCTAGGTAGAGTAGGGTTCCTTCTAAGGGCCTTGTATGGGAGTTTTCTCGTTTCAGGGTGGCCAGAGTGGCAGGTATTGCAGGATGTTCTGGTAGGAAAGGCCAGGCCTTGTTCTGGAGGAGAGTAAAAATTAACTTTATGGATACAGCTTTTAGTTTTTTTCTTTTTATGGGACTTTCTTTTGGGCTCCACTTTTGCCATTTTGGGGCCGCTTCTGGAAGAGGAATGCCCTAACTTCTTGTAATTATTGAAGTTAGAACATTGTGTGAACCCTAGGAGGTTTCGTCGGAACTACTAGAAACGAAACCAGTTAGGAAAAATGGCAAAAGTCGAGTTTGGAACGGCCTAAAGAAAAAGAATCATACTTCCATCCTACACAAGTGAGGTATCTTTGCTCTAGCAGGTACCCTACGTTGTTAGGCATTCCTGTCTTAGCGGGAATCCAGCCTTATTCCCCCAAACGGCAGCTCCAAATGAACCAAGGAAAACCTGTATTCCGATTTCCACAAGAATGAATGTATCTAGATTAGTGGCATTTTTGTTAATGAAGAACCTTTGAATAATGATGAACATATAATGAACTTTATGAACTTTTGAGTTGGTAGGCTTTAGCTACCCGCATCCAAATACCTACTATATGTAGTGTGCCGGCAATCCTCAGGCACTATATATTGGGCCGAAGGGAGCCAAAAACGAAAAATATATCCTTTAAATTATGGAGAGGTTCCCTAATATTTTATTTTTCAAGGGTTAGAACATCTAAAAGAAGCTGCACCCTGGAAAATAGCAAAAGTCCAGGTAAATCTGGATTTTGGTTTTGGTAAACCTGGATTTTGCCAACGGAAGCCTTGCTTTGCCAGGGGAGGGCAATAGCAGGCTTTCGTTCGATGGCATTAGTACGGAAAAGGATCGAAGCAATCCCCTGTCCACTAACGCTCCTAGTGAGACAACACCGTGATTCTGCTGAAGGCTGAAAACTTGCGAAAACATTACGGCACTCAGACGGTGCTGGATGGTGTGGCTTTGGAAGTCCAGGCTGGAGAGCGGATCGGGCTTTTAGGACCTAACGGAAGCGGGAAAACCACCCTGCTCAAAATCCTGGCGGGCTTGGAGGAACCGGACGGTGGTACGGTAAACCGCCGCAGCGACATTCAGGTTGGCTACCTGGAACAGCAGCCCAACTTTCTGCCGGACCGAACTGTTTGGCAGGAAGCTTTTGCGGCGGTTCAACACTGGGCCGCCCTAGGCCAACAGGCAGTTCAGATCGCCCATCAACTGAGCCAATGTACAGATCCCCAGGAGCACCGCCGGCTAGCCGCCCAATTCGACCAAATCCACCAACTCCTCCAGCACCATCAGGCTTATCATCTGGATCGCAACGTCCAGCAAGTGCTCACCGGTCTGGGGTTCTCAAAACAGCAATGGGAGCAACCGGTCGGTCAGCTTTCCGGTGGTGAGCAGAGTCGCCTCCTATTGGCTAAGCTCCTTTTGGGTCAGCATGAACTGCTGCTTTTAGACGAGCCGTCCAATCATCTGGATTTGGAGATGACTTTATGGTTGGAAGAGTATCTGCTCAGTTGCTCGTCGGCGATGATCCTGGTCAGCCATGACCGATACTTCCTGGACCGGGTCTGCACTCGCATTGTAGAGCTTTTCCAGGGGAAGGTAGAATCCTATCCGGGGAATTATTCCGCCTATTGCCGGCTGAAAGCCGAACGCTTGCTGGTCCAACGCCGTACCTACGAAAAACAACAAGCGGCCATTGCCAAAGCGGAGGAATTCATTCGGCGTTATTCTTACGGGCAGCGGCATGCCCAGGCCCAAGACCGCCGCAAGAAGCTGGCTCGAATTCAACCGGTGGAACCGCCACGAGAAATTACTGGCCCACCTATGAGCTTTGGCACTCCAAGCCGATCCGGAGACATTGTCCTCCGAGTGGAAGGATTATCGAAAGGCTTTGAGCGAGTGTTGTTTCGGGACCTAAGTTTCCAGATCCTGCGTGGGCAGCGCTGGGGGATTTTAGGGCCGAATGGCTCTGGCAAAACAACCTTGCTTAAATGTATCCTTGGCCAACTGCCGCCGGATAGCGGTCGAGTGGAACTGGGCCATGGGGTAGTTATAGGCTACTTCGACCAACATGGAACCCAATTGCCGGAACAGGAGCCCGTTGTAGATGCCATTCGGCCTCCTTCTGGGCAAATGGAAACTCAAGAACGACGCGATCTTTTGGCCCGATTCGGCATTACCGGAGATCGGGCACTGCAGCCCGTCCGCTGCTTAAGTGGAGGAGAACGAAACCGGGCCAATCTAGCCCGATTAGCAGCCCTAGGGGCGAATTTCCTCCTGCTGGATGAACCCACGAACCATCTCGACCTCTGGGCCAGGCAGTCGCTGGAAAAAGCCCTTCAAGAGTTTCCCGGTACGGTACTATTTGTATCTCATGATCGATATTTCATCAACCAAGTGGCCGACCATTTGATTGTGCTCCAACCAGATCGGGTACGCATCGTGGAAGGTAACTATGAGACGTATCGGCATTTGGCCCAGACCCTCTGGTCCCAACCTTCCCCAGCACCCAAGCCCCAGCCCTCCTCCCCAAAACTCACTGCCCAACCTCCCGAACAAAAACCACGACGCAAACGGAAGTTTCCTTACAGGAAATTAGAAGATCTGGAAGCAGAGATCTTCCAACGGGAAACCCGGTTGGAAGAGCTTTACCAATTACTGGCTACCCCAGAAGTATATCGGAATGGCCAGCGGGTCCGAGAAGTCCAACAAGAGATCGAAGAACAAAAGCAAGCACTGGCCCGGCTGTATGAACATTGGGAAGAAGCTGTGGAATTGGATCTATGATGAGGAAAAGGAGAAACATTTGCACCAGTTCAGCGGAACGAAGCAGGCTTTATGCATAAGCTTCCATTGTTAGCCTAGCAATTTGGCAAGAATCCTCTTAACAAAACGAATAGCCCGGTTTCTAGAAAATCAGCGAACCATTTGGGACAGGATGAACGGACATATAAGAGGAACCTCTGCATAATTCGGGGTAGATATACTATTTTGCTTCCCCCAGCCTCAGACCCAATATATTGTGTTGCTGGCACTACTAGCACCCTACATATAGTGTCCATTTCGATGGGGATAAGTAAAGCCTATGAAATCAACTTATGTTTATGTTCAGGATTATGCAGAGGTTCCTAAGAGGATCTTGGTAACATTTCCCCCGAATGGTGTACCAGCATTGGAACCCACCGTTTGGAGAAAATAATTTGGTAAAAGAGAACTGGTCAATCCTAGGAAACCAAAAATAGTAAGCTCGATAAAGTGCTGAAAGGGTTAGGGGAGTTTGTGAACTTTCGATTCAATACGGATTGGCCAGCCCCATTCCCACCCTACTATGTTAAGATTGGTAGCAGTGCTAGCAGCCTATTGGGGTTAAAAGGAAAGTAGTCCAAACAGTGTAATGGAACCTCTGCAAAATCCTGAACATATAGTGAACTTTGTGAACTTTCGGGGCTCTAGCCGGTTGATTCTCCTATCTGGACAGCTACTATCTATTACAAAATGGTATAAAAATATCCCTTTCGAATTATGCAGAGGTTCCTTAGTTTCTTTATTAGTTTCTTTCGAAAGGTTCGTTTTCCCTCTATTGGGGTGATCACTTGCTACCTTTGTGATGATAAATATCTCCTAAAGATGTGTATAACAGCGAGCCCGACATATAGGGATCTAAACTCCTTCTTCTGAGTCCTGCTCCTCCAGTACGGAGCCTCTTAGACTGTGGCAGCTACCAGCGGGAGGGGTGGTTCGATGGGGCAGAAGGCAACCTATCTTTGCCAAATCCCCTATACGGATCGCAAAAAATCAGCCGCACCCAACACCATAGGGGATGGGGCAAGCACACTGAAGAGGGATCAATATGCCACCCCCAATGGAGCCTTTGGCCTATTTCCGCCAAAATTCCTATATTTCTTAAAACATCTAAATTCGTCAAACTCCCTATTGCCCTGCCCTGATCACCCTTGAGCTAAAATTGCTATGAAGGGGAAGGAGAGCCCGACTTTGCGTGGAACATGCAGGTCAGCCAAACGAACAAGTCCTACCCATTGTTCCTGGGGAGAACTTGTTGATCATTCCGCCTGAACTTCGACTGTTGCCAATTTTGCACTCCGCTGGATGAAAGATGTTCTAACTGCTTGCTGCTATTGGAGTTAGGAAATTGGGTGAACAAAGGGAATATTGCCGTAACTCTCGGAGCTACAGGGAGTTAGGAAAATTGGCAAAACTCGATCGAAGAGGAAATCTGTGTAAATGTTTTCCTAAAAGCCTTAGGTCGGTCCAATGACAAGTACCGCTGGCTTTCGGGGGGAAGTATTACGTTTTAGGAAATCCGGCTTTGTTGGAACCTGTTTCCGTTGAAAGCCTTAGCCCCATCAAAAGAGGGTGAATAACTACCAGCGTGCGGAAAAGCCCGTTTGGCTGCGGATGCCCTAAGGCTAGAAATCACTAAATGATAAAAAGCCCTCCCTAGGGCACGTTAGAACTGAGGAAACAGAAAGTTTTTAGGGGAAGCTGCTTCATGGTCTTTTGGGTGATCATGGCGGTAGCCATTGGAAACCTTTTCCTAGGGTTTGGGCTGGCAGTGTTTTTGCATCGAAGATATCAAACATGGCTGCTTTCGGAGATTGCTGGTGCCACTGAAAGCCCTCCAGGCGTTTCTGGGGAAAGCAATGTAGAGCGTTTTAGCGAAACCGTTAACAAGAAAAAGGCTTCGGCGCTCGGTAGTGGTGTCAATCAAAACCAACCGGTTTTGACTACTCCAGCTCTGGGACCAAGAGAAATCGCCTCTTATGACGCAACACCGATTTGGGAAGGTTCTCCTGAGGAAGGAGTGATGGCCTCTTTGCCGGAAGGCCGGGAACCAGCCCCAACGCACCTTGAAGGACCTTCCCAGAGTGCAGAAGAACCTACAAACGCTGGATTGGCAGAGGGGAAAATCGCAGCTGAAAGTCCTGTGAAACTGGACGAAAAAACAGCTGCTTTTGATCCGGAAGCCTCTCTCAGATCGGTTCCGGCAGAGAATCTTTCGGAACTTCACAGTCTGAAGTTGTCCGAAGAAGATCTGTTCCCGCCAAAGCCTAGGAAAAACGAACCGGCAGAAAGATCTGGTTTGCTCTCCGAATCCCCTGCGAGTCTAGCAACGGAGTCCTCATCTTCTTCGGAGGCAAACGGGTTGGACTCAATCCTCTCTGTCTCCGAACAGAGCCGGGCGCTAATATCTCAGGAGGTCCCGGGACTAACCCCAATGAAGGATAAACTTCCAGAAAAGACAACGTTCCTGGAGGCTCAGCTTTCGGTAGCACAAGAGGCGACGAGATCACAGTCTATGGGTTTGGAGGATCTGTGCCCCCCTTCTAGTGTTTCGGCCCGCAGCCATCAGGAAGCCCTCTTTTTTCAACAATCGCTAAAACAGCAAAAAATCTCGGAACCGGAGAGAGTTCTACCGGAACCACCGGTGGCTTTCCAGACGAACGAAGAGCCGAACCGGCAGCAACTTCTCGCTTCAGAGGCCTTACCATCTGCGGAGGTCTTACCATCGGAACCACCTTCTGTTTCCGCTCCTGGCGAGGTTTTCGACGGTTCCGACAGTAGCCTCTCCGCTGGATTACCCTCGTTGAGGCAAGACGGTTTGGAGGCATCCTTGGAGCGTGCTTTGACGCAGTGGCAGATGGAGGCAGCACGATATTTTGAGGAGCTTAGCCGTACCCGGAACAAAGTGCAAAACTTCTCCCCCTCTCCCCAGCTGGAGGAACTCCACGCATCATGGACAGAAATTCATCAAGCTGGTCAGCAGTATTTAGCGACCGCTCGACCTGTACGGGAGACATTTGGCCAGTTTAGCGACTTGCCCTCTAGGATGAGGCCAATACGAGATCATTTGAACACATTGGCCGCCAAAGAAGAAACTTTGATCGAACTCTCTCAAGAGCTTATCCCCACACAGCTGCCGCAAATGGATACCCATCTGCTACGGCAGCAGTTGCTTCAGCATACGGATCGGCTTTTGGAAGCCAATCGCAAGGTCCAATCCGCGTTGGAGATAGCGCGGCGTGGCCCAACCGAGCCCACTGCCCTTCCGGATCACATGAGCCGATCCCGAGCCGCCACCAGTAAACTGCTGGTCGAATCGGTGCGTCAGAAAGTGAACAGTTGGTGGGATCAGCGCCGTGTGCATATACCCCGGCTCAGTCTTATTATCTTGGAGATTGATGATTTTGAACAGCTTGAAGAGGATTATGGGACCCTGCTTTGTGAGGGTTTGCTGCAGGCGTTGGAAAAGATTTTGGAAGGATTTGATCAGCAGGACGATTTTCTTGTCCGTCTCCGAGGCCCTGGATTTGCTCGATTTTGCGCCCATCGCTCCTTGGAGCAAGCAGCGGAACTAGCAGAGCGGCTTCGGCAAACCCTGATGAATACCCGGTTTTATCGGAAAAACACAGAATTGCGGATTTCGGTCAGCTGTGGCCTGACCGAAGCCACTCGGGAAGATACACCAGAGACGCTTTTTGAGCGGGCCGAAGCTGCTCTTTTGCAGGCCCGGCGCTATGGCAAAGGACGAACCTTCTTGCATGATGGTTATTTCCCTATGCCCGTACCCAGCCATCCATTGCCCATTTGGCCGAAGCAAATGGAAATTTGATCTTTCTGGACGCCCCCTCAATAGTTTTTCTTCTCGGAGTATTTTCGCCGGTGGCAGAAGAATCAGATTTTGGCTGGGGAAAAAGCGACCTGGCATTCCTGCCCCAGCGGAACACCAGTTTTTTCTCCAGGCGGAGTTTAGGTAGTTTCCCTACTTGTTTTTAGGTTCAGTAGTGGAGTAGTTGCGACGCCATCCCCTTTTCCACACATAATTTCCACACATAATTTCCTCACCCAATAGTTCCCTCCAGTTTTGACGATTTCCAGCGGGCAGCTTCTTTTGGATATCCTACCCCTTTCGCAATATTGGACATAAGAAATTGGCAGACCAAAGAATCCTCAGAGCCTAACTGTTTGCCATAAAAGAAGTTACAAAAATAGCAAAAGTCGAACTAGAGTAACCTCTGCATAATTCAAGGGGGATATTTTTCCATGTTGGCTTCCTCTCCCTGTAACCCAATATCTAGGGTTGCTAGCATTGCTGGCACCCAATAGTGGTATTCGGGTAGGAGAACCCAGCGGCTACAGAATCAAAAGTTCATGAAGTTCACTATGTGTTTAGAATTTGCGTAGAGGTGTTTAGATTTTCATTTTGTAAGGGCTGTAAATTTCAAGTTTTGCCATTTTTGGCCTTATCCCGGAAAGGAAAAGCTCTCAGTGTTTGTAAATATTGGACTTAGGAAATCTGGTGAACGAAAGGAAGTTTCCTCGTAACTATTGGAAGAAAAAGGCCTCAGAGGCAGTCCTGAAATGCGTTTTCTATGATGAAAGCAAGTTTCTCTGCTAATGCTCTAGAATCTCCAAAATCCCTATTTTTAAGGAAGGTCCAGCGGAGGGGCGATCGGCTAAAATCGATTAGAAACCGCCAACATCCCAATTTCAGGACAGCCTCTCAGCTTGACTTTTGCCATTTTGGGGCTTGCCACCGAAGACCAATGTTCTAACTGCTTGTAATTATTGGAGTTAGGAAATTAGGGAAACAAAAAGAGGTTTCGCCGGAACTTCTGAAGACAATAGCAGTTAAGGAAAATGGCAAAACTCGAGTTCTGGGAAAATGGGAAAACTCGAGCTAAATCAGAGCCATGCTTTTAGGGGATACAGGGAGCTCCTTTTCCATTCGGATGAGGGGCTACTCAAAAATAAACTCTTCTTCCTCGGCTAAACTGATCCAGCTCATTTTCCTTCGGGTAGGTACCCGCTCGTAGAATCGAAGCACCTGCGGCGGCGATCTTCTGCGGCGGGGGCGGGTTCGGTTTGTTGGCTTTGCAGGTCGGCCAAATTGGCCTGGCAGTACCGGCAGCCTACCAGTTCTAGATGCATTCGCATAGCGGCAGCCATGGCCGGATCGAGCGCACCAAGCAAGAAACTCCCCCAAGTTTCTCGACTCGGACAGCTGATCCGATGCCGCCGCCAGATCTCGCTTAAAGAATGCAGCCCGGTATCTCGCCGGGCCTGAACCTCGGCCAATTTCTCCCTAAGAGCCGGTTGCTCACGCAAAAGCAGTTCGATCCGGGCCATCTGTTCGGCCGGTAACGCCTCGTCTAAAAAGGCTTCCAGTTCAGCGTCGGAGAACATCGGCTTCGGCCTAATTAAGGTTTTCCTGCCACAGGCTTCCTTCGTTTAGAATAATTCAACACAGACGGTAAGGAAAGGGAGGTGCTGATTTTTGTGGGCATAGAAACGATGACGAACATACCCCTTGACTGGCCGAACAAAAAGCCCTGTGGTCCAGATTCCAAGGGCCTATGGATTTCTAGAAGTGGGTTAGATTTCTGTATCGGGAAATAATGGGTAGCTGCTGTGCGAAGCTGTTTTTCCCGGAGGGAGGCTTGTTTTGCCTATTCGGTACTTTCTGAAATCTTTAGGGGGAGAGGCTATTAAGCCAGCCCAACCACGTTGACCATTCCGGGATACCATCTCCAACTTCTAACCTCTGGCCGAGGAGCTCTCCAAAATAGCGACTCTAATCTTATGGCCTTTCAACAGATTAGGCGGCTAGGGATCCGAAAGGGCCTGGCTGGCAGCGGCCGAAGCCAACCCGGTCCCAGAGCAAGTTCTCCCATAAAAGGGACTTTTCAGAAACTGCAACTATTAATTATAGGAACCTCTGCATAATCCCTAGTATATGGTGAACTATATGAATTTTTGATTCCGTAGGCTTTAATTACCCCCATCTAAATAGCTACTATATGCAGGGCGCTAGGAGTGCCAGCAACAAAATATATTGGGTCTGAGGCGGGAGAACCAAAATAGTATAAAGATATCTCCGTTGAATTATGCAGAGGTTCCTATATTATCCCGACTTTTGCCATTTTTCATAACTGCTTTTGCTTCCAGCACTTACGACGAAGCCTCCCTTTGTCCACACAATTCCCGAACTCAAATAGTTGCAAGGAGTTAGAACATTGCACTTCTGAGGCCAGGTCCAAATTGGCAAAAGTTGAGCCTATATTATAAGGACCTTTGCGAAATCCTGAACATATAGTGAACTTCAGGAACTTTTGATCCTATAGCCGCTGGATTCTCCTACCAGAATACCTACTATCGATTTGGAGGCTAGCAATGCTAGCAACCCTATGGCGTGGGTTAAAAGGAGCTCAAGCCAACATGAGGCTTTGTAGAAAGGTTGTCCGCAGTCTGGAGAGGGTTTGCCCATACGGGTCGGTTTTGCTTCAGTTTTGGTGGGTTTAGGCCTCTCAGTTTTGGTGGGTTTAGGCCTCCGACCGGAAACGGTTTCAACAAAGGGCCATCATGATAGAAGGAGAGTAAGCCAACATAAAAAATATGCCCTTTGAATTATGCAGAGGTTTGCAAGAGGTGTTCCTGGGGGAGTTGGTGGAATGCCAGGCAGGAGCCTCTATTCAGCGGGCGGCTGTTGGGAAGCCGACTGAAGGAATTGCTGGAGGGCTTGTTGGGCAGCCTGCTGAGCGACTTGTTGGGCCACTTCTTGAGCCCTCTGTCGTGCTGCTTTTTGAGCTGCCTGCTGGGCTGCTTGGTGAATGGCTTCCAAGAGAGAAGCCGGAAGGGGTTGCCGGAGGATTTGGAGCACCTGGTTGGCTGCTTGTTTGGCCTGGAGGGCAATTTCAGCGGCCAGCTCGGCTTGTTCGAGGGCGTGGAGAGCCTGAGCAGTGGACTGCTTGGCCTGGCTGGATAGATATTGGATGTGTCGAAGAAAAGAGCGATCTACTTTTTCCGAGGGTTGTTTGGAAATAGTTTTAGGAGCATTTAGCCTCTCTCTGTGAGTCCAGGATGGTTGCTGGGGATTCATAATGACCTTTCCGTGTGAAGACTCCAAAGATGCGAAACCTCAAAGATGATAAAACGTATCCGATGTGCATGGGATGGCTTATTTTGGATCAGGAAACGGAGCTGAGATTTGCCCTGAGGCTGGGGACTCTGGGGTGCGGAAAAAGTGTTCCTTTATTCCATGAACAAAAATATCCCCCTCGCTCCGCATTCCACCAAAACACACTAGCTAGGCTTCCCTAGCCCCAAAACCCAGCTAGAAGAAGTCTCAGAGCTCACACAGGCACCAAGGCCAGGAAAGCTCAGAGCCCTCGCAGTTAGAGCCTCTAACAAAATGAAACTCCCAGAGAGTCGTTTGGGCATCTGGCCGCTCATAAGGGGGGCGAGATCATTCCGTTAGAAGCTCTTAGAAGGTTTCCTGCGTCTGGAAACAACTCCGGAAACCGTGGCAAGGTAGGCATAAATCATTAGCCCCTAGGATGCCGAGTCATCGAACCAAGCCACTTAGACTCACAACTGGCCCAAGCGTTTCCCCTGGGCAAGGGGAACGACATGGCTTTGCTGAGACTCGGCTAATGGGCTAACAAGCCCGCAGTTGTGGCAGATGCCCAGTCACACCATCCAAGCACTCTTTCTACCATACTTGCCGGCCGGGAGATTGTCAAATGGTATTTCTGAAAAATCGTAATGCAGCCTTCTGCTCGACTTTTGCCATCTTTAGCCTCGCCTGGAAGAGGGATTCTCTAACTGCCTGCACCAATTGGAGTTAGGAAAATGGATGAACAAAGGCCCCCTTCGCCCTAACTCCTGGAAACACAGGGAGTTAGGAAAAATAGCAAAAGTCGAGCCAAGTAGAACAGATTGGGCAAAGGCATCACGAAGGGAGTATGTTCTGAAATGGGTAGGATGGCCCAGGAAACGGCAAACCTGGGAGGATCATCACCTGGAGTTGGCAAAGGAGGCATATTTTTTCGGATTCTGATGAAAGCGGGCCAAAGTCTCTGGACTACTAAACAGATAGAGCCGACCGTCATACACAACACAATAATCGGTTCGGCCTGGGAGGTGTCGGTTTTCTTCCACGGCCACTACCGGATCAATGCCGCCGGCGACCGGCACATACCGGTGAGGATTCGCCAAAAAACGCTCCCGCTGCGATGGGCCAGCCAATAGATAGACTTTTCCCTGATATTGGACGGCAAAATCGGTGTTTCCGGGAACCCACTGCTCTTTTTCTAACAAGCAGACAGGGCAATAGCCTTCTAATTGGTAGTTGTCGGTCGGAGGCGGGGGGACCGATCCACCGGCCGCTGAACCCGAAGCGCCCCGATCGGGCACCGGCAGATCGGTTTGAAAGAATGCCTGCGTCGGACCAGACTCATGGCGTTTGTCCGAAGCCCATCCCGGTTCGATGGGCGGTGCTTCGGGCGGCGGAGTTGTCGAACTGGGTGGGCTGATCGGATTCGTCGGAATCCTTTCCGAGCCATGCCGGTCCGAGCCATATCGGGCGGAGGCTTCTTGGGGTAACTGGGGATGCAAATGTGCCGACCAGTTGGAAGGATGCCAAGCTTTGGGTTCGGCCCATGGTTCCAGCGGATCCGCCAGACCTCCGGAACGAGAAGTTGTCGGCTCCCGGCCCTTGGAAGGTAACTGGGAAGAACCGGCCGAAGAGGATTCTGGGGCTGGGTTGGGCCAAAATGTTTGGCTCCGGGTCGGAGGAGCCGCCCCCGATTCCGAAGCCATTGGCTCTGACAGCGGGGCCAAAGAGGATAGGGGCGGAGCCGAAGAGGTTAAAGAACTTCCCCTATTCGGACTTCTTAGCGGCGAATTGCTGGGGGAACTCGGCTCCAGAGGTGCAGCGGAAGCTCTCAAATCTGTTTTGGGAACCAGAGGCACTGATTCAGAGGTTTTTTCCCCTGAACTTGGCTTTTCTGGGGCCGATTCCGCAGGAGGAACTGGGCTGGAAGGTTGTTCTTTCGGGATGGGTAAGGGAGGCAAACCAGAAGAGGATCCCGACTGCTCTGGCACCGACGGCAAAGGAGGGAGTTCTCCTCCAGGGCCAGGCACTGCTCCTCTGCCGGGAGGTTTCTCTGGAGGCAACGGCTCCAGAGGCAACGGCAACTGAGTAGCTGGTTTGGACATCGGTTCTCCCGGCAGAGGCATCTGGGAGGCTGGTTTGGAGGAAGGCTCTAAGGGCAGCGGCATTTGCACCCCGGGTTTTTCCGTACCAGGCCGCATGGGTTCCAACGGCGTGGGCTGAATGCTTTCCAAGGGAGAACGTTCCTCAATTCGGAAAGGTTTTTCCAACGGGGGGGCTGAGGGTTGGCCTGCTCCAGAAGGCCCAGGAGATTTCTCCTCGGGAGGCGTTAAGGGAAGCTCCGTGGGCAATTTGGGCAGCGGAGGCAGCGTGGGTTTCTCCGGAGAAAGCTTCTGCCGAGGCAGCTCCGGCATCGGACCTGGCTCTGGCGTAGGAATAGCTTCTAGGCCGATCGACTGAGGGAAAAACCGATCCGGCCGACGTTCTTTGGGCCAAATCCGCCATTGGGTCTGATAGTGGCCGAACCTACTTACCTGGACAATACACTGACGGGCCGCCCAAGGGGTTAAGACGCTTCCCGGGGGATTGCTATTGGGTTCGGCTGGAGTAGTCGGCCCACTGAGGGCTGTATTTGAGGCTAACAGCCCGCTCAGGATCAGCCAGCCTAAAACCACTTTGTACAAATTTCCCCACCCTTTTTCCTGCATCGGTTGTCCATTGCCCAAAGGCATGGTGCTTGTGCCTCCAGTGAGAGTATGTTTAAGCCGGTTGTTTCCAGATGGTTACTGGTGAATACGTTCCGGTTGGTGGGTCCGTGGCAGCTTGCGCCCTCCGGGGGAACCGAGTTAGGTAGGATCGGCTTCGTCTACCACCATGGCCCTCCTCCGCCACCCTGTTCCCCAAGATACTGGAATTGACGGATGGTGGAAGCCCCTAAACCGGCAACACCGGCAACCCGTTCGACGGGAGTGAAGATCTTGCTGATGAAGTTCGACCAAGCCATCGCCTCATCTTGAGCGATGTAAATACGATCCCCAGGCAGGATCTGGTAATTGGTGGCTGTCATACCGCCTTGGGTGATCGCATCCCAATCGACCGGCAGGATCTGCTGACAACCCAGCTCCGGCGGGGCTGGCCGGGCTATCCATATCTGTTTGCTCGACAACTGCGACAACCCCCGAACCTGCGACAACGCATCCAAAACCGTCTCATTGCCGGTAATCGGCACCCGAATGACATTATCCCCCATACCGGCCCCTTGCGTGATGATGTAATAGACTTTGCTATTGTAGCCGACCACATCAACGGCCACCTCCGGAGAATCAAAATATTGGGTCAAATGCCGCTCAATAGCTTGTTTGGCTTCCACTAAGGTCATACCGGCAACTCGCACAGTGCCATAGGCACGCAGATTGATTGTGCCGTCCGGACCGACCAGATACGTGCCGGTAACCGGCTGAATACCGCTGGCTCGGGCCAGTTGCAAGGAAACCTCCGGCTGCCGAAGAACCGCCTCCAGATGCCGAGTGATCGTCTGCCGGGCTTCCTCCAACGTCATTCCCGCAATCCGAACCCGTCCGTAGGCAGGTCCTAAATCAACCGTCCCATCTGCATCGACCAGGTAATAGCCGTCGATCGGCTGGTCCAACAAGGTGCCCAAAACCCGAATAGCCAAGACATCATAGATTTCAATCCGATAGGGTGGGATAGGGATCATTTTGAGCATTTCGATACTGATGACATCCGGCGGTTCAATTCGGTAGGCGGGAAGAGATATCTTGTTCAGTTCACGGGGAGGTTGCACCGGCGCCGGCACCGGCGGAGCATTTTTCGGATCGACCAATCGAGGCGGACTGTGGCTATAAAATTCGTTAATCATCGTCGCACACCCGCAACTTAATCCCAACAACACCGCCAAACCGGCTAGCCCATATAGGCCTCCCGGCCCACTTAGCCTAAAGACGATTGGTTCTTTCATGGCTATGAACACCTCGTGATCCTTTTCCCCAAAGACATTCTCAGTTCGGCGTATGATTCGGTTTAACCCGTGTTTATTACACTTCTAGGATCAGCTGGCTGCTAAGGGTGTTGTTCCGCGTTCTTGGGCAATATAGTAAAAGGTTCGGGAGTTGGGGAAACTTTCCCCAGGCTCAGGGATCCGTACGGTCCGTCAGCCGATTAGTGAGGGGTCCTTTTTTCTCTCTCCACCGGCCGGTCAGAGGCATGGGGGGGAGAATCCCACTAAGGACGGGATACCTGAGCCTGTAGGCAGCACAGTTTCGGATGTTTACCTGCTTCGGGTGTTTATCTACTTCGGATGTTTATCTGCTTCGGATGTTTATCTGTTTTGCCGTCCGCCGTTACCCTCTGTCTTCCATGTCCAAGGCCCACACACTCGGCGGAGTCTTTGGCAATGGAGGCTTTTATCAAAAATGGGGAGCCTCATTTCCCTACTCGGCTGAAGGGTTACTCCGGCCGGTAGGTAGGCCTTTCGGTGCAATGATAGAACCCAAGCGATGAGGCCTTAGCGTTTTCTGCGCCATCGTTACCCACGGAATAATCGGCAAACTTTACCAAAGAACTTGGCTTGAATTGGGTGGATTTTGGAAATCGGGTTCCCAAAAAGGAAAGAACACCTCCAATGGGTTATGCCCATCTCCCATTCTGAGGGCCATTTCATCGAATCTCTTTCCCAGTCTCGCTGTATACACAAGTTGGCGCTGAAGCGTCCGAACTTTACTTTAGGTAAGTTACAAAAGATAGTTAAATGAAGCAAAATAGATAAAATATGTGATCTAGATAAGACGCTTTGAAACCAAGCACTTTTTGCTCTTGAAAGTGAGCTTTCTTAAATGCTGCTAGCTTCTTTTGAAAGCTTCGTTATTCCCCTGTTTGGGGGAATCATTTGCTGCCGTTAGAATGGGAAATATCTCCCAAAAATGTGTATAACAGCGAGCTTTCCCAGTAGGTTATTTTCCCAGCCAGCGAATTTTGCCTAGTTTTTTCTCTCTCCACTTCTCAGACACCGTTTTTTCCATTTTGGTCTTGTTCTAGAAGCGAAATGCTCAGCTGCTTGTAAGTGAGTGGGAGTTGAGGAACAATGCAGCAAGGGAAGTGAACCCTCTAGAACTAACAATTTTGGGAAAACAGAGGTAAGGAGTCTGGGAAACTTTCTAAAAATTTTCTATTTTCCTCACTTTATCCAAATTAACGGATACTTCAGTTGTCCAAATAGGTACCCTAGTTACTGCTTACTGGTTACTGCTTAAAATCTCAGGCTCCAGCAGAAAATCTCCGCGCAATTAGGAAAATTAGGCAATCTGGGCAAAACAAGCGGCATGTATAAATCCAGGTTTGTACAGCTTCTAACCCTTTTTAGTTCCCCAGAAGTCCTACATTCTCCGAACCCCTCATACCCTCTAGAATCTTGTGGAATTAGTGGAATTAAGAGGATTTTTGTCCCTGGAGATGCCAGCAGGAAGCAGTTTGATTAACTGGGAGAAAGCTTCTTAGCGTTCCTCTAAACGGACCACAAAAAATCAGCCTATTCCAGATGCCAAGTGTTTGACAAAAGCCCCTTGTTGTGGTTATGGTAGAGGGTATAGCCTACGAAGATTAGCTTCCGGGTAGTTATAGGCGCCCAGCTAGGTGTGTGGGAGCCGGGCTTATTTGGCAAGAGCTTGGTGGCCTGGTCCTTCGTGGGTGCAAAGGGGGAGGGCAGCTGCTAGAGAACTTTTCCGTAATCCTACCTAGCCGATAGCTAGCTACGGGGAGTGCTATGAGTACCGGGTTAGAAAAGCGTCCACAGGCCGAGGGCCTCACGAAGAAAATCTCTCAACCTGCTTGGATTGCTTTTGGGCTGTTGATAGGGCTATTGGTGGTGGGGTATTGGAATTCGCTCAAAGAGGCGGCAGCCTATTGGGAAGGGCCGCAGTATTCGCATGGATGGTTGATTCCGCTGTTTACGGTAGTGCTGTTATGGATGCGGCAGCAGCCACTGGTCGAAGTGCCGCCGATTCATCGATGGTACGGGGTGGGGATATTGGCCAGCAGTTTGCTGCTGCGGATTATTTTTGCGGAGCGTGGGTTAGACATTCCCGACATGGTTACTTTTGTTCCTGCGGTGTTGGGGGTGATTTGGATTATTGGTGGCTGGCCGATGTTTCGATGGGCTGGCCCGGCTGCCGCCTTTTTGATCTTCATGTTTCCCCTGCCTTGGAGTGTAGAGCAGGCTCTGTTGAACCCGTTGCAAACCCTAGCCACCCGGGTAAGCACTTATGTGTTGCAGACGCTAGGCTTTGGAGCCTACTACGAAGGCAACCGCATCCAAATCGAAGAAGTGCAACTGGGCGTGGTGGATGCCTGTAGTGGGCTTCGGATGACGACAATCTTTTTGGCTCTGTCGGTGGCGATAGTGTTGATAGCGGATCGCCCTTGGTGGGAAAACCTAGTAATTGTGCTCAGTGCGGTCCCGATTGCCCTGACGGTCAATGTAATTCGGATTACAGTAACCGGCATTTTGCATGTAGTGGCCACAGCGGAGCTTGCCAATTTGGTCTTCCACGATCTAGCCGGTTGGCTGATGGTGCCGCTGGCCCTGCTGTTGTTATGGATCGAAGTGAGCATTTTGTCCAACCTATTTGTGGAGGTGGAGGAGGAGCTGCCTATTGTGCCCAGGCCGGAGTTAGCTCCCACAGGAGGCCGAAAGTAACTTGGACCAACCTCCGAGCCCGGCCAGCTGAGCTGCGCAGAGGTGTCGAACCGTAACAACATAAAAAATCTTTTTGTGGTCTACCGGCTACATGGCCAGCACATACCCAGCAAAGCAGACTCCATAACTTCCATATAACAAAGGGGTTAAGATTTTTGGGGATTTCAAGGAGTTTGGCCCGCTAGTTGCAGAAAATTGCCCATGGACTATCCCAGGGGCTTGTTCTCCAAGGCCCCAATGGGGAAACTATAAAAAAGGAGTTGGTCGCAGGAGGAGGGTTTTAGGAAATTTGCTAGTTCCTCAGCCACAGCGAGGCAGCTATGAGCGATTCTTACCTGGAAGGCAATGGAGGAGCCGAAGGCAATAGGGCTCTGGTTCCCAGTGGGCGGATACTGGCCAGGGAATCGTTGCAGCCGATTAGTCCTCCGGAAATCCTTCGTAGTACCCCCCGTCCGATGGATTTTGTCTATGCGCTGCGTCGGCAATGGGGGTGGGCGTTAGGTTTGGGGATTATAGCGGCCGGCCTGGCTGCTACCTTGGCTTGGTTTTTGATCCCGGTTAACTACACGGCCACCGCCTGGTTACGGATTGCCAGTAGCAAACCCAGTATCATGTTCAAAGTCGGCGGGGAAGACGAACTGCTTAACGACCGCCGGGCCGTGGCCACCTTGATGACCAGCCGCTTTGTGCTTAGCGCTGCCCTGAAAAAGCCTGGCGTCTCTCAGTGTGAATATATCAAACAAGAAGACGATCCGTTGACCTGGTTGCGGGAAAACATCCAAGTCAGCTTCCCGGGCAACTCTGAAATTCTTCAAATTGCCCTTACCGGCGATGATCCAAGCCAATTGGTTACTATTGTCAATGCTGTTAAAGACGCCTATATGGAAGAGGTGGTCGGTGTAGATCGAGAAAACCAGCTCCGCCGCAAACAAGTGCTGGAACAAAGTTACCATCGGAATCTGGCAGAAATCAAGCGAAAGACAACTCAATATGAACAATTGGCTAACGAGCTGGGTGCGCCGGATTCGGAAGCGATGCGGCTAAAAAGCCTCTATGCTCTGGAGACGACCAACACCCTGCGGGATCGAATTACCCGGTTGCAACAAGCCATTAGCGGCATAGACCAGCGCATTGCCATTGGCGAGGCGATGCTCAAGAAAATGGGCGAGGAGACGGTTCCGGATGAAACCAAACAGCGAGAAACCCTCAAACGGAAGATGATGGAAGCTGCTCTGGCGCAGGATCCGTGGATCAGTTACGCCCAGCAACAGATTGCTCTGTTGGATATCCGGATTTTTGAAGAGCGTCAGCGGGTAGTCGATGAGAAGGCGCCAAGCATCGCTCGAATGCGGGAACGACAGCAAAAGTACCGAGAAGGCATTGAAAAACGGATCGCTGAAATTACCCCCACCTTGGAAAAGCAAATCGAAGAACGTATCCGCGAACATTTGGCCGAAGGCTGGAATACCGCACCCAAAACCCCTCGGGAGCAGCAATTGGCCTCCTTGGAAGCCTGGAAGACAGAAAAAGCGGTGCTCGAAAAGGAACTGCAAATCGCTCAGGAAGCATTTAACAAACATGTAGAGGAGACCCAAAAGTTTAGTTCTCAGTCGATCGACCTGGAGCTGCGAAAAAGTGAACTAGAGCGACTCAAACGTCTGACCGAACGCATGGGCCAAGAGCTGGAGCAGTGGGAAGTGGAACTGGCCGCAGCACCCCGGGTAACGGTACTTGAACCAGCCAGTGTGCCGAAGACCAGCGATATTAAGAGAAAGTATCGGATGATGTGGTTTTTGTCAGCGGCGGCCTTTGGGCTAGCGGTCCTGGCTGTTGCCGGTGTGGATTTCTTGTCCCGGCGGGTTAATTCTTCGGCAGAGGTGGCTTACGGATTGGGCTTGCGCGTGGTAGGGGATGTACCAACTATCTCTGGCCGACATCGTTGGCAATTGGCCTTGGACGGCCGAGGAAGTCCTTTGCATGGGCTGCTGGCCGACTCGATCGATAATATCCGTACCGCCCTGCTTTATCAGGCCAGCATGGAGGGAATAAAAGTTACCCTGATCACCAGTGCCTTGGCCCGAGAAGGAAAAACCACGGTGGCTACCCAATTGGCTGCCAGCTTGGGGCGGACCGGACGGTTTACCCTGCTAATCGATGGGGATCTCCGTCGACCGAGTGCGCATCGAGTGTTCGATCTTCCCCAGGCGCCTGGCTTGTGTGAGGTGCTGCGCAACGAAGCCCAACTAGAAGACGTCATCCGGCCCACCCGGGTACCTGGCGTGTGGCTACTGCCTGCAGGCCGCTGGGATATTAACGCTATCCAAGCCCTGGTCCACGATGAATTACGCGAACAGTTTGCCAAACTGCGAGAAAGTTTCGACTTCATTCTAATCGACGCCGGCCCGGTACTAACGGATTCGGACGCTTTGCTTCTAGGCCGATATGCCGACGGCGTGTTGTTGTCGGTGCTTCGAGATGTTAGCCGGGTACCCTATGTCTATGAAGCCTGCCAGCGCATCCGCGCCGTCAATATCCCCTTATTAGGCGCTGTAGTCAATGGAGTAGGAACCCGACGATATCGCTCTTATTACTATTACCGCTCTTACTATCCTCGTCCGGAAGAAAACACAGCCTCCTCAGTATAAACTCGACTTTTGCCCTTTTTGCCTTTTGCCTTCCTGCCGAAAGGAAAAAATCTAATCCTTGAAATTATGGGAGGTTAGGAAATTAGGTGAACAAACGGTGACGCCGTAACTCCTGAATCCTGACGACATTAGAAAAAATGCTAAAAGTCGAGAGGATAAAGGAACCTCTGCATAATTTTTATATGCGGGGACTAGCATTGCTAGCGCCAATCGATAGTAGCTGTCCAGCTAGGACAACCGAACGTATAGAGAAAGTTCATAAAGTTCACTATATATTCAGGATTTTGCAGAGGTTTCCAAACACTTTCAGCTCAACGAAAAGCCTCTGCTCTGTTATCCCTGCACAAGCCTCGCTGTTATACACAAGTTGGCGTTGAAGCGTTCGAACTTCACTTTAGGCAAATACCACAAGCTCGTTGAACAACGCAGAATAGATACAATAGGCGATCTAACTAAGACAGTCTTTGAAACCAAGCACTTTTGCTCTTGGAAGTGATTCTTTCCTAAATGCTGCAATGTCTCCAAAGGAACAATTAGCTTTTTTAGAAAGGTTCGTTATTCGCCTATCTGGGGCACTCATTTGCTGCCGTTGGGATGGGAAAGACCTACCAAAAGTTTGTATAACAGCGAGCTGCAAAAACAGGGATCCGTTCCGCAAAACAACGGGGAAAATTCCGGAGTTCCGGGCTATTGCCTAAGCTGCCTTTAGGAAAAAAGGGGAATCGATGAAAGCCCATTTGCCGTTGGTTCTTCCCAGCGCAGTCGGCACGGTGTTGATTATTTTGACCACTCTGGTGCAGGGGATTCTGACGGAGCGATGGGGTCCGAGTTCCTCCGAACAACTGAACGCTTTTGCCACTGCGCTTCAGAAAGTGCCGACCCGGATCGGAGATTGGGAGGTTCAAGAGATCACGGAAATGGATCCACGGGAACGGGAAGCTGCTGGTGCGGTGGGCGATCTATCTAGAACCTACCGAAACCCCCATACGCAGGAAGTCGTCAGCGTATATTTGATCTGTGGCCCCTCCCGAGCGGTGGCGGTCCATACTCCCGAGGCATGTTACGTCAGTTCCGGCTTCCGAATTGAAGACAAAATTCAACCATATGATATTCCCTTTGCCAACACCAAAGGGGAATTCCGCACAGCCACTTTTCTGAAAGAAGATCCCACCGGTAGCCAACTGTTGCGAGTGTTTTGGGCTTGGAATGCTACTGGGCAGTGGGAGGCCCCCGAATGGCCTCGGATGAAATACGGAGGCCGAACTCCTCTGAACAAAGTCTATTTTATTGCCCGCTCTGTTCCGGGTGAGCCAGTGGCAGAAAGTCCCGCTCTGGCCTTTGCGAAAGAATTCCTGCCGGTGGTTACTGCCCTGCTATTTCCGGAGCAGGCTCCTTTAATGAGTGCTAAACCTTCTGCTCCGGCTAGCTCGGAGCCTACACCCCAAAAATAAAGCCCTTCCCCCGTGTAAACTCTTTCCGAGCAGCCGTACCGGTTCGGAAACGAATATCCACCCTCCTGCACTGTTTTCCCTTTGCGCCGAGTAAACCCTTTCCTGGTGGTCGTTCCGGCCACCCGATCTCGGGCATCGTCTGAAATACTGCCCATCTCCCCGCTAAGCTCTTTCCCCCGAGGACTTCAATAACCGAATGGCGGTGACTTTAGCTCGACTTTTGCCATTTTCCCTAAGTTCTTTTGGCGTCGAAAGTTATGGAGCACCTTTCATTTGTACATGCAATTTTCCTAACCCTAATACCAACAAAGACTTAAAGTGTGGCGGATTCGCTACATGGTCAAAAATGGCAAAAGTCGAGTTTAGGAACCTCAGCATAATTCGAGGGAGATATCTTTCTATATATTGTGGCCACTTCCGTTTTGACTACAAGATATTGTGTTGCTAAGCACTGTTAGCACCCTACATATAGTAGCCATTCAGCAGGGTAGCTAAAGCTTATGGAATCAAAAATTCATGAAGTTCACTATATGTTCAGGTTTTTCCAAAGTTTCTATCAGTTTACATCCACTTTATATCGGGCCGTTTATATCGGTTGGAGGAACCGATTCCGCTCATTGGTCTATAACAATTTTGGTTTCCCACCTGGAGGTCAGAAAGTTCCGGGAGAGAGCCCCTTTTATGCTTGCGTCCAACCAGGGGCTTCTCTGCTCGACTTTTGCCAGTTTCGAGGGTGGGGCTTTCTTTGGATGTTCTAACTCCTTCAAAAATATTGGAGTTAGGGAATTTGCTGGACAGAGAACCCTCAAAACCTAACTTCCTGAAATAAAAGACCTTACAAAAATTGGGAAAAATCAGGCTCAGAAAGTACATGCAAAAACAGCCTCCTTTCTTTTCATTTCTATCCTGCCCCCAGTTTGAAAACCGCCTCGGAATGCCTATGGTAGTAATTAGAGATAGACAGACTAAGAAACACTATCTTGCTACCATTTACTACCTGCTACCATTTACTACCTGAGATATCCTTACCCGCTGACCGAAAGGCGAGTTTTTACCCCAGGCCTGATAGCTCGACTTTTGCCATTTGCCCTTACCTCTTTTTCCGGTAGTTAGGACGAGACTAGCTTTTTGTTCACACAATGTCCTAAGTCCAACATTTACAAGGACTTAGAGTTTCCCCCTTCCGGGAAAAGGCCTAAAATGGCAAAACTGGCGCGGTAGGAATCTCCCTCAAAAGTACTAGGTATCCTCCAATCTGCCCGGCCACATCCTTCTACACTTTTCCTTTTTCCTTCAACGGGCAAGTCGGGGACACAGAGTGGGGGAACGCTAGGGTTTTTTCACCAAGTGTTTTTCGGGAGATGGACCACGTCGGCCTCCTGCCGTCTGAGAAGCCATGCGGTTGTCATCCGCGAAAGTCAGGGTTTCTAGAAAAAGGTCATCACAAAACCCTATTAAAGAATGGGTATATATAACTCTTTCGGGCTATTTTGTGATCCAAGGTGGTGCTGAAGATTAGAACTATAGAGAAAATTGGAAATATAGATAAATTAGGAAGACCAGTAAACTGCCCCGGGCTCAAGGATTTCTGGGCCTAGGCCTTGAAAAAAGCAACCGATGGGTAATAATAATTTTTTTGAACCCTGGTTTAGCAGAAGGAGGGCTTTTTCAGGAGCTTTGCGAGAGGAACCCTGTTTTCCCGCTCTCCTTCGGTGTGGAAACGGCACCAGGGTGAGGGGCAAATTGATCGTTTACCGGTTTTTGTGGGCCGGATGTTCTCAGTGTCTTTGCCCATGTCCACCTCTTGCTGGGAGGGCCAAGGCAGGACAGTGGGTGGAATATTTTTTTAACTTGGCTTGTAGAAGCAGACAAGCAGAAGTATATTAAAAATTCCCTAGTGGCAGGAAAGGCTAGCGTAGCTCAACTGGTAGAGCAGCTGATTTGTAATCAGCAGGTTGTGGGTTCGAGTCCCTCCGCTAGCTTGGCTGGGGATGTGTGCCATTGATGGATTGATGGAAGGACAAAAAAAGTTTTCACTCTCACCCAGCCGAGATGCCAAACCCGACGGGGGGTTTCCCGAGTGGTCAAAGGGGTCAGACTGTAAATCTGATGGCACTGCCTTCGCAGGTTCGAATCCTGCACCCCCCAGGTTGGATAGAGGACCGGCCCCCAGATGGGCTGGTCCGTGCCAGGGCAGGGAATAAAGCCCATTGTGTATGCGGGTGTAGCTCAATGGTAGAGCCACAGCCTTCCAAGCTGGAGACGAGGGTTCGATTCCCTTCACCCGCTTGCTCTGGCAAGAGGAGGTGGGAAGAGTTAAGCAGTTTGGGGCTGGGCAGGCTAAAATATTCTCTGGTAGGCTGCTGTAGCTCAGTCGGTAGAGCGCGTCCTTGGTAAGGACGAGGGCATGGGTTCAAGTCCCATCAGCAGCTCTGGTGCAGACCCGTTTAGGGAGAAGCTCTTGGCTTATAAAGGGAAACCGTTTCCGCCAAGGACGAAACTGCCTTTGTTTCCGACCTAGAACGGGGTGAGGCTCCGGAAGGTCGGCTACTGAGCCTTTCACACCGCTGGAAAGGTCTAAGAGGAGAGGCAGACTTAGAATTGTGAAACTGGTAGGTCTGGCTTCTGCTCTTGTGCCTTTGGTGGTTGGCTCCCATACCTTGTACCTAACCTGGCAGGGCATAGGGGGTAAATCCTCAGCCTGGTGCATGTTGGGCTGAAGTATTATCGGAAAAAGAAGGTCTAAAAGGTCTAGAGGGTATCAGAAACCTTTTTAGTTAGTACTTTAGTTAGTACAGGGAGCAAGAATGGCCAAGGAAGTATTTCAACGTACCAAGCCTCATGTCAATGTTGGCACCATTGGCCACATTGACCACGGCAAGACGAAGTTAACAGAAGCTATCCTAGCGGTGCAAAGCCGACGGGGGATGGCCAAGTTCAAGTCTTATGCCGAAATTGCTAAAGGTGGGACCGTTCGCGATGCGACAAAGACGGTTACCATTGCTGTGGCGCATGTGGAGTATGAGACGCAAAAACGCCACTATGCTCACATCGACTGTCCTGGGCACGCCGACTATATTAAAAACATGATCACTGGGGCGGCGCAGATGGATGGGGCCATCTTAGTGGTCTCGGCGGCCGATGGGCCAATGCCTCAGACACGGGAACATATCTTGTTGGCCCGCCAGGTGAATGTGCCCGCTATTGTGGTCTTTTTGAACAAAGTGGATTTGGTGGACGATCCGGAACTGTTGGAACTGGTGGAATTGGAACTGCGGGAATTGCTCACCAAATACGGGTTCCCGGGAGATGAGATCCCGATCATCCGGGGTTCCGCCTTACTAGCAGCGGAACATCCGGAGGATCCCAAGGCCATTAAGTGCATTGACGAATTGCTCAATGCCATCGATGAATTTATCCCGGAACCGGTCCGTCAAATCGATAAGCCTTTCTTGATGGCAATTGAGGACATCTTCTCAATCGAAGGTCGTGGTACGGTGGCCACGGGCCGGATCGAGCAGGGCACGGTTCGGGTGGGCGACGAGGTGGAGATCGTGGGATTTTCTCCCGAACCACGCCGTACCGTGGTAACCGGGGTAGAGATGTTCAATAAGACGCTGGAAGTGGGACAGGCTGGGGATAATGTCGGGTGCCTGCTTCGGGGTATCCGCAAGGATGAAGTGGAACGTGGGCAGGTGTTGGCCAAACCCGGCTCCATCACCCCCCATACGGTCTTCGAGGCGGAAGTGTATGTGCTTTCCAAGGAAGAAGGAGGTCGGCACACGCCGTTTTTCAGCGGTTATCGGCCCCAGTTTTACTTCCGTACTACCGACGTAACCGGCCAAATTAACCTGCTAGGCGGCGTAGAAATGTGCATGCCAGGCGACAATGTCCGTCTAGGCGTGGAACTGATTTATCCGATCGCCATGGAGGAAGGTCTTCGGTTTGCTATCCGCGAAGGAGGCCGAACCGTCGGTTCCGGAGTAGTCACCAAAATCATTAAATAGTCTGGCCTTGCTCGGCTGGTCAACTTTGGCAAATGGCATGGAGGATTCAGTTGGCCGAGGAGGCCGGATCTAAAGGATCTTTGCCTGCAGGGGTGTAGCTCAATTGGTAGAGCACCGGTCTCCAAAACCGGCGGTTGGGAGTTCGAGTCCCCCCGCCCCTGCTTCATTTTATTGGGATCTACATAGTGACTATCTCCCACCAAATGTTAGGGATTGGGTCTGTTTACCCTAACATATGGTGGGTTAATAAGATTTGGAGGCGAATGGGGGCTACAAACACAGGTTACTGCAACCCAGGCTTACGCTAACATAATAGTGGGTTGAAATGGTGGGTTGAAGAGGTGGAGGGCTCATGGCTTGTGCCAGGGGCCGTACCTGCGGCCAGGTGTGGCGATTTCCCCTGGTGCAAAAAAGGGCATCTTTTTACGGACGTCCGCAAGTGCTCCTAATTGGTTTTTCGCAAAACCGATCCGAACTAAGCCACCAGTAGGCCTGCCTTCCTGGGCCCCTAAGATGGATGTTGGACCGTGAAGGACTTTTTGCGAGAACTATTTCGTACTAGCATTTATAAGCGGACCCAAGGCCGGGTTATCCGCCAGGTGACTTTTGCCGGGTTGGCCCTAGCGGTAGCCTTTGGTTGTTGGCGATTGAATCAGACCTTGGGTATGAATACGACTATCGCGTATGTCATCCCGGGAATCTTAGCTGTAGTCGGATTCTGGGTCGCCTACCGGATTGTCAACTTGCCCCGGTTTGCCGACTTTTTAATCGCCGTAGAAGCAGAAATGAATAAAGTTTCCTGGCCTACCAGAACCGAACTGATCCGCAGTTCCTTGGTAGTGTTAGTAACCATGTTTGTGTTAGCAGGGGTGCTATTGGTGTTCGATGCCTTTTGGACGATGATTTTCCAGACATTAAAGATTCTTTAGAAGGCATGTTTATAGTGGGGCTATTTAGAACCGACATATAAACGTGACTTTGGCCTTTTTTGCAACTTCTTTTATATTAGGGTGTTATATCAGGGAGTTAGGCTTTAAGGTGGCTTTGTTCAGCAAATCCCCTCACTCCAATATTTTCTAAAGGAGTAGAGGATCCCAAAGAGGGTATACCATTGACATTGGCAAAAATGGAAATAAAACCGCACAACACATCCGTTTGGCTCCGGGGGTACCACGGGTGAGTGAACAACTGTTTTCTCCATCTGCGTGTTCCAACCCGCAGGAGGTGTCGTTGCCCAGGAGAGATGTATCTGGGTACGAGGCCTCTTCGGGCTCGGGTTTTGCGCCGGGAGGGGAATCTCAGCAGCAAGAGGAACCCCGTGGCTTGGCGGAGGGATCGGTAAATATGGGTTCGGCCTGCGCAGAAGCCAGCCGGGGTGGGGAGAAACCTACAGGCGGTAATTCAGAAACCCTCCTTGAAAAGACTCCGGAGGCGGAAACCGAGCAGCCCAGTGGGCCATCTTTGGCGATGGACTCCCCCATCCCTATGGGGCTCAAAGAGGAACCGCCGCTATCTAGCGATCAGTTCTCACCTGCCCAACCTGTTTCTGGGGATCAAGCCGAGAGGGACGCCTCTTCGCCTGAACCAGAAAAGATGCAGATTTGGGAATCCCCTTCGAACCTAAGTGTCCAGACGGTAGAGCCATCGGTCCCAGGAGCCCCTTCTGAACCTGCTGCCCAACAAAAACCTCCCGACAAGCCCCCTAAATCAGATAAAATGGAATGGTATATCCTAAAAGTACAAACCAACCGAGAGGAATCGATCCGAGAGGGATTGCTCCGACGAGCTGCGATTGCCGGGTTGGATCATTACTTCGGTGAAATTATTATCCCCACCGAAAAGGTAACCGAGTTTAAAGGAGGCAAAAAACGGATCACAACTCGAAAACTCTATCCAGGCTATCTCGTGGTCCAGATGGAATTAAATGACGAGACCTGGTTTTTGGTTCGAGAGACGCCTGGCATAGGGGATTTTACCGGAGCAATCGGTCGGCCTAGTCCTCTGCCTCCCCACGAAGTCAACCGGATACTAGCCAAAAAAGAAGAACGTCCCGACGAAATCCCGAAATTGAAAATCGGCTTCCAGCTTGGGGATAAGGTCAAAATTACCGAAGGGACGTTTGAAAACTTTGAAGGGGAAGTATCTTCCATCGACGAAACCAACGGTCGGGTGACCGTGATGATTAGTATCTTTAACCGAACCACCCCGGTCGAATTCGAATACTGGCAACTGGAAAAAGTCTAGACCGGGTTGGACGGGTCGTGCACAGAGTGCTTGGCGGCGATAGGACCAACCCCTCAGAGAAGGGCCAGCTCGGCCGAGCGAAATGGCAAAGGAGTTTTTCCGTACTTCAGCTACTTCCATGGAAGGAAGTCTGTTATCCCCGGTGAAGCAAAAGCCCATTGGGTCCCATTCCTCCATTTTTAGGAGCCGGTTTATCCCTGAGCAAAAGCGGCTAATTTCAGTCCAGCAACAGAGTTGTTGAGTTCCCGAGCTGAGCTGGAACTTTGCCATTTTACCACCTTTATTATTCCAGATTATTCCGGAGTTAGGTTTTGAAGCTCTTGAAGCAGCAAATTTCCTAACTCCAATGGTAACTCGACTTTTGCCATTTTTGGCTTCCACCCGGAAGCGGAATGTTCTAATTCCTTATGAATCTTAGAGTTAGGAAATTGGATGAACAAAGGCCCCTCGCCCTAACTCCAGGAAACACAAGGAGTAAATTGGCAAAAGTCGAGCTTACCAGCCGGTCTGAAATGGAATTTCGGTGGTTTCCAATGGGAGGCGACCGGCCCTACCTGTGCCTCTTACTTAAAAGGGATTTTGTGGATTCTAGAGAATGCAAGAAAAGGAATCCCCTTTCATCGGAGTCATAGAAAAAGCTTTTTAGCAGAAGATTTGGGTTCGACTCTTAGCATTTTTGACTACCGGCTAAACGGAGAAAGCATCCGTTCCCTAGAATTATTGGCGTTAGGAACGTGGGTAAACAAAAGGAGGTCACGGCGTAACTACTGGAAGTAAAACAGGTTAGGGAAAATGGTAAAAGTGGAGATCAGGCTTCTTTAGATAGAAACGGCGGAGAAATAACAAGGTAGCCATTCTATAGGAAGCTGGATCCGAGGTTATGCCAAGGATGGCTGGTTTTTTCCTAGGGCAGTTTAGCATGCAGAGGTTTTATAGGGGCCATGGCAAAGCAATTGATAGCAGAAGTGAAATTTCAAGTTCCTGGGGGCCAGGCCACACCGGCTCCCCCGGTAGGGACCTCGTTGGGCCGATTTGGCATCAATCTGGGGCAATTTGTGCAGCAATTCAACGAGCGGACCAAAAACGACCTTGGGATGCCCATTCCGGTGGTGGTGCGGGTTTATAATGACCGGAGTTTTGAATTTGTTACCAAGAGCCCGCCGGCAGCGGCGCTATTGAAAAAAGCTGCCGGAATTGCCAAGGGTTCTGGAGTTCCCAACAAAGAAAAAGTGGGATTTGTCACCAGGGCGCAGATAGATGAGATATGCAGGCTCAAAGCGGCTGACCTGAATGCCCGGGATTTAGAACATGCCCGCCGGATGATCGAAGGCACTGCTCGAAGTATGGGATTGGAAATCCGAGACTAAACTTCTTGCATTTGTTCGAAAGTCTGCTATGGTCAAACGATCCAAACGCATGAGAGCGATGTTGGCCAAGGTGCCGGGTAAACAACCGTTACCTTTACCCGAGGCGGTAGCCTTATTGAAACAGTTTAATACTACCAAGTTTGACCAAACGGTCGAGATTGCCATCCGATTAGGGATCGATCCTCGACAGGCGGATCAGACTGTGCGAGGTTCGATTGTGCTGCCACATGGGATCGGCAAAACGCTGCGGGTGGTGGTCTTTGCCAAAGGCGATAAAGTGGATGAGGCCCGAGCGGCTGGGGCTGATGAAGTGGGCGGAGCCGACTTGGCCGAAAAAATCAAAGCCGGCTGGACCGACTTCGATGTCTGCATTGCTACTCCGGATATGATGGGGGTGGTCGGGCCGTTAGGTAAAATTCTCGGGCCGCGCGGTCTGATGCCTTCGCCTCGGGCTGGTACCGTCACCATGGAAGTCGGCCGGGTAGTGCGGGAATACAAAGCCGGTAAAGTTGAATTCCGTAACGATGCCGGCGGCGTGGTCCATGGGGTGGTCGGCAAACTAAGTTTCGATGCCCAAAAACTGATCGACAACATCAAAACCTTTATCGACTATGTACAGTCCCTCAAACCAGCTGCGGTCCGGGGCCAGTATATTAAAAGTATTGCCATCTCCGCTACCATGAGTCCGAGTATCCGGATACAGGCCGCCTAAGTTCTCCGGACCTTTAGGGAACCAATAAAAATGCTGCCGCCAGAACTCAGCTTTTGCCAATTCAGCATTGTCCTGGAGCTGGAAGCTCGGGCTGCTTGCAGGGATTGGACTCAGGAAATATCAGGGTAACTACTTAGGAGCAGAAGCAGTCAGGGAAAATGGCAAAAAGTGAGCTTAAAACCGAAGAAAATAAAGCATTTCTCGTTGCGAGAAGGGTAGAGCCCCCAACCAAAATGAAACTCCTAGAAAGAGCAAACGGGGTATCTTCTCGCTCATAAAGGGGGGGCAAATTGTGGTAGAAGCGGTCGGTCGGTAATTTCAAGACTCACATGGCCTGTTAGGGGCAGGTGGGCAAAATGTCCCGGGAGTTGTACCAAGTCAGAGCATAGCTTCTCGATGAGTAGGAAATCACTATGAGTAAATACGTCAAGGATCTAATCACCAAGGAGTTGCGGCGGCGATTGGCCGGAGTGGATGCTGCCGTTTTAGTGAATGTCTCCCGGATGGATGGGGTAACGAGTACTAAACTGCGCAAAGAGCTCCGGCAGAAGAATATTTCGCTGATGGTAGTTAAGAACAGTTTGGCTCGGCGTGCGCTGATGGGCACGCCGTTGGCGCCGATGTTCGAGGGTTTAAGCGGTCCGGCGGCTATTTGTTGGGGCGGTGAGGATATTGTCAGCCTGGCCAAGGAGGTCTTCCGCCTCGCAGAACAAAAAGAGTACGAAAAACTGGAACTGCGGGGCGGCTGCATGGAGGGAAAACGCCTCAGCCTGGAAGAGCTAAAAGAAGTTAGCAAGATGCCAACCCGCCAGGAGCTTTTGGCACGGTTAGTCTCGCAAATTCTTGGGCCAGGGGCCCGATTGGCGGCGCAGCTGCTCGGCCCCGCCTCCACCTTGGCTGCTCAACTCCGCCAAAAAGCAGAACCAGAATCACAGACCTCTTCTGAAGGATAAATCCCCCAGAACCAAACCGGTCTCCTATCATGCCTTCCAGAAGAACGTTGCGATTTCTGCCCCCTGGGGCTAATCCCTGAAATCCACATGCGGATCATCTCAGCCGAATGTAGAAGCCTATGTTTTTATCCCTGAAAAACAAGAAGCCAGTTCATCAAAACACAGGACAAATACCTTCAGCCGGTAGAGTAACAGGATCGGAGGATCTGCGCATTTGGAGAAAACGGGTACTTTGGAAAATGGGAAAAAAAGATGGGCCATCTGGGACCTAGAAGCTATGGGGATTTTCCTGTTTTCTCTAGATACTCCAAATTCCTGAGTACTCGATTCGGTTGAATCGTTGTCAAAAGAGTGTCCGAGACCAAAAGGATTTTCCAACCTCCTTCAAAATACAACTTTTGCCATTTTTCCTAACTTGGTTTGACTCCAACAGTTCCAAGGACCTTTCCTGTTAGGCACACAATTTCCTAAGTTTCGGAATTTCAAGGAGTTGTTAGAAGTTTCCTCCTTAGACCGAATTCCGAAAATGGCAAAAGTCAAGCTAAAAGAGAAAAATATTTCAAAAATCCTCGGTTTTTCGTTGGTTCTTTTTGGTATTTAAGAGGTTCTAAAACTCCTCTTTTGCCAATTCCAGGGTGCAGTTCCATTTGGATGGTCGAACGCTTTGGAAATTATTGGCGTCAGTAGATTTGCGGAAATAAAGCCCTTCAAAACCTAACTCCAAAAGGCAAATTCGAACAAATAGACTCCCTTTTGAGTTATTGGTACTAAACCATCGTAGTCAGAGCAGGATGCAGGAGGAACCGAGAAGCTAATAAAACTTTTAACTCTCCCACTCCGGAGGCCAGAACGTCTTCGGGAAAGCCAAGGTCAGCTCCGGGGGAGTTAAAATCATCAGGAGTTAAAATCACCAAAGGCACAGATACCATCCTTTTCCGGTCGGCGTTTGCCCGACGGGGGGAGTGTTTCTTCGATTTTTGAGGATACGAATGCTTCTGGATCCTGGATAGAGTCCAAAGAATTTTTTCTTCCGGCGGGGAGAGAAAGAGCATAAAAGGGCATAATAAAAGGGCATAAAGGAGAGAGGGCATAAAAATAAGCCTTCTTCCATCGGGATGTTAGAAAAATATGCGGGTACTAAGCCTTTAAAACCTAGGTTTTCCGTTTAGCATGAAAGGGTGACCACAGCGATGGCTACTGACACGGCAACACGTCAATTTTCTCAGACTACCAGGGAACTGGGAGATCGGATTGTAAAGCTGACTTTGCTGGAAGCTAAGGAACTGAGCGATTATTTAGAAGAGGTGTACGGGATTAAGGCGGCTGCTGGAGGGGCGGCCATGATGGTCATGCCTCAGCAAGCCGCTGGCGCCGCACCCACTCAGGCAGAAGCCAAGACCGAATTCGATGTCATCCTCGAACAATTTGGTGACAAAAAGATTGAAGTCATCAAGGTGGTTCGACAGATTACCGGTCTTGGGCTCAAGGAAGCCAAAGATCTTGTCGAAGGCGTCCCGAAAAAAGTCAAAGAGGGTGTCTCCAAAGAAGAAGCGGAAAAGATCAAAAAGCAATTGGAAGAGGCTGGCGCAACGGTTTCCATCAAGTAAGCCTTGCTTGGCAGGGGAGTCTCTCCCCATCAATCCATTTTCTGGATCCGCTAGGGACAGTTGGCAGTGTATGGTTGGGGAGAATCGGTGGGGAAAGTTCAACCGATTCCTCAGACCTGAGGTTCTGCGCGGATTTTGCGAAGAATACCTTCCGGTTTAACGCTTGACCTTTATGGTTTGTTTGGCAGGAGTATAGGTATGGCGGTACCGGCCCAACGCCGTCTTCAGCCCAAAGAAGTTCGCTACTTTGGTTCCCGTCGGCCCATTTTCCCTATTCCGGATCTAACCCGTTTGCAAACCCGCAGTTACGAGGCTTTCTTACAGGCGGATGTGGCTTGGCAAAAACGAAAAAACCAAGGTCTGGAAGCTTTATTTCGAGAGATTTTTCCCATCGAAAATTACGACAAATCTCTTCGGTTAGAATACATCCGTTATGAATTAGGTAAACCTCGATATGATCCGGACGAATGTCGGCAATTGCGGCTGACCTATGGCCGACCGCTGAAAGTCTGGCTTCGACTAACTAAACCGCAGCCGATCGAAGAGGAAGTCTATCTTGGCGACATGCCGATCATGCTGGGGGGTGGAGAATTTATCATCAATGGGGCAGAGCGTGTGGTGGTTAGCCAGTTGCATCGTAGTCCCGGAATGGATTTCATCGCCGAGGTGGAAGGAGGAGAGCGAAAACTGCATGTGTGTCGAATCATTCCGGAGCGGGGCAGTTGGGTGGAGATTCTTGTGACCCGCCGGGAGAGTCTGGCAGTACGGATCGATCAAAGTGGTAAATTTCCTGCCACCACCCTCCTGCGGGCCATGGATCCTAAATACAGCGACAACGCCTCCATCCTGCGGGCCTTTTATCCCACCAGCCTCGAAAAGATCGTCGATGGACGTAGTGCCGTCAAACTGGAAGGTAAGATAGCAGTAACCGATGTGGTCTATCCGGCCGGTAGCTCCCGGGCCGGGGAAATCATCGTGGAAGCAGGCCAAAAAATCACCAAAAACATCGCAGAACTCATCTGTTCTTCGGGGCTAACGGAAGTGGAGGTGATGCCGGCCCCGAAAACCCCGCTGATTCTCAACACATTGGCGGAAGACCCGACGGGCAGCCATGAAGAAGCCTTGCTCCGGATTTACCAAAGGCTTCGTCCCGGCAATCCGCCCCATCTGGAGAAGGCGAAAACCTTATTCCGGGAGAAGTTTTTCGACCCGAACCGGTATCGGCTTGGCCGAGTCGGCCGATTCCGCATCAACCGAAAACTCGGGCTGCAGGTGCCCGAAGAGGAAATGACTCTACGGGCCGAAGACCTGATCGCTGCGATGCAGTATCTTCTGCGTCTCCGCACCAATGACCCCGATGCCCACTTGGACGATATCGATGATTTGGGGAACCGTCGGCTGCGAACGATTGATGAATTAGCGGGGGAGGAAATTCGAAAAGGGCTCTTGAAACTCCGCCGAACGGTGCAGGAACGGATGAGCCTGAAAGATGTGGAAGATATGACCCCCCGGTCGTTAGTCAATCCGAAAAGCGTTTCAGCCGCTATTGAATACTTCTTCGGTCGCAGCGAGCTGTCGCAGGTGATCGATCAAACTAACCCTCTTTCTACCTTGACGCATGAACGCCGTTTAAGCGCCTTGGGGCCGGGGGGGCTGAATCGGAAGCGGGCTGGTTTCGATGTTCGAGACGTGCATATCTCGCATTACGGCCGGATCTGCCCCATCGAAACTCCTGAAGGCACCAACATCGGCTTGATTTCCAGCATGGCCATCTACGCCGATGTGGATGAATATGGATTTTTGATTACTCCTTATCAGAAGGTGGTCAATGGGAAGTTGACCGATCAGATCGAATGGCTTCGGGCCGACCAGGAACGGGAAGTCGTCATTGCTCCGGCCGACGCCCCCATCAAAGACGGCAAGATCGTTGGCGATACGATTGTCGCCCGATACAAAGGAGATTTCCATCTGGTTCCAGTGGACAAAGTTCAATATATTGATGTGTCTCCTTGCCAGATGGTCGGGGTGTCGGCCAGTTTAATCCCATTCCTAGAACACGACGACGCCAACCGAGCCCTCATGGGATCGAATATGCAGCGGCAGGCAGTCCCGCTGCTGGTAACCGAAGTCCCCTTGGTGGCCACAGGAATGGAGCCGGAAGTGGCCCGTAACTCCAGCATGGTCGTCCGCGCCCGACGCAAAGGAACAGTTACCTACGTGGACGCCAATCGGATCGAGATCGGTTCGGATGTTTATGAGCTGAAGAAATTTGTTGGCCTCAACGAACGAACCTGCCTGAACCAGAAACCGATCGTCCGCGTAGGGGACAAAGTGGAAAAAGGCCAAGTGATTGCCGATGGGGCCGCCACCTACCAAGGGGAACTGGCTCTGGGCCGCAATGTGCTGGCGGCGTTTATGTCCTGGGATGGGTTTAATTTTGAAGATGCCATTATCATCAGCCAAGAGTTGGTAGAATGTGATGCTTATACATCTATTCATATTGACGAATTCGATGTGGAAATCCGAGAAACCAAACTCGGCCGCGAAGAATTCACCCGCGATATCCCTAATATCAGCGAAAAGGCCCGCCGTAACCTGGAAGAAAGTGGCATCGTCCGCGTCGGAACCTATGTACGCCCTGGAGATATCCTGGTGGGCAAAGTGGCACCGAAAAGTAAAACCGAACTTACCCCCGAAGAAAAACTCCTCCATGCCATCTTTGGTCGCGCAGGCGAAGATGTCAAAAATGAATCCCTCGAAGTTCCCTCCGGCGTCGAAGGGATCGTCATCGCCACGCAAAAATTCTCCCGCCGTATCAGCCTTAGTGAAAAAGAAAAAGCTGAATATGATAAAGCCCTCAAAGACGCCGAAACTGAAGGCAATAGCAAAATTGCCGCCATCTTCCGCCAGATGATTTCCGAAATGGAAGCGGTCTTGGAACGGAAATTAACGGACGAAGACGGCCAACCGTTGTTAGGCGATCACCAGCCAGCGTACTTGGTCGAACAAGCACAGAGCTTCCATCCTGATAAACTCGATATCCGCAGTCCCCACCGTCGATCCGAAGTAGAACGGATCTATAAACAATATTGGCCGGAAATCGAGGCCGCCATCGATGCCCGAGATCGTAAGCTGAACACCCTCAAACGAGGCGATGAACTGCGCAGCGGCGTCCTGCAAATGGTCAAAGTCTATGTGGCGACCAAACGGCAGATCTCCGTAGGAGACAAGATGGCTGGTCGTCACGGCAATAAAGGCGTCATCGCCAAAATCCTTCCGAAGGAGGATATGCCGTTTTTAGCCGATGGCACTCCAGTGCAAATCTTGCTGAATCCTTTGGGGGTGCCGAGTCGAATGAATGTCGGCCAAATCCTGGAAACCCACTTAGGTTGGGCCGCAGCACGACTAGGTTTCCGAGCTATTACTCCCGTCTTCAATGGAGCTTCAGAGGAGGAAATCCAAAAGGTGCTGGAAGAAGCCGGTCTGCCCAAGAACGGCAAGGTGCAACTTTATGATGGCCGAACCGGAGAGCCGTTTGAACAATTATCAACAGTTGGCTATATTTACATGATGAAATTGCACCACCTGGTGGACGATAAAATCCACGCCCGATCCACAGGCCCCTACTCCTTAATCACCCAACAGCCGTTGGGCGGAAAAGCCCGCTTCGGCGGACAACGATTCGGTGAAATGGAAGTCTGGGCACTGGAAGCCTATGGATCGGCATATATCCTCCAAGAACTGCTGACGGTCAAAAGCGATGACGTGGAAGGACGAACCAAAATCTACGAAGCGATGGTCCAAGGGAAAAACACGCTCGAAGCAGGCACACCGGCCAGCTTCGATGTGTTGGTCAACGAAATCCGTGGGCTTGCCTTGAATATGCAACTGGAAAAAGTCCGGATGTAACGGACAAAACGGATAAACAAGTGGGCCACTAGCCCAAGCTCCGAATTGTCGGCCATTCCGCAGGCTACCCGCCTAGCAAGGCCAAACACGCCTATAGGTTACAATTGGGGTAACATTTCAGCCGAGCGAAGAAACCTGCCGCTTACCCACTGGGGGAAGTCGGCTTAGTGCATAGCCAAAGCCGGGTGAGGGAAACAAGGTCGTTGGAGCCTCTTATTTCTACCTCACCTTGCCCCCCCTGGGTGCTAGGGAGAGAAAAAGGAGCATACTCCACTTGGCTGAACTGTTACCAAGTGGGATTGGTTGTCTTCCTGCCGGTAAAGGAGGTCAAACGGTGAGCATCGGCGAACCCTTGTCCGACCGAATTAATGACTACGTTTCGGTCAAAATCAGCCTTGCCCGACCTCATGATATCCGCAGTTGGTCCTTCGGAGAAGTTAAAAAGCCGGAAACGATCAACTACCGCACCTACCGGCCCGAACGAGATGGACTGTTTTGCGAACGAATCTTCGGCCCGGAAAAAGACTGGGAATGCTCCTGCGGCAAATTTCGGGGCATGAAATATAAGGGGATGGTCTGCGACCGCTGTGGAGTGAAAATCGCCCATAGTCGGGTCCGTCGCAAACGGATGGGGCATATCGAATTGGCTGCGCCGGTGGTACATATCTGGTTCTTCAAGGCGGTGCCCAGTCGGTTGGGTACCCTGCTGGATATGAAGACCACCAGCCTAGAAAAAATCATCTACTATCAAGACTATGTGGTGATTGATCCGGGAGATACGCCTTTAGAAAAACAGCAATTGCTTACCGAAGAAGAATACCGAGAAGCTCGACGGCAATATGGAGAAAATGCCTTTAAAGCCGACATGGGCGCCGAAGCCATCCGTAAGCTGCTGATCGATCTGGACTTGGTTAAACTCTCCCAGCAACTCCGTGCCGAATTGGCAGAAACCAACTCCCAACAACGTCGCCGAGAATTAATCAACCGCCTCAAACTGGTCGAAGCGATCCGGGATAGCGACAACCGCCCCGAATGGATGGTCCTGGACGTCATCCCCGTCATCCCGCCGGATCTTCGGCCGCTGGTCCTTCTGGATTCGGGCAATTTCGCTACTAGCGATCTAAATGACCTGTACCGACGGATCATCAACCGAAATAATCGGCTTAAAAAACTAGTGGACCTTAACGCACCGGAGGTGATCATCCGGAACGAAAAACGCATGCTCCAACAGGCAGTCGATGCCCTGTTTGACAACAGCCGATGCAAACGGCCAGTGCTCGGCTCCAGCAATCGCCCGCTCAAGTCGTTGACCGACATGATCAAAGGTAAACAAGGCCGATTCCGGGAAAACCTTCTCGGGAAACGGGTCGATTACTCGGCCCGCAGTGTTATTGTGGTCGGGCCGACACTAAAGCTCCATCAGTGTGGCCTGCCCAAGAGGATCGCCCTGGAATTGTATCAACCGTTCATCATCCGTCGGCTCAAAGAGCTCGGGCATGCCGACACCATCAAAAGCGCTAAAAAAATGATCGAACGTAAAGACGAAGAAGTATGGGAAATCTTGGCCGAGGTGATCGTCAACCATCCCGTACTTCTCAACAGAGCACCTACCTTGCATCGGATGGGCATTCAAGCTTTTGAACCGGTGCTGATCGAAGGCAACGCCATTCAGCTCCATCCGCTAGTCTGCAAAGGATTCAATGCCGATTTTGACGGCGACCAGATGGCTGTCCATCTGCCGCTGTCGATCGAAGCCCAAGTGGAAGCCCATACCCTGTTGATGTCTGTCCATAATATCTTCAGTCCGGCCCATGGCGGACCAATCATCAGCCCCTCGCAGGATATCGTGATGGGCTGCTATTATACCACCTTGGCCCTGCCGGAACGAAAAGGGGAAGGGATGATCTTTGCCTCGACTGACGAGGTGGAATTGGCCTACGCCCAAGGAAAAGTCGATACCCATGCCGTCATCCGGCTGAGGCTACCGCCCGGCCGAAAAGTCAAAACCGCTAAAGACGATAAAGAAGACTCTCCACCGCCAAAAATTATCGAAACCACTGTAGGCCGAGTACTATTCAACAGTATCCTTCCCGAGGGGATGCCCTTCTATAACATGCCCCTCAAATCAAGCGAACTGGCCATGGTTATCTCCGACTGCTACGAACTGCTGGGCCGAAGGGCTACGATCGAACTGTTGGACCGGATGAACCAGTTCGGCTTCCGCCAAAGCACCCGAAGCGGCTTGAGTTTTGCCACCGATGACCTAATCACCCCACCCAGCAAAGCCCAAATCATTCGAGAAGCAGAACGCCAGGTACTCCAAATCCAAAAAAACTACAACCGAGGCACGATCACCGATCTGGAACGATATCGCCAAGTGCTGGATACCTGGTCCCATGCACGTGAACGAATTTCTTCCGAAATGATGGAAGCCCTCAAAAACGACTACCGCTTCCCAGGCTACGTGAACCCGATTTATCTCATGGCCATTTCTGGCGCCCGCGGCGGCGAGGAACAGATCCGCCAGTTGGCCGGCATGCGAGGCCTGATGAGCAAACCCTCCGGAAAAATCATCGAAACGCCTATCAAAGCCAACTTCCGCGAAGGTTTAAACGTGCTGGAATACTTCAGCTCCACGCACGGCGCTCGAAAAGGTCTGGCCGATACCGCCCTGAAAACCGCCGACTCTGGTTACCTGACACGCAAATTGGCCGATGTGGCGCAAAACGTCGTGGTAACCATGTATGATTGCGGCACCACCCAGGGGATTACTAAAAGCGTCGTCTATCGAGGGGAAAAGGTAGAACGCAGCTTGGCCGAGGTCATCCGCGGACGTGTCAGCCGAACCAATGTGGTGGATCCGGTTACCGATGAAGTCATTGTCCGTGAAAATGAACTGATTACAAGCGAAATTGCCCGCAGAATCGAGGAACTCGGCTTAGAAAAACTACAAGTCCGCAGTCCCATGACCTGTGAAGCGCCGTTGGGAGTTTGTGCCCTGTGCTATGGGATGGACCTGTCGACTGGAGAACTGGTCGAAGAAGGCATGGCTGTCGGAATTATCGCCGCCCAAAGCATCGGCGAGCCAGGCACCCAGTTAACCATGCGCACTTTCCATATTGGCGGCACCGCTACAAAAATCATCGAAGAAAGCGAACTCCGGGCGAAAAAACCCGGTATTGTCCGCTTCATGCGCCTAAAGTCCGTCCCCAACGAACAAGGCCAACAAATTGTTCTCACTCGCAACGGCGAAATCCTCTTGCTAGATGCGAAAGGTCGAGAACTGGAAAAGTATGAGGTTCCCACCGGCGCCCTGTTGTTCGTCCAAGAAGGCCAACAAGTACAGGCCGGCCAACTCCTTTGCCAATGGGATCCCCACAGTATCCCTATCTTGGCCGAGGTCAGTGGCCGCGTCCGTTACGAAGACCTCATCGAAGGCGAAACGCTCCGTCTGGAAAAAGACGCCGCCGGGCATGTCCGTCGCATGGTCCTGGAAGCCAAAGGAGATCTGTATCCCCAGATCGTCATCGAAGACGCTACCGGTAAAACCCTAGATTGGTATTACCTGCCGGAAAAAGCTTATATCGAAGTAGAAGAGGGGCAGTTTGTTGCCGCAGGCACCCTCCTGGCCAAAACACCACGCGAAGTTTCCGGTACCCAAGATATCACCGGCGGCCTACCACGGGTAACCGAACTGTTTGAAGCCCGAAAACCCAAAGAACCTGCCGTTATCGCAGAAATCGACGGCATTGTGGAAATCGTCGGAGAAAAACGGCGAGGCAAACGAACCATCATCGTACGCAGCGAAAGCGGCATCGAACGGGAACACTTAGTATCCCACGGCCAGCGCCTCCGAGTGCATTCCGGCGACTATGTCAAAGCCGGCGAAGCCCTAGTCGATGGACCGCTCGTGCCACACGATATCTTGCGCATCTCCGGCGAAGAAGCCGTCCAACAATATCTGCTCCGCGAAATCCAAAATGTTTACCGCGCTCAAAAGGTAGATATCAATGATAAACATATCGAAATCATCATCGCCCAAATGATGCGAAAGGTACGTGTGGAAACCGTGGGCGATACCAATCTGCTGCCTGGCATCCTGATGGATAAGTTCGAGTTCCGTAAAGTCAACGAAGAATTGAGCAAATGTGTCAAAATCACTGTCAAAGGCGATAGCAATTTCGAAGTCGGAGCCATTGTCCCCAGGGAAGTCTTCGAGCAAGAGAACGCTCAAATCGAAGCCCTCGGTGGAGAAGTGGCTCAAGGGGTCAAACCTAAACCGGCTACCGCCAGTACCCAACTTTTGGGGATCACCAAAGCTGCTATCCAAAGTTCCAGCTTCATTTCGGCCGCCAGTTTCCAAGAGACCACCAGGGTGCTTACCGAAGCCGCCTTGGCCGGCAAGGTCGATCGCCTGGTCGGACTGAAAGAAAACGTCATCCTCGGGCATTTAATCCCTGCTGGCACCGGCTTCCGAAAATATCAAAATGCCGAAGTCAAGATCCCGCCGGAGGTTCTGGCCACGCTGAGAAGCCCTCGCGAAACAGCCCCACGCCGAGAGTTCCCCCTGTTACAAGAGGCTCCGCTACCGCCAAGCCCCGCGGAACTCGCCCCCTCGGCCTCCTCCGATTCCAACCCCCTGGAGCAATCTGGTTCAGAAGCCTCCTGATGGCAAACACTTTAGGTTCCTCAGGCGGCCGAATGATTCCCCTTCTGTTCCGTCGGCAAAGCACATTCCCCATTTCCTGTCTAAGGGACAGTGGGGGCGGGGCTGATTTCTTGTGCCCCCTTTAGGATTGCGCTTTTTAAAAAGTTCTTCTTTAATGGGAGTAACTTGCTCAGGGACCGTCAGAGCTTCATCGCCCAGGCCCTTTGGGATGCCTAAGTAGCCTAACCTGTTGGAACACCACAGGTTAGAGGAGCTATTTTGAGCAGGTCTTTTCCCAGGCTATACTTTCTCAAAAATTCCTCTTTGGGGTGATGGATTTTGATAAAAACTCTCCTGGGGGCAAAGAAACAAAACTATTTTCCCCAGGAGAGGCAAAAATGGATTGGACAGCTTGGGCGCTTGCCTGCCGGTTGCCCAAGGAGATTTTCCACTGGTTGCAGCAATTGGCTAGCTGCTTGCCCAGCCGGGTGCAA
>JANXAQ010000317.1 GCA_025062105.1 Thermoguttaceae bacterium
TTTCTTCTACCCGAAAACCTTCCGGAGATGTTTTCCAAGGGGTTTTTGCTCTGGCCTGCCAGAGCACCCAGAAGAAATCAAAGAGGCGAAGGCGTCCAAAATAACTCTTTCGTGGTATATCCAAGACCTCTTAAGAAGGCCAATTAACCTAACTCATAATGATTCCATATGTTAGGGCAAGGTTTTCCCGTCTCCTTGTATGGCCCGGATCGAACCGGCTGGACCGGCCCTCCGACAGAGGCTGGGCAGCCCAGCGGGAACAGCCAACCGTTTTTGGCCCCTCCCCCCACAAGGGGTGTAAAGAGAAGGTGATATAAGTCCTTTAAAGATAAAAGGTTAGAACTATTTTGTTCTGGCAACCCGACTTGGAACTACTAGGGAATCGCAAACGTCCTGCCCGTCTGACCATAAAGTCCTTCTCACGCCAACGCCTTGTAGCTAACGCCGTCTGAGAAACGGTAATGGGAACGTGATGTGTTAGACGGGGGCTTTGTTGTCCATCGGTATTCAACGCAGTCTGGACAGACTGGGTTTCCCCAGAGGATTCGCATTTGTCCAGTGGCAAGGCGCTAGATCCAGGCCCAACGTCCGGCCGGCCAAAGCTTATGGGCTGTTCTTGACCCATTTAGCCCATAGTTGGGGATCGGCTAAAGCCCGAATAAATACGCCGCCGATAACTGGGCGGGCCTGGAAACCGACTCGGCCGGCCGTGTGGGTCCAGTACCAATCGGTCATCGGAACCCGGGGCAGGGTAAAATGGACAAATTCATACACGGGACGCATCAGGTATTCAAAATCCTCTTGCCGTTCCGCCAACGTAGCTGTCCACACCTGCCAATCCGTCTTCGTGTAAAGCGAACGGTTATCCAGTGGCAGGCCGAATAGGTTCAGTTTCGTCTTGTAGAAGTCAATTTCTTTCTTGGCTACCTCCGGCGGAAACAGTTGGAGGCCGAAGATTTTATCCCAGACCAGGTTATACTTTTGGCTCCAGGTACCGGGCCGATCAAAGGCTAGCCGATAGTGGTCTCCGTCGTCGGCCATGCGGATCCATTCTTTGACAAACTGTTCGGCCAATTGGCGGTAGGTTTTGGCCTGTTGCTCTCGGCCGGCCAGGCGGCACAGTTCCGCATAACAGGCCAGCGCCACAATCGCCTTGGCCGACAGATTCACATTGTGGGCCAGATGCCCGGCAAAATCGTCCGTGCAAAGTTGATGCTCCGGATCAAGCCCTTTTTCCCGAAGATATTGTGCCCATTGGTCCAGCAGCGGCCAATACGGTTTGGCAAAATCGGCGTTTCCGTCGATTTTGGCGGCGCCGGCCACCAAAATGAGCATATTGGCCGATTCTTCGACAGGCATTTGATTTTCTTCGCTTTTTTCGCCGCCGCCATAGACTTGGCCGTTGGCCTTCGGATAGGTGCCCAGATCATGCGGAGCAAATGGGAACTTCCACCGGCCGCTGCCTGCATAGTGCAACACCGGCCGAAGGGCTGCTTTGTGCAGTTCATTGTTCAACAGCAGAAAGATCGGTGACGCCGGATAAATGACATCCACCGTTCCAATGCAGCCGTTGGAAAAACACTCTTTGCTGAAGGCCCAAAGTTGCCCGTCCGGGCCTTGGACCAGTTTATGGGCGCCGAGTGCTTGCCGATAGGCCAAGGCACAAAACGGTCCGTAGCCGGGGCCCCCCACCGTCTGTAGATCTTCCATCAAGGCCTTGTCGAATGCCTGGCAGCGGGTGGCCAGTTTGGGTAACTGGTCGGTTGCCTGGCGGAGCAAGCCAGCAGCATCCAACCCATTCCGCCGCCACCACGGCCGAAGATTCTGCCCCAGATATTGGATGGAATATTCATCGTCGTACGCCAAGATGAGCCAGCGGGTTTCGGTTTTTTGGCCCACCTGGCCCAGATCAAACGAGCAGGCCAGCACAGGCCAGCCATCTTGCACTGCCCGGGGTTGGCGGCTGTCGTCTTGGCTGGGCAGTGGTCGGCCGTCGGCAAATGCCCGCCGAACTACGTCCGCCTCGGCAATTGCCGTCCGAACATCTTTTACCTTCGGAACTGCCAGGTACAGATAGCCCCAGTCGATCCGAAGATCATCGCCCGCCTTTTCTAAGACCGGTTGGTCTTTGGTACCGATCCGCAAAAGTTCCAGCGGCGGCGAACCACCCACCTCTTGCCGCTGCCAAACTACGTGCTGATCCGGCCTGTTGACAGCCAGTTCGCCGGTGGCGTCGAAATATAGTTGCACCTGGTGCGGCTGGCCGTCCCGACTTTGCACCTCGAAAATGAGATAGGTTACCGGTCGGGCTAATACATCCACATCCTCGGGCAAAGCAGGCGTCAGGAAAGTCAACCGAAGTTCCACCGGCCCGGCCTCGAACCGATAGATCGTCCGGGTCGGCAGCACCTGGCAATCCAATTGCCGGACATCAGGAGGAATCAGCAGCTCTTTGGGCGGCGGAGTGTCTTTGGCCTGTGGCGGCGGCTCCAACGGCCGACCCATAAACCGCATCGGTTTGCCGTCCACTCGAATCAGCCCGCTCAGCGCATGGGTGGTGCCGGTCCAATGGCGAGGCCAACTCTCGTACAGCGCATCGTCGAACGACCAGACACTGAAATACGGATCATGCACCACTAGCGGCACCGCCGGCGGGCGAAGCTCGGTTCGGGCTTTTTCTGGCGGCGGTACTGCTGGTGGTTCCGCCTTCCGCACCAAATCGACAATGCCCACATCAATATACTGCCCGCCGACCGTCTGCCGACAGTGCACCGCCAAGACATTCTTGCCCTTTCGCACCGCCCGGAGGAAATTCTGGTTGAACGGCTCCATCACATATGAAGTTGTATAGCCTTTCCAGGCCCCGACCAGCCGACCATTAAGATACACCTCCGCATCTTCGTCATGGTGGATCAGGGCATGAGGGGCTTTCAGATTAGTATCTTCCAGCTCAAAGCTGCGGCGGAGCCAAATGTCTGTTGTTTTCCACTCGGTCCGGACCACGGAGCCGGGGGTAAAGGCGGTTCCGAAGCCGCCCGGCCCGCTCTGCCAACCGGAATCGTCAAAGTCCGGTTTTTCCCAGCCTGCAGGTGGCTTTTCGGTGGTATAGCGCCAGGTTCGTCCTTCCTGCTGGGATGTGGGCAAAATGGTTTTAATAATTGGCGGCGGCTGGTACAATCGGCGATGGGCTTCCCGCAACACTCGTTCATCCATTTTCAGTACGGCCCGGTCGTAGGTTAAAAGCCCGTTGACCTCAATTTCCACGTCGCTAGTCTGGGTATAGACGGCGGCCGATAGACCCGCGTGAACCATCGGTTGCAGCTTTTCGATCAGCTCCAGATAAGCGATGGTTAGCTCCTGCGGATTTCGGAAGGAGCGGTAGCCCCATGCTCCTTTTTCCTGCCAGAGGTGGCCTGGCAGAGCCAACCCAAGGCCGCCGAACTCACCCAGCACAATCGCCCGGTTGGGTTCTGGTGGGGGCATGGCCGGGCCAGGATACGAATGGATATCATGGACATCTCCTACTCCGCGGTCCGCCCAACCGCTGGCATTGTTGACCAGCCGGGTCGGATCCCACTGCTTCAGCCATTGGCACACCTGCTGGGTATTCCACTGCCCCCAACCTTCGTTGTAGGGAACCCACATGATAATGGAGGGATGATTATATCTGCCTTCCACCATGGCCCGGAGTTCCCGGGTAAACTGCTCGGCCGATTCAGGCGTGCGCTGGATATCGGGGTCTTTGTGGCCGATGCCTCGGTCGCCGCTGGGCATATCCTGCCAAACCAAAACTCCAAGCCGATCGCACCAGTAGTAAAGCCGTTCCGGCTCCACCTTCACGTGTTTGCGGAGCATATTCATGCCTAAGCGTTTGAGCACCTCCAGGTCGTAGCGCAGGGCTTCGTCGCAAGGGGCCGTGTACAACCCATCCGGCCACCAGCCTTGATCTAGAGTGCCCATCTGGAATAGGAACTTACCGTTAAGCAAAATACGAACTAGTCCGTTTTCGTCTTTGCCGATCCGCACACTCCGCATGCCAAAGTAACTGCGCACTTGATCCACCGGTTGCCCCTGCCGGACCAATTCTACTTGCAGATCGTACAGGAATGGGTTGTCCGGGGACCAGAGTTTCGGCTGAGGGATTTTCAGGATCAGCGGCTGACCGACCTCTGCTTCCGTCTGAGCTACCTCTTTTTGGCCGTCCAAAGCCATCGCCCGAATCCGGTCGCCCGCTTGGGCACCGACAACTTGCACCTGCACGCTCAGCGTGCTGGCGTCTATGTCCGGTGTATTCCGCAGGCCGGCAATATAACTGACCGGTACAGGCTCCAGCCAAACCGTTTGCCAAATGCCGGTAACTGCCGTATAAAAAATGCCATGGGGCCGCAGTACCTGTTTACCCCGGGGCTGGGTGCCGGTATCCGTGGGGTCCCAGACAGCCAGCACAAGCTCCTGGGGACCTTGTTTGTTTAGGGCATCGGTAATATCGAAGCTAAAGGCATCATAGCCACCCCGATGCGTGCCCAAAAGCTTACCATTAACCCAAACCGTTGTTTCCCAATCGACGGCACCAAAATGGAGCAGTACCCGGCCACCGGCCCAATCCGCCGGCAGTTCAAAGGTTCGTCGATACCAGAGTCGTTGATCTGGCCCAACCGCCCTGCCCACCCCCGACAGCGCCGACTCCGCACAAAACGGCACCAGGATTTTGCCGTCCCACTGCGTA
>JANXAQ010000004.1 GCA_025062105.1 Thermoguttaceae bacterium
GATTCTATAGCCGTTCGGTTCTTCTATCCGAACACCTACTATCTATTGGGTGCTAACAATACTGCAGCTCTATATGTTGTGTTAGAGGAAGGACATCCAAAATGGTATAAAAATATCCTCCTTGAATGATGCAGAGGTTCCTTTTCTATGATGAAAGGCGGTTTCCTTCCTAAATGCCCCAGAGTTCCTTAAATCCTTGTTTTTAAGCTGTGTGGAGGGTAGGAGCCGGTCGGCCAAACCCATGGGAAACCGCCCAAATCCTAAATTCAAGACAGCCTCTAAGGCTTTGTTGAAACCGTTTCCGGTCAGAGGCCTAAACTTACCAAAACTGAAGGAAAACCGAGCAGCATAGGCAAAACCCCCTTGTCTGCGGACAACCCTTCAACAGCGTCTTAGCTCGACTTTTGCCATTTTTGGCTTCCGCACGGAAGAGGAATGCTCTAACTCCTTATGAATATTGGACTTAGGAAATTGGATGAACAAAGGCCTCCTTCGCTCTAACTCCTGGAAACACAAGGAGTTAGGAAAATGGCAAAAGTCGAGCTTAGAGACTCTAAGTAAATGGCCCTTTACATCCATTAAAGGATATATTTACACCATCTGGGCCTCCAGCTCTTACCAAATCCGTAGAGGTGCTGGCACTGCTAGCAACCTACATGGACATCTTTAAACAGGCGGAGCAATCCAGAGGAACCTGATCTTTTGTGGCCCATTTGGGAAGGATGGGAACAGAGAGCAGTCCCCAGTTGCAGCCAAGTACCTCTTTCTGGCATCTGCAGAAACAAAAAGCCTCATATGCCAGATCCAGGTGCTGAAGCTTTTGAACAAATGTTTATTTATCCCTATCCGGATACAATGGGTAGAAGCTGTACAAAGCCGAATTTTCTGAGGTTGAGCTTGTTTTGCCTATGTGACCGCATTTTGCCTAATTAAACCACTCGAATTTCAGGCACATCCGGCAATCTCTATCGAACCAAAGGCTTAGAAGGTTTCCTATATGTTCAGGAAGCTCTGCAAAATCCAGAACATATAGTAAACTCTGTGAACCTTTGATTCTCTAACCGGTTGATTCTCCTATCTGGAGATCTACTATCTGTTGGGTGCTAGCAATGCTAGCGGCCCTATATGTTCTGTTAGAGAGAGAAGACAAGACAAAATGGTATAAAAATATCCCTTTCGAATTATGCAGCGGTTCCTTTAGAATTTTGCGGAGTTTCCCTCTTATTGCTGCGGCAGGAAGGGGAAGAGTCGGCGGAGTTCTTCTTTGGAAGGTTGCCGGCCGTATTCGCAAATTTCAAATGCTTCGGCGTATTGGACCTTCTGGCCCAGGTCTTTGCCGTATAGTTCGATCAGTTTGTCCCGATAGCGATTGGCTAACTCGGCAAACCGCCGGCGGAAACTTTCTTTCACCTGTTGGCGTTTAGCCTCCCGTTGTTGGGGAGTTTTTGGCGTGGTTTCGGCAGAACCCAATGCGCCGCCTTCGATAAACTGCGATTCCATCCTCAACAGAGCATCGATCTTTTTGTCAATCACCGAGTCAATGGCAATAACAATATCCGCCCGGAACGGTACTGGCCGCTGAAAACTGTCATAAGAATACAAAAACACAGGATTTCGCTTTAGCGGCGGGGTATCTGGACAGATAAACGGGACTGTTACCATAAAGGCCGAATCCTGGATCAATACGCCCACATAGCGATGATCCGGATGGTAGTCATATGGACGATGGCCGATGACGACATCTGCCTGCCACTGGCGAATAAGCCGGGTGATTAGTTTGCGGTTTTCCAGAGTGGGTACTAGCTCCCCGTCGTGGATGTCGAGCACTTCGGTCTGGATGCCTAGGATGTTGGCGGCATGTTGGGCTTCGGCGATACGACGCTGCGCCAACGGCCCCCCGGCCATAGCCCAATGGCCGATGTCGCCATTGGTAACCGAAACGAACTTGACATGATGCCCCTCCGCAGCCCATAAAGCAGCCACTCCACCGCAGCGGAGCTCGGCATCGTCCGGATGGGCGCCGAAACAAATGATCCGTAGTTTGCCGTCGCCCGACGGCGCAGCCTCGCCCGTTGAGGCCGAAACCAACTCTTGCTCCGAGGCAAGGGAATTGCTACCAGCAAAATGCCCTGAAACGGTTTCGGGGTCCAAAACAGGGCCAGTTTGGAAAGGTTTTTCAAAAGACCTCGATAATTCTGCCGGACCACTCTCAGAAACCGCTGAAACCCACAGAGTTGCTGGTTGTTGCGGTGTGCCTAGACCTCCTGAGGGGGATTGATTCGCTTCCTGCCTTAGCACCTCGATCGCCTGGGTGGTGGCCACTACCGCCAGCACACCTATACCGATCTGCCCCAATACCCGGACCAAAACCACCAAGCTGGAACACCGGAGACTTTGCATGGTAAGGCTCCTTTCAGAAAAGAAGACAACAGGGCTTCGGAAGTTGGCTTCCCTCATCATACTCCGAGAGAAGATCGGGAAGCAGATGGGCTGCCTATCCTATAGGAGTGGGAGTTGTCCTAGAAGAAGCTTGTGTTTTCCCAACGGGGAACCTGCTACCGCCGGGGCCGTTTGGCCTTTGCCGCCTCCGTCAAGGCATCGGCCAACATTTGTCGAAAGGCCATCGCATTGCGGGGAGCGAAGGCTTCATAGTCGTTATTGAAAAAGGCATACAAGGTTCGGCCTGCCAGATAGGGCCGGAGACGCTGGACCCATTCAGCTAATTCCTGGTGGGAATAGTTATAGCGATACAATTGCTTCCCTAAGCCGTGAAATCGCACGTAGAGAAAATCGGTCGTAGGCAGTACGTCGGCGGGTAATTTCGGATGGCTGACAGCCACAAAAGCCATCCGATATCGGCCTAACAATGCGGCCGTCTCCTCACTCCACCAACTGCTATGCCGAAACTCCACCGCATGGCGCACTCCTGGCGCCTCCTGCCCAAGCAACTGCAAAAAGCCTTCCAGTCGCTGCAGGTCCTGATGTAACGAGGGGGGCAATTGCCAGAGCAGTACTCGAAGGGTCTGTAGGGGGCCAACCCGCTCCAAAAAAGCCCGGAGTACCTCCTGGCAATCCACCAACTTTTGAAAATGGGTTACCCGACGGGTCCCTTTGACCACCAGATGGAATCCAGTCGGCAATCGCCGATTCCAGGCGGTGATCATCGTCCGAGGCGGGAAACGATAAAAGGTGGAATTGATCTCCACCGTGTCGAACTGACTGGCATAATAGCTCAGTCGCTCGGAGTCCGGCAGGTCCGGCGGGTAAAATACCCCGGTCCAATCCGAATAGCTCCATCCAGAGGTGCCCACATGAATGGTTTCCGGCACCATGGCAGCCTCCTTTTCCTTAGCAATTGGCCTTTGGATAACGGTTCATCCAAATATACTGGCCAAATGTTTCTTCCCTCTCCCCACCCCAGGAAAGTTTAAGAAGCAGGGAGGAGAACCACCGATAGCACAGAAAAAGAACAGCAGAAGACAGGCAAAAGTGGCGCACTTCTTGTGTGTTCGGCCATCCGTCTCCCACCTTCTTTTATTGAATCCTTCGATTTTCCAGTCGCCTGCACGGGAGGTGGCCGAAGGCGCCCGGGCTCCGTCTCCTGAAGGAGAAGAGCATTTTGGCCATTCGGCTAAGATGTTTATCGGTTTTTTATTGCCCCGAATGGCTGATAATGGTTTTTGGCAGTTTTTCTCGTAATTGCCGGACGGCCTGTTCAGTTACCTTGGTATTCAGAAGATAAAGATGTCGAAGGTTTCGAAGCGTCTGGAGGTGTTTTAGGCCTTCGTCGGTAATAGCGGTGCCAGAAAGGTCGAGCACTTGAAGTTTGCTCAAGTTGGCCAGGGCTGCCAATCCTTGATCGGTTATCCGAGTTGAGTCCAGAAAAAGCATTTCGAGATTGGCTAATTTTCCAAGATGCTTTAGACCTTCGTCCCCAACCTGGGTGCGAGAAAGATAAAGCGTATGCAGCCTAGGGAGTCCGGCTAGGACGGCTACCCCGGCGTCGCCTACCTCGGTCATCTTTAAATAAAGAACCTCCAGATTTCGCAGCCCAGCCAGATGCTTCAGCCCAGCATCCGTTATCCGAGTCTCCACCAGATCTAAGACCTTCAGATGCTCTAGGCCATCCAAAACAGCCAGGGCACTATCATCTACCAATTCCCGATGGAAAAAGACTACTACTACATGACCCTCCGGGTCGGAAAGCACGCTCCGAATGGCCGGATGCTTTTCAATCGTCTCGGCTTCCTCCAACTTCTCCGTCCCGGAGTCCGCTTCTTCTACACTGATGCTTCCGGACCGGCCTATAAACTGAAATGCATCACAACCTAACCACCCCAACATCCCCCCCAGAGCTATCAGCATCATACAGTTCCGAACCATTAGCAGCTCACCTCATCGATGCTATGTATTGGGAAAATCATCCAAGGGAAACGCCACCTTTCGAAAAAGATATTATAACTCCTGGCTAGTGGAGATAAAGTAGGGCAAAGTGGTAGTGAACGCAGAATATAAGGAACCTCTGGAAAACCCTGAACACATAGTGAACTATCTGTCCTTTTGATTCTATCTATAGCCGTTCGATTCTCCTGCCCGAACATCTACTATCTATTGGACATTAGGATACTAGTCCCTATATATATATTCGATTGGATGGAAGGTAAGCCAATATGATATAAAAATATTCCCTTAAATTACAGAGAGAGCTCTAACTATTTCTCCAAGGGATCCCAGAATTTGAGCCAGCCCCCCTCCATCACCTACTCGACGAGCCCATTGGTTGATTCTTTTGAGGCCGGAGAACCGCTAGGAACGCCGTTTAGCCCAGCACGGCAGAGGCGTTCCCTCCAGGCCATAAACCTCTCGGACAGACCACCGAGATGCAAGATGTATCGAAACCGGGCCTTCGGATTGGGGGGTGAGCCTACTCCGGTCAATGGAAGGGGCATGGAACAGCTCGAAGAAATCGGCCTCCACTTTCGTACCACCCTTGCTGTGTAAACCGACACCAGCGGATATCCAACAAAAAAGCAATCCACTGACCGCTAACTGTCTCGAAAGAAGCGATCATGCGCCGATCGGCTAAAGGTTGGAAATGATAGAAGCCAAATCCAGATTCGGAGATATGCTTGCCTACTACCACGATGGATTGGTCGGTGGGAGTCAGGCCATCAGCGGCTAGCCGAGTCAAATGCACTAAATAGGGAAAAGGATACCGTTGATCTTGCCGTCGTTCGGGCAATTGTTCTCCGGGAAATAGTCTCTTTAACAAATGGGCCACTCGAACTCTAACCTGTGGATCCGTTGGAGGCGCTGCCAAAGCAGATTCGACCTGCTGCTCAAACGCGATTGCTTTCATGAATTATTCCCCAACTACTCCCCAAGCAATACTTCCCCGTCGAGAATTTTTTGCTTCCCGAAACTTTCCCTTCCGGCGGTAAGCCCGCCAAAACTCCTAGGTTGGAATCTCATGTGCTAAGATGAGTTGACCGGTTTGCCCTAAACTGTTTCATCCTGCTTTATCTACCAGAACGGCTCCGCCTGTTTATGGAGGGAGTCCAATGAGCTAACTACCCAGCAGGTTACACAATCCGAAAAGAGCACTAAGTGGTTATGGTAGAAGAGTAGGTTCAAAATTGATCTTTTCAAAATACCATTTCAAATCTAGGTTATAAAACCGCTCTGAGCAAACCAAAGCCTTAAGAGTTCGACTTTTCCCATTTTTGCCACTTTTCGAAGATGGGAAAAAGCGACGTCTCTGTAATTATTGGAGTTGGGAATTTACGTGCAGAAAAGGATCGTTTGCCCTAACTCCTGGAGGCAAAACAAGTTAGGAAAAATGGCAAAAGTCGAGTAAGAGAGCGGGTCCTAAAAATCGTTTTTACGAGGAATGGAAATTTTTCCTAAATTCTCCAGAATCCCTAAAATCCCTATTTTTAAGGAGTACGAAGGGTAGGGACCGGTCGGCTCAAACCCGTTAAGAACCCCAAAATCCCACAATTACGGAAGAGCCGCTAAGTGGGACGTTTGCCCATGTTGCCAATTTCCTAACTGCTATTGCTTCCAAAGTTACGCCACCCTCCTACTTTGTTCACAGAATTTTCTAACTCCGATAGCTCCCAGGAGGTAGAACGCATTTTTCTTCCAGGGTGTAGCCCTGTTCGATGTTCTAACCCTTTGAAAATATTGGAGTTAGGAAATTTGACAAAGAAGCCCCAAACCAAGCTCCTTGAAATAACTCGATTTTTGCCATTGTTGGCTTCGCCCCGGACGGTAAAGCTCTAAATCCTTGTCACTATTGGACTTAAGAAATTGGGTGAACAAAAGAAGGTTGCGCCGTAACTATGGAAGCAACCCAAGTTAGGAAAAAATGACCAAACTGGAGGAAAGAAAAATAAAAGAACTTAGCTCGACTTTTGCCATTTTTGACCATGTAGCGAATGGGCCACACTCTAACTCTTTGTTGGCATTAGGGTTAGGAAATTACATGTACAAATGAAAGGTGCTCCGTAACTTTCGATGCCAAAAGGAGTTAGGGAAAATGGCAAAAGTCGAGCTTAGAACTTACAGAGGGAACCTCTGCATAACTCCTGAACATATAAGGAGCTATATGCATTCACAAGTTGGCGTTGAAGCGTTCGAACTTCACCTTACCCAAATACCAAAAGGGCTTGAACAGCGCAGAATGGACAGAATAGGCGATCTAGGTAAGACTGTCTTTAAAAAACCAAGCACTTTTTGCTCTTGGAAGTGATTCTTTCCTAAATGCTGCCATTTCTCCAAAGGAACAATTAGCTTCTTTAGAAAGGTTGGTTATTCCCCTGTTTGGGGCAATCATTTGCTGCCGCTGGGATGGAAATACCTCCCAAAAATGTGTATAACACCGAGCCCAGGTGAGGGGGTAGAGCCTAGGGGCAATTACACCATAGGCTGGGATAATTCATCTCCAGCTTATTCCTTCGTCAATAATGCTCATTATGGGTTACTCACCTCCTTATGGAGCTTTGAATCCACGAATTAAATCGAGGTACAAAAGCTCGACAGCGGTGGAAGACTTTGTTGGGTAATGCAAAACGCAAACACTCTTTCCAACCAGGTGGTTTCCTTTTAGAAACTGTGAAGAGCCGATGGATGAGTGGATCGAACGTAAGGAAGGCAAGTGGTATTGGAAGATCCTCGGTGAGTGGGAATCGGTGCTTCTAGGCACTGGGGGATGGCCTTTAGAGTGCTGGAGTCGGCGTTACCCGGTCGAATCTGTCAAACAAGGCCTCCATCGTGCCGTTTACCGGGTTCAAACTCCAAAAGGTGCCATCTATGTGAAGCATTATCGAGCCCCCCGATGGACCGATTCATGGAGGAACTTTTTTCGAGGCTGCCCGGCGCGTCGGGAGTTTCAAACCCTGCTGGCTATAGCAGAACGGGGGGTGTCCACCCTTCGGCCCATCGGGTGGGCCAAACCCTTTGGATTACGAGGTCTGTGGGATAGTTTGCTGGTTACCGAGGCGATTCCCAATGCAGTTTCCCTGGATGAATACTTCCAGAGCCGGTGGCCGAAAGTATCCCCAGCCGATCAGCCCCGGACAATGCGCTGCCTTTTAAGGGAGTTGGCCGTGTTCCTAGCCCAGTGCCATCAAGCCGGCATCCAGCATGGGGATCTTCACACCGGCAATATTTTGGTGGTGGCCGACCCCATCGGTGGACAGCAGGAGACGGACTCTTGTCTAAAGTTCCAATTTTTCCTGATCGACGTGCAGGCCGTCCGAGTAGGAAAACCTTTAAGTCGCCCAACCACTCTTCACAACCTTGCACAACTAGCAGGGGCGTGGCGAGAGCGTACTACTCCCACTCAGCGGTGGTACTTTTGGAAGCATTATTGCCAGGCAAGGCCCCAAGTGGCCTTTGATCTGCGAGAAGACGCGGAGCGGATCGATCGGTTGGGCTTTGAGCATCGGCTTCGCATTTACCGCCATTGGGATCGCCGACTTTTCCGTACCCACTTAGGCTTGATTCATCTGAACGAGGAAGCAGGGGAAATCTACGCACTAGCCAATGAAAACCTCCCGTATCTGCGCTGCTGGGCTTCTGCTCCGGAAGCTCTTCTGGAGCAGTATTTGCATCGGGCTGTCAAACTAGGCCATCACAGTGTGGTGGTAGAAGCGGATTGGCCCCCCCTATCAAACAAAATTCCTCCAGAGCGCTACAGGCAGGTAGCTCCATCAACCACGAGTGCTGGGAGGTCGATTCCAAGGCCACATTTTTCCACCTTCTGGAACCCTTTCGATTCTGAGGAACAGAAGGAAACGACTTTTCTAACGTCCTTGGCTTGGAGCGAAAAAAGCAACTCCTTTACGAGCAAGAGTGTGCGAAAAGGGGACTTATTTGCTCCAGGACTTCCTCCGGATGAAGGAAATGGCGCTCTTTATCATTCCTCTTACGGGGGAGAGGAATATAACTATGAGGATGCTTTGCCTTTCCCAAAAGAGGGGGTTAGGCATTTTGGGATGGGGAGCTTAAATTCTCCCAAAGTGGGGTTAGCGGATTCCATCAAGGAGGGGCTAGAAGTTTCTGCAGAGAAAGTGGGGTTGGGGGAAGCGAGTTCTCTCCCCATTCGGGTGGCGGTAAAACGGATTCGGGAACAGCTCGGATGGGGAGGTTGGCAAAAATATTTCCGCCCTACCCGTGCCCGACGAGCTTGGTGGGCAGGGCATGCCCTTCTGCGTCGGGGGATAAATACTCCTAGGCCTTTGGCTCTTTGCGAACCCCCTTTTCGAGGATATCCTTATTACACCTATTTGGTTTCCGAATGGATCCAGGCCCAGAATCTGCATCTTTGGGGGTGGCGCATCGCCCAGCTTCCACCAGCCGACCGCCTCCCCTTAGCTGCCCAATGTGCCGAGAGTCTAGGCCGCTTGATCGGCCGTCTTCATGCCCATCGAATCCGCCATGGCGATCTCAACATGAGTAATATTTTGGTCCAAGATGCTGGAAGCAACCTCCAGACCTGGCTTCTGGATGTGGACAGAATCCGCATCGGCCTCCGTTGCCAGCGTGCGTATTTAAAAGATCTCATTCGATTGGCCCAGGGCCTACAAGCCCATCCTTGGATTCCTTGTACCGCAGTTTGCCGATTTTTGAAAGCCTATGTAAAGGAGTTTCCTCCCTTTGCCCGGCCGGATTGGAAAACCCTCTGGCACAGGATCTCCAAAGCAATGAGCCGCCGGCAACAGAAGTAAATCGCCTGGAGCCCTCTCTGGTAAGAAGCCTCTAAGCGTTCTGGTAGGTCGAGTTTTGCCGATTTTGTAAAGGAACTTCTGCACAATTTAAAGGATATATTTTTACACTATTTTAGGGCTCCCACTTCCCCCCCCGATATATAGGGCAGCTAAGCATCCCAAGCCACTTACATAGATTGGGTCTCTGAATGACGCCCAATCCCCACTGTATTGAAGGTTCATGAAGCTCATTGTATGTTCAGGATTTTGCAGAGGTGCGCAAATTTTCTTTTATTTCAAGGGAGTCAGGCTTTGAGAATTCTTTGTTCAGCAAATTTCCTACCTCTAATATTTCCAGTAATATTTCCAGAGGACTAGGACATCCTAAAGAGCCTGCTGCTGAGAAATTGGCAAGGGGGTAGCGCAAAGAGACTTCAGCTTGTTAGAGCAGCCTCCTATGCAGTACATTGTTTAAGGCGGGAACCGTCGGGAGGGGAAGAAAGGCTATTGGAAGCACTGCATAATCCTGAACATATAGTGAACTTCATGAACTTTTTGAATCTTTACCGATTCCGTTTTCCTAGCCGAAGACCTCCTATCTGTTGGCTGCTAGCAATGCTGTAGCTGCCCATCTACTGGGTTAGTGGGAAGATAAGGCAAACTGGGATAAAAACATCCGCCTTGCATTATGCTGAGGTGCTTGTTTTACTCGACTTTTGCCATTTTTCCTAAGTTGTTTTGTCACCAAAGGTTGCAGCCAACCATCCTTTTGTTTACACAATTTCCTAAGTTCAATAATTTCAAAAAGTGAGAACTTTCCCATTTCGGCAGAAGACTAAAGCTGGCAAAAGTCGAGTATTTTAGACGCCTTCGAAAAATACTGAACATGTTATGAACTTTGCGAATTTTCAATTCTCTAACCGTTCGATGCTGCTAGCCGAAAACTTTCCATCTGTTGGCTGATAACAATGCAAGCAACTGTATATATTGGGTTAGAGGGAGAGCAAGACAGAATAGTATAAAAACATCCCCCTCGAATTATGCAGAGGTTCCTTACCTATTTTCGTGCCTAGATGTTGTGGGCAGTTCAGGGGAAACCACCGTTCTTGTGGAGAAAAACGTCCCTGAGAGGCTGCCCTAAAATGGGGATTGGGCTGGTTCCCATGGGTTTTGGCTGACCGGCTCTTATCCTCCACACTGCTTAAAAACAGGGATTTTGGGGATTTCAGGCAATTGAGGAAGGAAACCTCCTTTCATCATAGAACATGTTTTTTTGGACAGCCTCTGAGAGTGTTGGTATAGTTCGGGTATTTCTGAAGCAGTTGTTCCCTTTAGGAAGAGGTATGAAGATGGCTCAATCCCGACAAATGCACGAGGGGAAAATGATTAACCAGAGCTGGTTCAGCCAGTTAGGCCTCATCGTCTTTGGGGTGGTATCGGTTGTATTACTCTTGGTTACCAGGGTGCAGGCGGAGCCGAGAAAGGAGCATTGTGTTATTTTGGTTAGTATTGACGGGTTGGCAGGCTTTTATCTGGATGATCCGAAGGCTCACATGCCTACGATACGGCGGTTAGCCAAGGAAGGTGCGAGGGCCAGCGGTATGGTCAGCTGTTTCCCGTCGGTAACTTGGCCTGCCCATGCTACGCTTTCGACAGGTGTGCCTCCTGCCCGACATGGGATGATCGGCAATAGCTATCTGGAGCGGAAAACCGGCCAAGTGGTAACCCTCTTATGCGATCCGGTTTATGAAAAAGACCAAGTGCTTAAAACGCCCACGATTTATGACGTGGCTTCCAAAGCAGGTCTGAAGACCGCCGGTGTCCTTTGGCCGATTACTAGGGGAGCCACCACCCTGAACTGGTTTGTGCCGGATATGCCCGGCGACGATACTTGGGAAAAGCTGGGGACCCGTAGTTGGCTTCAGGAGCTCCGGGCTGAGGGGATTCCTGTGGACCGGCACGGCCAATGGTGCCGGGAACCGGCTGGCGGTGTACAGCGGGATTGGCTCTACTGCCGAATGACTGCCCACTTGATCCGCCGCTATCAGCCGAATCTCATCCTCGTCCACTTGGTCGAACCTGACCACGTGCAACATCGCACCGGCCCCCGTTCCCCGGAAGCGTACTGGTCCGCCAGCTATAGTGACGACCGAATCCGTGATTTGATCGAGGCAGTAGCCGAGTCCCCCTTGGCAGGCAAAACCACTTTCATCATTTGCTCTGATCACGGCTTTTTCCCGATCACCAAAGAGATTCGGCCCAATGTGTTTCTGCGACAAAAAGGGCTGATTCAGGTCAAAGAGGGCAAGATGGGTTCTCGATTGGCCTATTGCTTGTCCCAGGGCGGGAGCAGCATGGTCTATATTTTAGACGATGCTCGGCGGCAGGCCCTTCGCCGCGATTTGCACAAAGAGTTGGCTCAGATCGAAGGCGTTCAGGCTGTCTTCGGTCCTGAAGAGTTTGGCAAAATTGGACAGCCCAGCCCAGAAGAGAATCCTTGGGCTCCTGACCTTTGGCTGGCAGCTGAAAGCGGCTATAGCTTTTCGGATGGGTTGGCCGGCGAAGAGGTTGTTGTTGCCCGGCAGGGCGTTGGCGGAACGCACGGCTACCTCCCGGATCAACCGGATATGCTCGCCATGTGCATCCTCTGGGGGCCAGACGTTCGGCCTGGTACACAATTAGGGAAAGTGGACGCCCGGGACATTGCGCCAACGATTGCCCGGCTGTTGGGTCTAGAAATGCCGACTGCCGAAGGTCGGGCCTTGATCCAACCAGCCGCCTTCCGGCCACCGCCCGTCTCACCCGCCCAACCCTAAAACGCTACTTCAGCCCGGAGGAACATGGGGAAGCCACGGTCGCTCCCAATAAAACGCCCTGCTACTCTGGAGGAGTGCCCAAGTTCCTTTCGAATGACTGAGTTGTTTGCAAAGGCTACTGTTCCTATCGCTCGGATGGGTAGATACCCCATAATGGGGCAATATGGCGTAAGCTCAACTTTTGCCATTTTAGGCCTTCTGCCGGAAGGGGAAAACGCTAAGTCCTTGTAACTATAGGAGTTAGGAGATAGATTATGTGAACAAAAAGAAGTATCGCCGTAACTACTGGAAACAAAAGGACTTCGGGAAAATGACAAAAGTCGAAGTAAGAGGGTGTCTGAAAAGGGATGAGCCCCTATTCCTATTCCACTGACCGATGAAGACTTTGGATAACCAAGGTGTCTAAATCCTGGGCTACAGCCCTGCTAATAGGGGAAACAACTTGGTAGCCGAGGAGGGCAAAAATTTTTTCTTTTTAGACAGCGTCTAACGAATTCTGGCTCTGCACCGAAAGCCGGAAAAATCCGGTATCTGCCAGAGGGGGGAGTTTATTTTGGTATTCCCTCAATAAATCTCCCCTGGGGCCGGTCCTTGCGAAAAAAAGGAAAAGGAGATAAACTAATTGGATTAAAACAAAGGAATCCAGTTTGGTATTTTGTGTAGGAGGGGCCGGCTCCAAACCGGAGCCACTGCTTTTAGGGGGCTGGGCGAGGCCAAGGCTGGTTCAGAGCCAGCGATTTCTTTTGGGATCTCGGCTCCCCATACAACTATCAGAAGGACCCTAGAAGAAGGTTGTAGCATTTCAGCCGAATGGCGCTGTTATTCCTGCGTAAGCAGGAACCCAGCTTTTACTGGTTTATCAGTTCTAGTTTCCCGGTTTTGCGGGAACAAGCCTGGTTTCCCGCTTGGGGCGGAAACAAGCCTGAACTGCTGCTCTGGCGGGAATGACATTATAGGCCGTTGCTCGGCTAAACTAGGCAGTTCTTTCATTCGGCTGAAGTGTTAGGAAGGATTTTTTCTTTTCTTGTTTAGTTTTTAAAGGATAAAGGAGCTTAGCCGTGGCACAGCGACGCTTCGTAACAGTCGATGGCAATGAAGCGACGGCCAATATAGCGCATTTGACCAACGAGGTGGCCGCCATTTATCCGATTACACCTTCGTCCGGACTGGGCGAAATGCCGGACGCCTGGGCGGCAGCCGGACGCAAAAACATCTTTGGCTCCATCCCGCTGATTGTGGAGATGCAAAGCGAGGCCGGCGCAGCGGCATCTGTTCATGGCGCCTTGCAGGCTGGTGCCATTGCCACCACCTTTACCGCCTCGCAGGGCCTGCTGCTGATGATCCCCAATATGTTTAAGATTGCCGGGGAACTGACGCCGACGGTTTTTCATGTAACTGCTCGTACCGTAGCCACCCATGCCCTGTCGATCTTCGGCGACCATAGTGATGTGATGACGTGCCGGACCACTGGGTGGGCCATGCTCTGTTCCGCTTCGGTGCAAGAGGCGCAAGATATGGCACTTATTGCGCAGGCAGCTACCTTTGAATCTCGGGTGCCGTTTTTGCATTTCTACGACGGTTTCCGCACTTCCCATGAAGTGAACAAAATCGAACAACTTACCGAGGACGATTGCCGGGCCATGCTCAACATGCAGCGGATCCACGAGCACCGGGCTCGGGCGATGAATCCGGAACGGCCTGTATTGCGCGGCACAGCCCAAAACCCCGACGTCTTTTTCCAATCCCGGGAAGCCTGCAATCGGTTTTATCAAGCTGTGCCACGAATTGTCCAGGAAACCATGGATAAATTTGCCCGTTTAGTGGGACGGCAGTATCACCTGTTTGACTATATCGGCCATCCGGAAGCCGAGCGAGTCATTGTGTTGATGGGCTCTGGTGTTGGGGTAGTAGAAGAGGCTGTCGAACGCCTGATCCAGGAAGGACAAAAGGTAGGCTTAGTGCAGGTCCATCTTTTCCGGCCGTTCGATGCCAAGGCATTTGTCCAGACATTACCCAAGACGGTTCGCCGAATCGCTGTGCTGGACCGAACCAAAGAGCCCGGCGCCATTGGCGAACCGCTGTATATGGATGTGGTGGCTGCTTTGGCCGAACAGTGGCACCAACAGGTGCCCGGCCAGCCTCTACCGATGGTCATCGGCGGTCGATATGGACTATCCAGCAAGGAGTTTACCCCGGCTATGGCCAAGGGCGTTTTCGACGAGTTGGCCAAGCCCGAACCCCGCCGGCATTTTACCGTCGGTATCACCGATGATGTTACCTTCCTAAGCATTGACTACGACCCGCACTGGTCCACGGAAAAAGAAGATGTAGTCCGGGCGGTCTTTTTCGGCTTAGGCAGCGATGGCACCGTAAGCTCCGTGCGCAATACTTGTAAAATCTGCGGCGAAAATACGCCGATGTACGCACAGGCCTATTTCGTATATGACTCCCGAAAGGCTGGCTCGGTAACCACCAGCCATTTGCGCCTCAGCCCCAGGCCGATCAAAGGCTCCTACTTGGTCCATGCTGCCAATTTTGTGGCCTGCCACCAGTGGCAATTTTTGGACCGGATCGACATGCTTTCTTTGGCCGAGCCAGGTGCTATCTTCCTTTTGAATAGCCCCTACGGGCCGGAGGAAGTCTGGGACCATCTACCCATGGAAGTGCAGGAGCAGATTCTCCAAAAGAACTTGAAGTTTTACGTGGTCGATGCGTACCGGGTGGCGAAGGAAGCCCAGTTGGGTGTTCGAATTAACACTATCCTCCAGGTATGCTTCTTTGCCCTTACGAAAGTGCTCCCCTTAGAACAAGCCATCAAAGAGATCAAAGACGCCATCGTAGAGACCTATGGCAAGAAAGGGGGCACAACGATCGTCGAACGGAACTTTGCCGCCGTGGACGGGGCACTGAAAGCCCTCCATGAAGTCCAAGTTCCCGGCCGGATCACTTCAAAAACCCATGTGGTGCCACCGGTGCCCGACTATGCTCCGCCGTTTGTTAAAGAGGTGCTTGGCGTGATGATCGCCAATCGGGGCGACGAACTGCCCGTCAGCAAGCTACCCTACGACGGTACCTACCCGACCGGCACCACCCAGTATGAAAAACGCTGCATCGCCCAGGATATTCCGATCTGGGACGGCGATCTGTGCATCCAGTGCGGCTTATGCTCGCTGGTCTGCCCGCATGCGTGTATCCGGATGAAGGTCTTTGATCCGGCACTGTTGGCCAAGGCGCCGGAAGGTTTCCGAGCGGTCGATTACCGGGGCAAAGAATATCCGGGCATGAAGTTTGTCGTGCAGGTAGCGCCGGAGGATTGTACTGGCTGCGGCTTGTGTGTGGCTACCTGCCCGGCTAAAGATAAAACCAATCCCAAGCGCAAGGCCATCGACATGTTACCGCTTCTGCAGCATCTGGCCCAGCAGCGGCGGAACTGGGATTTCTTCCTTACCATCCCTGATCTGGATCGAACCAAAGTGGCCCAGGATACGATCAAAGGCTCTCAGCTTTTGCGGCCGCTATTTGAGTTCAACGGCGCCTGTGCCGGCTGCGGCGAAACTCCTTATATTAAATTGATCACGCAATTCTTTGGAGATCGGATGCTGATTGCTAATGCGACCGGTTGCTCTTCCATTTACGGAGGCAATTTGCCCTGCACGCCTTATACGACCAACGACGAAGGCCATGGGCCGACCTGGAGCAACTCGCTGTTTGAGGACGCCGCCGAGTTTGGCTTCGGCTTCCGGTTGGCGATCGATCAGCAGATCGATTATTGTCGGGTGTTGCTGGGCCAGTTGGCCGGCCAATTAGGCGACAATTTTGTGCGGGAACTTCTAGAAAATCCGCAGGAGGACGATGCTCAGATTGCCCGGCAGCGGCAGTTGGTGGCCGAGCTAAAACGTCGTCTGCAGCAAATCGATCTGCCAGCCGCCAAGGATCTGTTGGCTTCAGCCGATTTCCTGATTCGCAAAAGCGTCTGGTCTTTTGGTGGCGACGGCTGGGCGTATGACATCGGTTTTGGCGGTCTGGATCATGTGCTGGCTAGCGGCCGAGACATCAATCTGTTGGTCATGGATAGTGAGGTGTATTCTAACACCGGCGGCCAGTCGAGTAAGGCAACGCCGCGCGGTGCGGTAGCCAAGTTTGCAGCGGCAGGAAAGCCAGGACGGAAAAAAGACCTGGGCTTGATGGCGCTGACTTACGGCAACGTATTTGTGGGCCAAATTTCCCTTGGCGCTAATCCGCTCCATGCTATCCGCACTATCCGGGCTGCGGAAAGTTACCGGGGGCCTTCGCTCCTGATTGCTCTGTGCCACTGCATTGGTTGGGGCATCGACATCGAGCAAGGCCTAGAGCATCAGAAAGAGGCGGTGGCCTGCGGATATTGGCCGCTGTATCATTATGATCCCCGCGATGAAGAACATCCATTCCATTTGGATTCCAAACCGCCTCGGGGCCAATTCAAAGATTTTGCCCTCAAACAGGCTCGGTTTGCCATGCTTGCCCGCTCCAAACCCGAACGGGCTGAAGAACTGTTCCAAAAAGCCCAGGAAGACATCTACGCCCGATGGAGTTTATATGAGCTTTTGGCTCGTAGCGGCAAAGCCGCCATCCAAGCCCTCCTGAAAGGTGACGGCGACGGCGCCGGTGCGGCAGCCGCCAAAACTAAAACGGAGGTTGAAGCATGAACATCGATTTGGCTACCACATACCTCGGATTGGAATTGAAAAATCCTTTATTGGTGTCTGCTTGTCCCCTGAGCGAGCGCCTGGAAACCTTGCAACAGCTAGAACAGACCGGGGCTGCAGCTATCGTTATGTATTCGCTTTTTGAAGAACAAATAGAACACGAAACAGCTGAATTTCACCGGGTTTATGAACGAGGGGCTGACAGCTTTGCCGAAGCCCTTACGTATTTCCCCGACTTAGAAGATTATCGCCTTGGCCCGGAAGACTATGTACAGCATGTGGCGAAAGCGAAAAGAGCCCTCAGCATTCCGCTCATCGCTAGTCTGAACGGGGTAAGCCCAGGCGGTTGGATCCGATACGCCAAAATGCTCCAGGACGCCGGGGCTGACGCCCTCGAATTGAACGTGTACTACATCGCCGCCGACATGAACCTGTCCGGTCCCGAGGTGGAGCAAAAATATATCGACCTGGTTCATGCCGTCAAACAGGCCGTATCGATCCCGTTAGCGGTAAAGATTGGGCCGTTTTTTAGTTCTCCGGCCCACATGGCCCGTCGGCTCGTGGAAGCCGGCGCCGATGGCCTGGTCCTTTTTAACCGCTTCCTCCAGCCAGATTTCGATCTGGAAGAACTTCAGGTCAAACCCCATCTGGAGCTGAGCACCTCGGCTGAATTGCTCCTGCCTCTGCGATGGATTGCGATCCTCTACGGTCGGCTGAGCGTCTCGTTGGCGCTGACCGGCGGCATCCATCGGCCGGCCGATTTGGTCAAAGCCATCCTAGCGGGGGCTAATGTCGGTATGGTGGCTTCGGTGCTCTATCGACAGGGGATTGCCGCCATCGGCATGTTGTTGGATGGACTACAAAATTGGCTTGCCGAACATGGATATGCATCTGTCCAGGAAGCCCGCGGCGTATTAAGCCAAGCCAACTGTCCTGATCCGGCCGCCTTCGAACGGGGCAACTACATGCGGGCACTTACCAGCTTCACTGGCCGAGCGATTTAACCGGCAAGCGAATAATTCTTTGGACAGCCTTCGGTGTTGGCAACTCTTCCGATAGTACGAACCCTCGCTGAAATGGCCACGAGGGTTCTTTTTTTGACTAGGTTGTCTGAGAAATGCGGTAATGGTAGTTCCTGGAAGGAGGCCTCCATTTTGCCCAATTCCAGCCCCTCCCGATAGCCTCTGAGTTTTCTCTAGATAAAGGCTTATTTATGCCAAGGAAATCCTCCGAAAGCAACAGCTGGCATCTTTCCAGACTTCCGCACAGGCGGTGCAGAATGCAAGGAAGGCGGTTGGTGGTCGATATTCTTATATTCATGCTAGGTATATTTGCTGTTGGAGGGCGTTTATGGATTGATCAGGCAGAGGCAGTCGAAAGCCGGGAGGGAAAACTTCAGCGGTTTGAGTATGCCTCCGCTGCCATGGGCGAACCGCTGCGAATCATCCTCTATGCGGAGGACGAACCTACGGCCGAACGAGTTGCCCAGGCAGCTCTGGACCGCATCCAGCAGCTCAATGACATCCTCAGCGACTATGATCCGGAAAGCGAACTGAGTCGATTGTGTCAGCAGGCAGGTACGGGCCAGTCGGTGCGAGTAAGTGAAGATCTGTTTCGTGTGCTGGCCGCTGCCCAACGTTGGTCAGAGCGAACGGAGGGGGCTTTTGATATGACGGTCGGTCCGGTGGTCCGTCTTTGGCGGCGGGCACGACGCAGCCGACAAATGCCCAGCCCATCCGCCCTGGAACAGGCTCGCCAATTGGTCGGATATCAAAACGTGCTGTTGGATCCAGATCGGCAAACGGTGCTATTGAAAAAGGCGGGGATGCGTCTAGACCCTGGTGGAATCGGAGCCGGCTACGCCATTGACGAAGCCCTCCGTGTGGTGCTGAAGCATGGGATTAACCGGGTGCTGATTGATCTGGGCGGAGACATTCGGCTTGGCGACCCACCGCCGGATCGGCCCGGTTGGCGGATTGGGGTACCCGGCCTGGAGCCGAAAGCGCCACCTCGGGAATTCCTCCTCCTTGCTCGATGCGCGGTTGCCACCTCAGGCGACGCCTGGCAATTTGTGGAACTAGGCGGCCGCCGCTATTCCCACATCATCGACCCAAAAACGGGTATGCCCTTGATGGATCGGTGCAGTGTGACGGTGGTAGCCCCGGACGGTCTAACCGCTGACGTATTAGGAACAGCCGTCAGCGTGCTCGGACCTGAAAAAGGAATGAAACTAGTTGACCAAACGCCTGAGGCCGCTGCCTGGATGATCCAAGCTACGGAACAGGGTGTGGTTACCATCGCTTCCAGCCGATGGAACCAACTGTCCCGCGAAAAGCCCTCCCAAACCGAAAAATCCTCTCCTGTGGGTGCTTCGGCTCCCGAACCGAGGACCACATCGCCGCCTCAAGCGAAAACCGATCTTATGTTGCCAACGAAACCAGCTGGAGCATCGCCACCATGAGGGCAAGCGGGGCGGGTTCGGTGCGGATGGGCCGGTTGGCGATCATTGGGGCCGCTCTTTTATGGAGCAGCAGCGGGCTATTTGCCAAGTCGGCCTTTTTTGCAGATTGGCCAGAAAGCTGGCGTGGCCTGCAGCTGGCAGCTTGGCGGGCGCTATTTGCCGGGCTGGTGCTTTTGCCTTGGGTGCGTCGGCCTCGCTGGAACCCTTTGTTAGTTCCTCTAGTGGCCGTCTTTGCCCTGATGAGCGGAAGTTATCTTTCGGCCGTTGTGCTGACAACGGCGGCCAACGCCATCTGGCTGCAGGCCACTTCCCCGTGGTGGGTGTTAATTTTTACCTTTCTCCTATTTGGCACCTGGCCCGATCGCCGGCAGTGGCTCCCGCTGATTTTCGCTGGCTTAGGTGTGGGCCTGATTTTAAGTTGTGAATTAGGGCCATGGACAGCCGGTAGCAACAGTCTGCTGCGTCCCTACGGCCGGATGGGAGTACTATTGGGCCTAGCTTCCGGAGCTTTTTTCGGGGCCACGGCCATGCTGATGCGGGCTCTTCGCACCGAAGACGGGGCCTGGTTGGTGGCCGTACCTCATCTGGCCACAGCAGCTCTGCTTGCCCCCTGGGCCCTACGGCATGGCATTTGGCCCACCGGCTGGCAATGGCTGGTACTTGCCGCGTTCGGAACCCTCCAGATGGCCATCCCATATCGCCTGTTCACCTGGGGACTGCGCACCGTCAGTGCCCAGGAAGCCCTCTTGCTGGGACTGCTGGAACCGGTCTTGATGCCGCTTTGGGTCTATTTGGCAGGCCAAGAAACCCCCGCCTGGTGGACCCTCCTAGGAGCAGGCTTTATCCTTGTGGGCCTGGTCTGGCGCTATGTGTTCCTAGAAAATTGGCACAAAAACCAGTTGCCGCCTGCTCCATAGGGCATCCCCCGTTTGAAAAGAGTATAATCATATCAGACCCCCATTCCAGGCACGCCCCCGGCTTGCTGGGTACAAATAATCGGTTACCCTTTTAACTCGACTTTTGACAATTTTTGGAACTGCTTTTATTTCAAAGTCTATCTAAGAGCGTGTTTGAAAAGGGCTGCGGGGAAAGCTGCGCTATTTAAGGCGCCCAAGTAGTCTAGGAAACGGATGTTACCACCAAAGGGAAACGGATTTTATTCCCCAAGCAAAGGACTGCTCCGATGAAACGGGTTTATCCATCCGATTTGAGGGAGGAGCACTGAGAGGTAATTGCCGCGGTTGATTGCTCCGGCCCGACCGCGGGCATGGGTATCTACACATCTTCCCGGACACGCAATAGGGGGAAGTGTTCCGGCTGGCGAGCTCCCAACATCTTGTAGAGAACATCGGTGATGTAGATACCAATGGACGGCTCGCTGTGATACACTTTTTTTGGGAGGTATTTCCCGTCCCAACGGCAGCAAATGATTGCCCCAAACAGGGGAATAACGAACCTTTCTAAAGAAGCCAAAAGAAGCTAATTGTTCCTTTGGAGAAATTGCTGCATTTAGACTTCCAAGGGCAAAAAGTGCTTGGTTTCAAAGACAGTCTTAGCTAGATCGCCTATTGTATCCATTCTGCGTTGTTCAACGAGCTTTTGGGATTTGCCTAAAGTGAAGTTCGAACGCTTCAACGCCAATTTGTGTATAACAGCGAACAATGGACGGGAAGGCAGCTACATCAAGTTGACATGCGGGCAGTGCTCAACGGCATGTTTTACATTGTCTGGTCTGGTTGTCCGTGGCGGATTCCGCCGAAGGACTATCCCCCTGGCAAACGGTCTATTATTGACTATTGACGTTTGAATTACCAAATAAACCCATCTGGCTTAGCAGATAGGGAGTTTTCAGGGTTTTCTGGGAAAGCCCCAGTTTAATTCGTTGTTCAAAGCTCAATAATATTTACTTTGTGCCATTCCGGAAGGATGGTAGCTGGGAGAAGATTCACGAGGCGCTTGGTGGGCTTATGCGGCAGTAGAGCGGGCACAGCCTGGAGCCGACTGGAGGGATCCTGGATAGCCAGTCGGTCAAGACGATGGAAAAAGGGGGCCGTGGGTATGATGCGGGCAAGAAGGTCAACGGGCGCAAGCGGCATCTAGTGGTCGATGTGCTGAGGCTGATTTTGGTGGAGGTGGTACATCCGGTAAACATGGCCGGGGTGGTGCATCCGGCAAACATTCAGGATCGGGATGGGGCGGGGTTGGTTTTGGAGCCAGGACAGCGCCGGTTCCCGCGGCTAAGCAAGATTTGGGTCGACGGAGTCTATGCTGGGCAACAAGATTTAGGCCGACAGAGGCTATTGGTGGCAACTGGTCGAATGGCTGAAGGGGGCGTTTGGTTGGGTACTGGAGATAGCGAGCCGTCTGGCGGAGGCCGTTGGGTTTGAGCTGCTACCGCGTCGGTGGGTGGTGGAGCGGACGTTTGGATGGTTCAACCGGTATCGCCGGCTGAGTAAGGACGATGAGTTGCTGCGCGCCAGGAGCGAAACGATGATTTTGGTTGCCATGATCCATTGGATGGTCCGGTGTCTGCGTGCCTGCCCAGCCTGCTGAGGAAACCACCTTCTCAAACACGCTCGAATGTGTGCATGCCAGCAAACTTCCGAGAAAGAGGCCGGTGGTGCCAAAGGCAACGACGGCTGCATGGGCAAAAAGCCGGTGGACTGGCTTATTTCCTCCTCACTTTATCCCCCTTTGCCGCCGGCGGCGAAGGGAATAATACACTCAGTACATTCGGTTCAAGGGGAACCCAATCGCTAGAGGATGTTCTTTTTGCAAAAAGGAGTACCAGGGGATGAAAATACGGAACACGCGGGCACTGTTATGGTTAGGTTTGGGGGCGGTAGGGTTAATGTTGGGTTGGTTGGCATGGGCAGCTTGGTCAGTGGGTTTGGCCGGTTCCGCTTCGGCCGATCACCCTTCCAGGCCGATCGTTATGAATTCGGTAACTTCTGCAACTGAGCTATTGAGTTTGTGGCCCGAGGGATCGGCTGCTCTACCTACGGCTCCGGATGCGGGAGGACCTTCGCCAATCGATACCCCAAGCAGAGCCCCGAAACAGACGTTTCCCGCCGAGCTTGTTTTGGGGCCTCAGGGATTTCCGGCAGATCGGAGTTCTGTCCGCGATTTTGGCGCCCGAGGCGATGGTTTGGCCGACGATGCGCCGGCCGTGCAACGGGCTGTTGACGCTAAGCCTGGGGTCCTTTATTTTCCGCCTGGCACCTACCGACTTTCAAAGACCATCGAAGTAGAGTTGGACAAAGTAGGGCCCTTAGCAATCGTTGGTTCTAGCGGGGTTCGGATTGTTATGGCAGGCCCGGGACCGGCCTTCCGGTTTGTGGGTACCCATCAGGGCACTGCGCAGCCTGCTAGCGTCCTGCCGCCTGTCTGGCAACACCAGCGCATGCCCAGGATAGAAGGCATGGAGATCTTAGGCGATCATCCGGAGGCCTGTGGAATTCAAGCTGATGGAACAATGAAACTGGGCGTCCATGGAGTACTCATCCGGCAGGTGCTCCACGGTGTGCACCTGGTTCGGCGAAACCGAAATGTGTTGATCAGCCAGTGCCATATCTACGATAACCGCGGGGTGGGCATTTATCTGGACGATGTGGATCTGCATCAGATCAATGTGGTCGGTTGTCATATCAGTTACAACAAACAGGGCGGGATTGTCAGCCGAGCCGGTAATGTCCGGAACCTGCAAGTTACTGGCTGCGACATCGAAACCAACGTTGTCAATATCCTGCTGGAAGCGGCGGGCAGTAGGTATGGGGCAGCCGAGGTCGCCATTACCGGCTGCACGATCCAACACGGCAACGGCCCTGACTCGGCCAATGTCCGCATCCTAGGCCAGGGCGAAAAATACCGATGGGGCCATGTATGCATTAGCGGCAATGTTTTCTCGGATGTCGATATCAATGTGCATCTAAAGGATGCTGAGGATATTACTGTTACCGGTAACACCTTCTGGATGGCCTACCGATATAATCTCCTGGCTGAGAACTGTTCTCGACTGGTAATAAGCGGTAATGCTTTTGGTCGGAATCCTGGGTATGATTATGTCAAACAGGTGTTGCCTAATGCTCTTCGGCTGGTGGGTTGTCAGGATGTGATCCTGCAAGGGATAATAGTGCATGATGTACAGGAGGCGGAGGCCGGCCTGGTGTTGGACGCATGCCAGCGGATCAATGTGGTCGGATGCAATTTTGTTGATTGTAGCGGCCCCGGACTTCTACTACGAAATGTCCAGTGCAGTCGGGTATCGGACTGCGTTGTGGACCACAAGACGCCGCCAGAGGGCTGGGTAGCCATCCGCGTCGAAGGCGGACGGCAGAACCTGCTCACTGGCAACCTCCTGGGCGGAATTTTGGAAATGGAAGCTTCCAGTGGGCAAGCTTTCGGCAATCACCAGCTCCGCCCGGCTGCAGAAGCGGTTTCGGAAAAGCCCCTGGTACCAGAAAAATTGGAAGTGCCCCAGAAACCCCCCGGCGCGAAAATACCTTCTGTGCCGAAAAAGCTCTAAGCTCGCCTTTGGCCAATTTAGGCCTTCTCCCGGAAGGGAAAACTCTAACTCCTTGTAACTATTGGACTTCGGACATTGTGTGAACAAAAGGAAGTCTCGTCGTAACTACTGGAAAAAAAGAGTTAGGGAAAATGGCAAAAGTCGAGCTAAGTGGGCGTCCGAAAAAGCATTTTCTATGATGAAAGGAGGTTTCCTCCTAAATGCCCCAAAATCCCCAAAATCCGTGTTTTTAAGCAGTGTTGAGGATAGGAGCCGGTCGGCCAAAACCCATTGGAAACCTGCCAAATCCCTTTGTAGGACAGCCTCTAAGCTGGACTTTTGCCAATTTGGTTTCTTCTCGGTAGAGGAGTGTTTTAATTCCTTGCAACTATTGGATTTAGGAAATTGGGGGAGCAAAAGGAGATTTCGTCGTAATTACCGAAGCTAAAAGCAGTTAGGAAAAATGACAAAAGTCGAGCTAAGAGGTTGTCTGGCTCTGGTGAAAGGTTGTCTGTAATCTGAGAAGGTTTTGCCCATGCGGGTGGTTTTGCTTCCGTTTTGGTGGATTTAGGCCTTCGCCCGGAAATGGTTTCAAAAGAGGT
>JANXAQ010000009.1 GCA_025062105.1 Thermoguttaceae bacterium
TCGGGATTTTGCAGAGGTTCCTTTATACTATTTGGTTCGGTTCTTCTCAGGCCCAATATATAGGGTTGCTAGCACTGATAGCAACCAACATATAGTAGCTCTTTGGGAAGAGCAAGCGATTGTCATCTGAACAATAGTTCCTAGAGTTCACTATATGTTCAGGATTTTGCAGAGGCTCCTACAATTTTTCTAACATCTTGGGCAATTGTTCAATAAACGAGCGGATCTGGTCTCGGATCTGGCGATAGATGGCCATACGTTCCTCTTCGGTTCTGGCTAAGGCGGCAAGCCGCGGCGGATCCTCAAACCCCACATGCAACCGTTTGGCCTGGCCCGGAAACACCGGGCATTGCTCTTTGGCCTGATCACAGACGGTAATCACATAGTCGAAGTTCATTCCTGCGAGTTCATGAACATGTTTTGATCGGTGGCCGGAAATATCCACCCCCACCTCAGCCATCACCCGGACGGCATCCGGATTGAGCTGTTGGGGTTCGATGCCAGCCGAGTAGGCATCCAAAAGCTCTGGGTGCAACGCCTTGGCCCATCCTTCGGCCATTTGGCTTCGACACGAATTCCCCGTGCATAAGAAGAGCACTTTGAGCTTTCGAAGCTCTTCAGAGACCACCATCACTGCCTCCTAGGGGAAAAGCTTTCCGTAGAGTTGAAAGTATTCTCTCTGACAGAAGGGCACAGACACCGCGCACATCCAAGAACCGGAATCCCATGGGCGAAACCGGAGAGGGTTTATCGGCCTTCGCGCAATCGGTCCCCCAGGAAGTTATCCAGTTCCGGGATGGCATAGATTTTCTGAATGGTTTGTTCCAGCGGATATTCTACCCGGCGAAACTGGATTCGATCCTCGTCGATGATCACGTAGCAGGCTCTGGGATCGCCGTCGCGTGGTTGGCCAACCGAGCCCACGTTGATCATCAGCTTCTGCGGCCCCAAAGGATATTCATAATGAATGTCCTCGGGGCTGAAAAAGCGGAGATCTTCGGTAAACACGCCAGGCACATGAGTATGACCCTGGAAAACGTATTTGGGTACCAGAGCGAAGATTTTTTCCATTTTTCGGCGGTTGTAGATATCTTCAGGGAATACATATTCGTTCAACGGATTTCTGGCCGATCCATGAACAAACAAAAAATCCCCTTCTTGATATTGGCGTGGTAATTCGCCCAGAAAGTCCCACCGGCGATGCGCCTGTTGGAGGTTATCTCGGCAATTTTCCAATTGGGCACGAGTCCAGTAAATGGCTCGTTCCGCCCCGGTATTAAAACCTTCCGGATCAAATAGTGCGCCTTGATCGTGGTTGCCCAGCAGGCAAACCTTCCACTGCATGGCATAATCGATACATTCTCGGGGATTTGGACCATAGCCGACAATATCGCCCAGGCAGATGATCTCGGAGATGCCTTGGCTTTTAATGTCGGCCAAAACGCTTTCCAATCCTTCCAGATTACTATGAATGTCGCTGACAACGGCCACTCTCACGCCGACAGACCTTCCCTGCAAAGCTAATAATTTGGTTTCAGCACCCTTACCCGGAAAAAGAGAAACTCTTTGTCAGTCTATGGTGGATTTAACCCTGGGTCAAGTACGAAGGTATCGGGCTTTAGGGGGTAGGGTTTGGTGGTCGTGGAAGAAATCGAGAAACTGGAGCATGTCTCCCCCATAATTGGTGGAATCCTAGTAACCTAAACAGGTAGATTCTGCCTGTTTTCTTTCCGATACCCCCAAAGTAGGTATGGCTCTTACCTCTTCGGTAGGACTTAGGTACAGCGTTTGGCCCCTGAGGTACCCGCTTGCTCCTGGAACACATCTGCCTCCCCAAACATGTGCCCTTTCCAAGCCCGCCGTTTGCTATTTTTGCTACCTTATTTTGTGCAAGAAGTTACGACGAGCCGCCCCGTTATTCATGCAATTTCCTAACTCCGATAATTGCAGGGAGATAGAACTCCTCCACTTCGGTCCAAGGTTAAAAAATGGCAAAACTCGAATTGAGAAGTGCGCTTTTATGGGGTTAACTTACTGTGGAACCGGCTTTGGCTTCAGCGGCTGCCAGCTGGCCCTTTCGGATGCCTTTCAGCCTAAGCCGATGGAAGCCCATAGGTTAGAGGAGCATTTTGGAAAGGTCTTCCGCCTGAGTTTAGAACTGGGAAATGGACGCCAGGAATAGGCAGCTGGTTAGACTGGCTCAATAGCCTATCCTGCTAAAGAGTAGGAACCTTTACATACTCCTGAATATATCATCCTGAATATATCGTGAATATCATGAACTTTCGATCCGGTAGGCCTCATCTGCCTCCTTCGGAACACCTGCTATATGCAGGGTGCTAGGCGTGCTGCGGACTAATATATTGTGTCTGACGCAGAGCGAGCCAAAATGGTATAAAAATATCTCTCTCGAATTATGCAGAGGTCCCGGTAATTTTCAGAAAGTGCTCAAAAACATCTATGCCTAACAAAAGGACTGCCATAGGGGGGATATCTTTATACCAGGTTGGTGGGGTTTTTCGCCGGTTTTAGTGGGTTTAGGTCTCTCTGGGGAAAGGGTTTCCAAAGAGTCTGCCCCTAACAAAATGAAAATCTGGAACCTCTGCATCATTTAAAGGATATATTTTTTTACCATTCTGGCCCCCTTCACCCTAATATATAGTGCTGCTAAGCACTGGTAGCACTCTACATCTAGTAGGTCTTGGAATCGGGCAGACAAAATCCTACCAAATCGAAAGTTACTGAAGTTCACTATAAGTTCAGGATTTAGCAAAGGTCCAGATCTAGATGGTTTTCAGGTGTTTTCTGTTGCCTCGAAGCAATAGCTGCCTCGAAGCAATAGTAGGAAACCTCGTTGTGTTAGAAGCTCTTCGTGGTTATCTACTCAGTGGAGGTAGAGGGAGAAAGAGGTGGTTTGGTTTCTACCGGCTCAGCTGGTTGGCATGAGGGGTTACTTGGTCAATATTTGGAGTAACATCGGCGTCGGCTTGTTTGGTAACCCAAGCCAAGGCTCCCAAGACCAACGGGTGGAAGTATTCTTTATTGGTCCAGATGTCTTCCCGATGGCCCAGGCTGGTGTAGAAGACCCGGCCTTTACCATGCATCCGGGCCCAGGTGGCCGGAAATGGCGGACGCTGGTACATCGGACCTTCCATGCCTTCGGTCTGTTGCACCAGAATCACATGGAGGTCTTTTGCAAACTTATACAAGGCATACCATTCTTCGAATAGGGAAAATTCTTTGCCCAGTTTGTAGGCTCCTGGGAACTTAGGAGAAACCACGCGAAGGGTAGCCTTTTGCTGGGCACCGTGACTGATGAACTCGCCGCCCAGCATGGCAATAAATGGATCCACTTTATCTTTCGGGGTTCGGAAGGTGTCGGTGGCCGAGTGGAAGCCGATCACCCCGCCGCCAGCAGCCACCCAGTCCAAAAACCGCTGTTTGCCCTTCGGAGTCATCGGATTTTCTTTGGCCTGGGTGAGGTTGCCAGAAGTATAAAGACCAATAGCGGCATACTGATCCAGATCACCGTCAAACACACCGCCGTCCTGCGTACAGACCACCTCGTAGCCGTGCTGCTGGCCTAGTTCCATAAGGACCTTTTCCGAAAAGGCCAACTCGCCATTTTTGCGGGTAACCGGGCCATGCCGGAATCCGGCGCTTTGGGTGTAGTAGAGCACCTTCGGTTTTTTCCCTTCGGCAGCTCGGATCCAACCAAAAGGAAACGAAGACACACACACGAACCCGGCCGACAACTTCAACATTTCACGTCGTTTCATGGCAGCAACCTCCAAATAAAAAGGAAAACATCTCATCGGAAAGAAAACGATTCTTGTGCTCTTCCCTCTCCCAGTGGGGAGTGTGAGGTAGACAACCCATGAGGCTTCCGAGGCAGAGCAGAAAGAAGCCCAATACTTTTATGGTTAATACTGGTATGGTTTAATACTGGAAGGTCTGCAAAATCCTGAACATATAGTGAACTATATGAACTTTCGATTTGGTGGGCTTTCACTCCTGCCATTTAAACACTTACGCTCTGTAGGTTCCTCCCAGTGCTAGCTGCCCAATATATTGGCCAGTCCTGGAAGGAACCAAAATGGTATAAAAATATTTCCTTCGAATTATATAGTGGCTCCTACAAGGAAGCTGGATCCCTGTTTGCGCAGGGATGGACAGCTTCGAACACTCGGCCCTAAGAGGGAGTCCTGAAATTGGAATTTGGGCGGTTTCCAATGGGTTTCGGCCGACCGGCTCTTCCCCTCCCCCTCCTTAAAAACAGGGATTTTGGGGATTCTGGGGCATTGAGGAAGGAGGCCTCCTTTGATCATAGAAAATGTTTTTTAGGACAGCCTCTAAGCTCAACTTTTGCCATTTTTGTAACTTCTTTTATTTCAAGGAGTTAGGCTTTGAGGACTCTTTGTTCACTAAATTTCCTAACTGCAATATTTTCAAGCAGTTAGAACATTCCACACAGGCGACACCCTGGAAAATGGCAAAAGTCGAGCTAAGGTTCTCAACTTTTGCCATTTTAGCCCTTCTGCCGGAAGGGGAAAACTGTAACTGCATGTAACTATTGGACTTATGAAATTATGTGAACAAAAGGAAGTCTCGTCGTAGCTACTGGAGACAAAAGGACTCAAGGAAAATTGGCAAAAGTCGAGTAAGGTTGGGATAGCTGGCAGTAAGGTTGGGAGATGTGGCGGTAAGGGTGCTCCGGTGGTAGTCAGGTGATGGTAGTCGGCGGTAAGATTACGTTTTTGGCGGTTCGGCCTGAGGGGTAACCGCACGGATGTTGGGGGTAATGTCGGCCTCAGCGCGGCCTAAGGCCCACAGAATGCCTCCTAGTAGGATACTCTGGAACTGGGGACTTTCCCAGAGGTCCTCTCGGTGTCCAAGGCTAGTGAAGAAGACTCGGCCTTTACCGTGCAGTCGGGCCCAAGTAGCCGGGAACGGAGGACGCTGATACATCGGGCCTTTCATCCCCTCGGTCTCTTGCACTAGGATGACATGCAAATCCGGGGCAAAGCAATGCAGGGCGTACCACTCTTCCATGATGGTCATTTTTTCTGGTAGCCCCGCTATTCCCGGGAACTTTGGCGAAACTGTGCGAAGCGTAGCTTTTTGCTCCTCCCCGTGGGAAAGGAACTCACCACCGAGCATCTGCAGGAATGGATGCAGCGGTTGGTCGGGTTTTCGGGGCCCCATGTAGCAAGCCGAGTGCAGCCCAACAACGCCTTTGCCATTCTCAACAGCTGATAGAAGCTTCTTCATACCCTCTTGGGTCATCGGTGGGGCTTTGTCGATGCTTTCGGGCAAGGTGGGATCATTGCAATGGTAGAAGCAGAAAAGGTCGAACTCTTCTAGATTGCCGTCGAAGATGCGGCCATCTTTCGTGCTTACCAGCTCGAAGCCGTACTGTTGGCCAAGCCGGTCCAAAATCTTATCCGAAAAACTCTTGCCGTCGGGCCCCACTTTGACCGGCGAATGCTCAAAACCTACGCTTCGTGTAAAGTAGAGCACTTTAGCTTTTCTAGTCGGCGGCGTCCCGGTTTGGAGGCCTGTCAGGGGCGTCGGTTCTGCCGCTGCCACCGTTTTCTGGACGCCGAGCCGCCGACCTACCTCCCAGAGACCCATTGCTCCCATACCTAGGGAACGGAGAAAATCTCGACGTTTCATCATGCTGCTCCTTAAGTTACGAGAGGGAGAAAAATGATGGTACTCGGTCCAGGAGAATACCGCTGAACTAACGGTGTACTGGACTAGCGGCTCTCCTGCCAGGCGGGGAGATACCGAGCTTACCTGTGCTTGTTCCTCTGGGGTGGACTTAAAAGAGGCTTTAGGCAAGGTTCTTTCTTTAGATGATACCCCGCCTCTTAGAGAAAACCAGCCCCCAAGAGTCATTTTCTTTCCTGTGGCCGGATCGTTTTCGGAGGATGTTATATGGAGCTCGACTTTTGCCATTTTTTCTTAACTCCTTGTGTTTCCAGGAGTTAGGGTGAAGGGTGCCTTTGTTCATACAATTTCCTAACTCCAATATTCATAAGGAGTTAGAGCATTCCTCTTCCGGGCGGAAGCCAAAAATGGCAAAAGTCGAGATACAGAGTGGAGTTTTGCCAATTTTCCTCCTTTGCTCTTTGAAACGGATGCATCAGCCTCAGTCGTACATGTAATTTCCTAAGTCTAAAGTTCACAGAGAGTTAGAGCGTAGACCATTTGGGACAGGCTTAAAAATGCCAACAGATATAGAGATTCCGTTGCCCCTGATGGGTTGAACCAGCAAGGCTCACGGGATCTTGAGGCCGCAGAGAGAAAGAGAGTCCGTGGGGAAGAGGGATTTTCCCGGGCCTTTTTCGTTTTTTGAAAGAGCTTCTTGGTTTGGCATGGGGATTGCAATTTTGTAAAAACTGATTCCCATCCAATGCGGAGGGGCCTGACTGGTAAGGAGTAATAGGATTAAGGAGTAATAGGACATGGTTTCTAGCATTTCGATTTTAGGAGGCCGAGGTAAAGACGGTCGGCCCGACGCTGTGCGACGGATTGATTTTCAGATGGGGCAGGTTGTAAGTATCGTCGGCCCCACCGGATCGGGCAAAACCACACTGATCAACGATATCGAACTGTTTGCCCATCAAGACACGCCTACTGGACGGACCATTCTGCTCAATGGGCAACCTGTTCCTAAGGAGTTTCGATATAATCCGGCCTATAACCCGATCGCCCTGATCACGCAACATACCACGTTCCTTTCCGATTTGCCGGTAGGCGAATTTCTTGCGGCTCACTGTCGGGTCCGGAGCCGCAACGGGGATCGGCTCGATTTGATTTCCCAAGCCTTGGAGTTCGCCAACCAATTGACTGGTGAGCCCATCGAGCCGACCTATCGGATGACGGAACTGTCCGGCGGTCAAACCCGTGCGCTATTGATCGCCGACGCTGCCGTCATCTGCAGCACGCCGGTCGTTCTCTTGGATGAAGTAGAAAACGCTGGGATCCATCGAGCACGGGCCATCCAGCTTCTACGTCAACATCGAAAAATCTTCATCTTTGTTACTCACGATCCATGGATCGCTTTACTCAGCGATTTTCGGATTGTCATGCAAGCTGGGCGGATCTTCCGAGTGCTTTCGACTAGTGAGGAAGAACGAGCCCTGTCAGTGCATGTGTATCAGCTGGACGATGTGCTTTGCCGACTTAGAGAAAAACTTCGCCAAGGTGAACGTCTGAGTGCAAAAGAACTTCAGGAGGTAGCATGAAACTGATCATTTGTGCTGGTCCAGCCACCACCGGGAAAACCTCGGTACTTCGGCATATCATTCGCAAACTCTTGGCTGCTGGAAAACGCCCCGCTTATCTGAAGCTGGACGTCCAATTTGCCGAGGAAGACCAGTTGCTGGCCAAGGAGTTTGGTATTCCGACGAAAAAAGTCTATACCGGCGAACTCTGTCCGGACCATTGTCATGTCATGGTACTGGGTGACGCCCTGCGATGGGCCGATCGAGTCGGAACGGACATCCTGCTGGTGGAAACTGCCGGGCTTTGTCTGCGATGTTCGCCCTATGTCAACGGCGGGTTAGGCCTAGTCGTCCTGGAAGCCACTAGCGGGATGAATTTACCCTTAAAAGTCGGTCCTATGCTTTCGTTGGCGGATACAGCGGTGGTAACCAAGATCGACCGAGTCTCCCAGGCCGAGCGGGAGGTTTTTCGCTCTCGGATTCAAGACGCTGCCCCTCAGGTGCTTGTCCGGGAGGTGAACGCTTTGCATGGCATCGGTATCGATCCGCTGGTAGCCCAAGCGTTGGACTCACCTGATGTGGTCGAACCCTTACTGTTGCGGGGCAATCCGCCCGTAGGGACCTGCACGATCTGTGTGGGTCGACGGGAGATCGGCTGGCAAGCCCACTTCGGCGTTGTGCGTCCTCTAGAAAACCAGACGTTTTACCGTGGCGAATAGCCTCTTGTCCCTAGAGAAACTCCCTTAGCCACCAAACCCAAAATGTTTTGTTAGGAGAAAGTCCCCCTTGCAAAGGTACCCCCACATGCAGCAAACCGATCCAATTTCTTTACCGGGGTTGAACTGTGGCCTGTGCGGATACCGAAGTTGTGAAGAATTTCAAAAGGCCCTCCTGACGTCGCCGGAGTTGATCGGACGATGCGTCCACTTATCTAAGGAGCCAGCAACGTGCGATCCGCCCCCGATTGCAGGTCCGGCGGCCGCTTTCTCGTTGGAACAATCTTCCGCAGATCTCCTTCCAGAAGCGCGATCCGGGTTACTCGTGCTGGAACCTCGGGCAAAACTCTGCTGGAAGGATAGTCTGGGCCGAGAGTTTGATTTTTATCTGGAGCATTTTCCCGAAGAACCCGGCCCACGGGAAATCATCCTCCCGCATAACCCCCTGATCACCCGGGAACTAGAAGTCCAAATAGGCGACATTTTGATTGGGCGTCCTTTGGGGATGTCCTGTGGATGTCCGATTACTCACTGTGGGGTGGCCATGCAGGTGGACCGTCGAACCGGCCTGATCGTCTGGTGCGTTACTGGTCCATTGGGACCTAGGCAAAAAGGCTATAAGGACCTCGGCTACTACATCGCCGAAGCCTACGAAGGCCTCGTCTATCAATGCCGCACTGAATTAAAAGTAGGTATGCGCTATTTCTTTCAGCCGCGGCTGTGTATGCTCCAATGGCGCCATAGCGGCCTGCTCAACTATCTCTGCCGACAAGGAGATAGCTTTCAAGTCCGCTTGGAAGGGCTTTGGATCGGATAACTTTGCTCAAGCTTTCTCCTCAGCCCTTGCTTGGACCAGTTTCCTGGCCGAGCTGCTCTCACGTCGGTAGGATGCGTCTAAAGGTGGCACCTCTTCCCATTGGTCATCTGGCTGCTCAGCGGTGCGCACCAGAATCCCGGAACCTCTGCAAAATCCTGGACATCTAGTGGACGTAGTGAATTTTCGATCCAGTAGGAATTGTCCCACCTCATTCCATGAGCTACTATATGGCGGTTGCTAGCAGTGCTAACAATATATTGGGTTAGAAGCGGCTGAGCAAAAGAGTTGAAAAATATCTCCTTTAAATTATGCAGAGGGTCCTCCAATAAAAACCCTTTCTGCCGAAGAGGCGCTCGGGATCTTTTGACGTCCGTTTTTTTTGACCTTCCACAGAAGGACACCGTGATGGTTCAAACGATGTTTTGGGTTAGTTGGTTGGCGGTTTTGGGAGGAGAAATTCCTTCAGCATCCCAGGCAGGGGCTGTCCGGAGCCACATTATGGGGAACCGGTTGGGGTATCTGGAGGCGTTTTGCGAGCCGTTTTATCCAGAGCTTGGGACGCCTCGGTTGGCTACGCCGCAGTGGGTGGGTGTCGAAGGCGTGGAAGCCGTGGTGGTTTTGGCCATCGATGATCTCCGATTTGCCCCAGAAGATCGTAAACGTCCGGAGCATTACGAAGCCTACCTTCGTCCGATCATGGAACGGCTGAAAAAGATGGACGGCCGAGCGCCGGTGAGCCTAATGACCACCTGGTTTGACCAGGCGCATCCGCTATTTGGCCGGTGGTTGGAGGAAGGATGCACCTTGGAGGTCCATACGCGGACGCACTTTTGCCCCCTTTTGCAGAAGCAGGATTTTGCCGGCGCCAATGCCAGTTTTCAGGATAGTGTGGATCGATTGGCCAAGCTGCCTGGTAATCGGCCGGTGGCTTTCCGAATGCCCTGCTGCGATTCCATGCATTCGCCCAGCCCCAGGTTTTACGCCGAGATATTCAACCAACGCACCAGGGAGGGGCGATTTTTGCAAGTCGATTCTTCTGTGTTCTTATTGTTTACGTCTCAGGACCCGGCATTGCCTCGGCAGGCGGTATTCGATGAAGCTGGCCAGGAGCGGTTCCGAAAGTATCTGCCAAAAGATCGGCTCATGGGTAATTATGTGGAAAATTATCCCTATCCCTGGGTGATCGATCGGCTTTGCTGGGAGGTGCCGGCTGTGGTGCCGAGCGATTGGCAGGCCTTTCACGCCCAGGGCGGGAAAAACCCGAAAACGCTCCAAGACTGGAAATCGGCCGTCGATCTGGTAGTGGCCAAACAGGGCGTGTGGGCCTTATGTTTTCACCCCTACGAATGGATCGCCAATCATCAAGTCCTGGAGCTGGTCGAATATGCTGCCAGCAAGTATCCAGGCAGGGTGCTGTTTTTGAACTTTCGGGAGGTCGTGGAGCGACTCACCCAGAACGCCCTGGGCGGTGTACCACTCCGCAGCGCTGACGGGCAAGATAACGGGGTTCGTCTGCTGGATCTGAATGCCGACGGCTGGATGGACGTGGTGATCGGTAACGCCGAGGTTCGGCAAACCCGGGTTTGGTCGCCCCAGGAGCGGCGCTGGATTGTTAGCGATTTTCCGGTGCCGATCGTCCAGCGCAGGCCGGACGGCAAACATGTTCCCACCGGCGTTCGGTTTGGGGTGCTTCGGGCCGACGGCATGGCCAGCATCTTGGTTCGGAATGAAATTGGCGGCGGACTGTGGCATTTTGACGGCAACCGGTGGGTCCAGCAGTCGGAGGGCCTCAGCGGCCTGGAGATTGATCAACCTGAGGTGTCGGGCCAGCCGCTGTTCACCTGCCGAGAAGGCCGAGATCAAGGCGCCCGGCTTTGGGACATCGACGGCGATGGTCGCTGCGAACTGATCGTCGGCGGGCCGACCGGACAGGCCGTCTTCCGCTATCAGGAAGGCGGGGTTCCTTGCTGGCAGAAATTGCCTTATCGGCTTCCAGAAGGCTCATCGGTAGTTGATGCCCAGGGGCGGGATGCCGGGCTTCGGCTGGTCGATCTGAACGGCGACGGCAAACTGGATGTGGTCTTCTCGGACGTTCGGCGGTATGGCATTTATTTGTTTGCTTCAGCGGAAACCGGCTGGAGCCGGACGGTTGTTGCTGCGCAGCGGAGCGATCCGGAGGATTTTGCCAAACTGGTGGCCTCGGTTAAGATTGAGGAGAAACCCGCTTCGGCGAAGGTGGCAGAAAAGCCAGTAGCGTCCCCAGCGGCCTCCACCCCAAGTCCGCCCCTTGCTCCGATTCGGCTGTCGATCTTGCCGCCTTTTGTCCGGGCCGATGGAACCAATAACGGGGTCAGCTTCGGCCACCGGGCCTTATGGGTGCAAAACGAAGATACCGGCGGTCGGCTACCGCATCATGTAGCCCGGTGGACTTTTGAGGAGCTTTTGCGGTTGGGCAAAACAAGTACATCTGCGCAGGAAACCAACAAAGCCGACAATGCGACCTCTCCTATCTTGGAGCCGGAAGGCAGCTCGGCCCCTAGTGTAACTGTTAAGAACACCTCAGCTTTGGAGCATCCTGTGCCCTCTGAGAGGAATACGAAGGGGACCGAATGGCCTTGTGAAGATTGCCGGTAACTAAATCGGCCTCTGTTAGTTCGACTTTTGCCATTTTTTTTCTAACTTGGTTTGACGCCAAGAGTTCCGACAACCCCTCCTGTTGTCCACATGATTTCCTAAGTCTAATTATTCCAAGGACTTAGGACTTGCCCCCTTTGACAAAAACCAAAAATGGCAAAAGTCGAGTTGAGAAGCTCTGCTGAAAAGCATTCTCTATGATGAGGGGATGTTTTCATCCTCAATTTTCTAGCAACCTATGCATAAAACCTGAACATATAGCGAACTTTATGAACTTTTGAGGCAGTGGGCTCTAGCTGCCCTTATCTAAACTCGACTTTTGCCATTTTTCCTAAGTCCTTTTTTTTCCAGTAGTTACGACGAGACTCCCTTTTTGGTCACCCAATGTCCTAAGTCCAATAGTGACAAAGAGTTAGAGGTTTCCCCTTCCGGCACAAGTCGAGCTAAACACCTACTATATGTAGGTTGCTTGCAGTCTTAGCAAGCCAATATATTGGGTCATTCCAGAAAAGAACCTAAATGGTATAAAAATATCTCCGTCGAATGATGCAGAGGTTCCAGGAAGTTGTTTTGCAGAGTAGATTACAGTTTTTGTAAAAGTACCAGGACCGCCAAACCAAACAAGGCGATGATGGCGCCGTCGGCGCTAAGCAGCAGCCACACCAAACTCTTTGGATAGGGGGCAAGGGCCAGCATGATACATTGGATCAGGCCAGCCACTAGCAGAAACGTTGCCATCCACCAGATCATAGGGCCATAACGGCGGACATCGGTAGCAGCGATGCACAAAAGGCCGCCTAAAAGAAAACACATGGCCGACAGTGCCCTGGCCAGGTACTCGACCAATAGGCCCATTGGTGCTTCGGATTCTGCCCATTGGACAGCCGCTGCAAGCCAGGGCCGAGGCATTAGCGTTGGTACAATCGCTAACAAGCCAAAACCGCCAAAAAGCCACAACAACCCTTCCAGCACCCGCAGAGCAGCCAGGTTGCCAGAGGGATGCTGCAGAGTGGGTGATTTTGCCATGATTTTGCTCCTAAAAAGGGTGGCAACAGCTTTTGGAACATTTCCGCCGGGGGGGAGAAAACACGCCGCTGCCCTGGGGAAGAGAACGGCTAAGCCGAAGCCTAACCGTCCGAATGGAAACCTAAACAAATATGGAGGTGGGAACAGGCCCGACCGAGCCAAAGCCAAACACGACTCCGGCACCACAAAGGCCAATGGATCATTTCCCCTCCAGCCTCTCCTCTTGGCTGCTGGGCAGAGGGGGAGACGTACTCCCCTCGGGGAAATGTTATTCTTATTTTACCTCTCTTTTCCGGTGACTTTTGCCGCTTTTCCTAACTTGGTTTGCCGCCACGAGTTCCGGCGACCGCTCCTTTTGTAGACACAATTTCCTAAGTCCAATAATTCCAAGGAGTTAAACCTTCTCCCTTTCGCAAGAGGGCGGAACGGGCAAAAGTCGAGCTTCTAACAAAACTTCTTGTATGAGCGAAAACACTCTGGTGGAATTCGGAAGAGTATGCTATTTTAGTTCTTTCCCTATCGCTTTTTCGGGGAGGAAACGATGCCAGGCAATCGGAACACGAAAGAAAGTTGGGGGAGTCGATTGGGGGTTATTTTGGCCGTTACCGGCAGTGCCGTGGGCCTGGGGAACTTTTTGCGCTTCCCTGGCTTGGCGGCCAAGTACGAAGGCGGGGCCTTCATGATCCCGTATTTTGTGTCTCTGTTGATTTTGGGCCTGCCGTTGGCCTGGGGCGAGTGGGCCATGGGCCGATATGGCGGCCGGCATGGTTATAACTCCTCGCCGGGGATTTTTCGAGCGATCACCCGACATAACATAGGAGCCTATTTGGGGATTTTAGGCCTTTTGGTCCCGGTGGGGATTTATATGTACTATGTGATTATCGAATCCTGGTGCCTGGGATATGCGTGGTATTACCTATCGGGACAAATGGCCAAAATAGGGGCGGAGGCCCGTCAGCTAGCCTCCCAACCAGCCGCGGTAGCTCCTCCTACAGCCCAGGCAGATTCCCATGTTGGGGTGCCGGGCCAACCAGTGAACTCGGCCTCCTTGGCCGACTCCAACCAACTCGGCCGATCCGTTGTTTCCGAAGGCCAAGCAGTTGAATCCGCGGCTGTGGGGGTAGGGACAGCGGCCAAAATTGCCCAATCACCCCCCAAAGCCTTCCAACCACTAGCCAGCCAGCCCCCCCTTGGGAACATGCCAGGCCAATCGCCAAGTTCCAAAACCTCTCCTCCAGCAGACGCCGACTCCCCCACGTCCACACGCAGCTTACTAAGCAAAGAACCGTACGAAAAGCTGTTTAATTCCTTTGTGGGTGAGACGGAACATGGGGCGGCCTTCGGTGGCCCGGCGGTGGTCTTTTTGGCAATATGCTTTCTACTGAATTTTTATCTAATTTATCGGGGGCTGAGTAAGGGGATTGAGCGGTTTTGCATTTGGGCCATGCCCGCGTTGATCATCTGCGCATTCCTCGTGCTCCTCCGAGTCCTCACTCTGCCAAACATCCTGGAAGCCCTGGGGTTTATGTGGAATCCGCATACAGAAAAAGCTAGTTTCTTGGAGGCTCTGGCCAATCCGCGCATGTGGCTGGATGCGGCCAGCCAGATCTTCTTTTCGCTGTCGGTCGGTTTCGGGGTGATCATTACCTATGCCAGCTATCTGAAAGAGGACGACGACATTGCTCTATCGTCGCTGACGAGTGTGGCCGGCAATGAGTTCTGCGAAGTAGCCCTGGGCGGTATGATTACGGTGCCTGCCGCTTATCTGTTTCTCGGAGCGGCTGCTGTTTTAGGAGCGGTCGGCTCCTCCTTCGATCTGGGCTTCAAAACCCTACCCATGGTCTTCGAAGCAATGCCGTTAGGATATATCGTCGGCTTTTTATTCTTTGTGCTTTTGTTTTTGGCCGCTGTTACCAGTTCGCTAAGCATGTTGCAACCGGCCATTGCTTTGTTGGAGGAGGGTTTGGGACTGAACCGTCGTGCCTCTGTATCGATCTTGGGCTTCATTACCCTGTGCGGCTCGTTTTACACCTTCTATTTCTCTCAAAACCGAATGGCGTTGGTCACCCTGGATAATTGGCTAGGCACCTTCTGCATTTATCTTTTGGCAATGTACCAAACGATTCTTTTCGGTTGGGTCCTAGGACCACAGCGGGGGATGGAAGAACTGCGCCGAGGCGCAGAAATCCGTGTGCCGGGGATCATCGGCTGGAGCCTGAAATATGTCGCACCAGTCTATCTTTTTGCCATCTTTTTAGGATTTTTATACCAGCAATTGGTCCTAGAAAGCGGTGGCATGTTTCGAGAACCGTTTGAAAAACCCCTGGTCGGGGCTACGGTGGTCTTCATCCTGGTGCTGACCGGCTTTTTCTACCTGATTATTCAGCAATCGGTCCGCCGTTGGGAACGTCTGGAACGCTCGCAAAAGGAAGTTGCTTTGTAGGAGGCTTTTGGCTAATGAAGAAGCCCTACTATCTCTCCCCGCGAAAGCAGGGATCCAGTTCCTAACGTTAGAGGCTGTCTGAAAATAAGGAATACGGTGGTTTGCCAGGACATCGCCGGCGGGACAGGCCTTGGCCAAAACCCATAAAAATGGAATACCTCAGCCAAAGGGAGAGGACCGGGCTGTCATCGGGAGCGGAAGCTCTCAATCCAGTTCAGTAAAATAGATAATAGGAAGAATCTGGATTCCTGCTTGCGCGGGAATGACATGAAGGCACTTATTCGAGAAAAGAAAAGGCTGAAGAGTTTGTGTTCCGGCGCTGTGGAAAGAAATCTTCCTGGGTCTGGAAAGGGGACCTGCCATGACGTTGGGCGGCTGGATTATCATGACACTTTCAGTAGGGGGGGTAACCGCCCTTTTGGCCTGGTGCATTTATAAGGTGATCACCACACCCGGTTCCACCGAACATCTTCACTCCCAGGCTGACATCGAAACCCCCGATACCAAAGAGCCTTAGAGGCTGTCTGGAAATGCGTTTTTCCAGGGGAAATCAGCTCCGTAGCTGGATTACCTAGAATCCGGAAAGTGCCTATTTCCCCGTCTTTTGCTGGAAGAGCTGGTTAATCCAGCCCCTATCGGGAAACGGCCAAATCTTGATTTCCAGACAGCCTCTTAGCTCGACTTTTGCCATTTTTAGCTTCCTCCCGGAGAGGAAAAGTTCTAACTTCCTGTAACTATTGCACTTAGGAAATTCGGTGAACAAAAGGATGTTTCGGCGTAACTCTTAGAAGCAAAAGCAGTTAGGAAAAATGGCAAAAGTCGAGCTTAGAAATAGTTCGGTCCAACGGCAGAACTTCTCTCTGGTACCAGCGTTGGTCTTTATCTAAGAGGCTGTCCTGACATTGGGATTTGGGCGGTTTCCCATGGGTTTTGGCCGACCGGCTCCTACCCTTTAGACTCCTTAAAAACAGGGATGTGGGGGATTCTGGGGCATTTAGGAAGGAAACCTCCTTTTATCATAGATTATCATAGAAAATGTTGGAACCTCTGCAAAATCCTGAACATCCAGTGAACTTTATGAAATTTTGATTCTTTAGCCGTTCCGTTGTCCTGCCAGGACATCTACTATCTGTTGGGTGCTAGCAATCCTAGCGCCCCTATATGTTGTGTTAGAGGGAGGCCAGCCAAAACAGTATAAAAATATCCCCTTTGAATTATGCAAAGGTTCCTGTTTTTTAGGACAGCCTCCCAGTGGGCGGCAGGGGACTGGGGCCTGGCGGTTCGGTGGACTGGCTTGATGCAGAGTTCTATTCTGGCAGCGGCTTGCCTTTGGTTTCCGGAGCAAGCCAGATCAGCACCAGGCCCAACGCATAGACCATGGTGATGGCGCCCATGGCGCGAGCGTAGTCGCCCCCAAACAGGCCGACCAATTGGCCCATGCAGAGGTTTCCGACTGCGGCGATGATGCGGCCGAAATTGAAGCTTAGGCCCTGCCCTGTAGCCCGAACCCGGGTGGGAAACAACTCCGGCAGATACAGCGGCAGCCAGCCGTAAAAGGCAGCAGTTACCGCTCCCACAACCGCCACCACCGCCATAAATTGGATGTCGTATTGTTTCAGATAATTAAACAGATAGAAGCAGGTTACCAACGACAGCAGGCACAGCCCAAAGTACACCGGACGCCGACCGAACCATCCGCCAATAATCGGCGCCAGAAAACAGCCAAAGATGGCCCCAATCGAAATGATGACCTGAACATGGGCTTTTTTGCCTGCGGTGGTGCGACTAACTTCTTTCCACTGCTCGGGACTGATAGCGGCCTTGAGGAACTCCTGCCTGGCATCCGGCGTGGGGATCTGTTCCCACTTGGCCAGCTGCTCACCGGAGAGAAACTCCCGAGCTTTCTCCAATTGACTCATCTGATCGACCCAAGTGGGGATCCAACCGGAAACGGCTGCCCATGTGCCGATCAGCGGGATGGCCGAGAAAGTGATCGCCAGGAAAGTTGTCTTGCGCAATGCAGGAGCAAAGATTTCGTGGATCGGGCTGGAAACAGCGTGTTTGACCGATTCCTTCCACCGCTGAGATTCCGGTACAAAGATAGCAATCAGCAGAGCTAATACGGCCGGCGAGGCGGCCACCAGCATGATCCATCGCCAGGAGTCCGGCGTTACATGCCACTGCAGGGCCACCAGGGCAATGAACAGAAAGCCGAAATTGGCCGCTGCGCCAATGGCGCCGGCCAGCCAGGGCCGATGTCGTTCTGGCCAGCATTCCATGACCAAGGCCACTCCCAAGGCCCATTCCCCGCCCATGCCCATCGAGGCGATGAAACGAAACACGCCCAACTGCCAAGGGTGGATAGCGAAATAGCAGGCCCCGGTAAAAAGCGAGTACATCAGAATGCTCATGACCATCGAGCGGACCCGGCCCAGCTTGTCGCCCAACCATCCGAAGACCACCCCACCTGCAGCAGCTCCTATAAGGAAGCAAGCCACCACCACACTGTTCCACCAGCCAATACTGGCGTCGTCGGTCATGCCCAGGTCTTGCAGCGCCGGACGCACTACCACCGGAAACAGCCCGATCTCCACCCCGTCGAACATCCAGCCCAAAAAAGCTGCCGCTAAAACAAGCCACTGATCTCTGCTTAACTTCTTAGCTTCGCTCACTGGGGGGGCTCCTTGTGAAAAACGGAACACTTCAGCCGAATGGAGGGGGGTATTTTGCTCCAGAAGGCACCCTACCGTGTCCCTGCCGCGCAAGCGGCAGTCCAGGCTTGTTCCCTCGCAAGCGGCAATCCAGAGGGACAAAGGAAAACCAGAACTGCTGCTTCCGTAGGAATGCTTTGCTGCGCCACTGGGCTAAAATATTACCTCCCGTGTTTTGCTGAACTAGATCCAGAGCTTTCGCTCTGGACGAGCAGAGTGGCTTCTCCATTCGGATGAAGTGTTACTGAAAAACAAGGGCGGCATAGGTGTTAAGGGGTCGCTAGGGATTCCAGACGGTTGGAATGTGCAGTTGCATGCCACTGGATGCTTCTTAGGCCGTGCTCAAGAGGCAGCTACACTATACCCCAATCACCCCGCCATGGGAAGATGGAAAGGAACCTGCCGGCCAAACTCGCATCCTAGAAAGCAGTATCTGGCCTGGCACACCTGCCATATTTTCGGATGGCATCCCGCATGGCTAGGACGTTTTCGGGCTTCATATCATCCGTGAGGCTATTGCTGGAGGAGATGATATAGCCGCCGCCTGGGCTGAGCCTTTCGATCCGCTCCCGCACCATCGCTTCGATCTGCTCCGGCGTGCCCTGGACCAGATCGATCATCGGAATATTGCCGACAATGGCCACCCGGTGGCCATATCGCCGCTTGACCTCATAAATATCCATCACATCTGGCTGGATGGGGTGGATCGCCTGCTGGCCCAACTCCAACCACGCATCCAATAGCGGTGTCATGTTGCCGTCGCTGTGGGTGATCAGAGGCTTACTAAAGTGCGAAACGACCTCCTTCTGTTTAGGCAGGATGTATTTTCGGTAGAAGGTAGGGTTGAACACTGGACCGCTGTTGAAAGCCACATCGTCAAACGCCCAGATCACGTCGAAGCCGATTTCCTCCAGGATCGGTACCACCGCCGCGGTCCAATCGGCGTATGCCTCGTGAATTTCCAGGATCAGTTGGGGCTCATCGGCCATCGCATACGAAAAGCCCTCGATTCCCATCGTTAGCAGGGTGGCTCCGATCCCCAGTCGCACGCAGGCACAGGCGCAGTAATCCTCCTTGGCGGCAATGAATGCCCGAGCGTTTGCAATAAATCGGGGATCGGTCGGCGATGGCAAGCGGAAGAGCCGCTCAAAATCCTGGCGGCTCTTCACCAAACCATCGCCCACCAGCACCGGGGAGCTGTCGTCTGCCTTGCGCAGACGCTGGCAAAACACCGGCGCAAACGCACAAAATTGCAGGTTGGCCGTCCCCAGCACCCGGCAGACCTTCTTTTGCTCCTCGGCCAATCGGTCCCCGGGCATCGTGGGAAAACCCTCTGGAGCTACCGACCACTCCACGTGGATCGGTTGGCCGCAGACAGCGGTGGCAATTCCGTTACCGATGATCCCCTCGATCCACGGGATCTCATCCACCTCTTGGTGTCTTAGGGCGGCAAGCACACGCTCACGCGGCGTCATAGGCTTTCCTCGCACACCAAAGCCTTCACTGCTCTGATCGCTTAGCCAGTTTTCCCCTTTCACTCTCCCGAAAGGTAAACCGCCCCTTGTTTTATTGGTCTTTGAATTGCTGATTCCTGTACTTTCTGAAAAATTACTCTTTAGGGGGAAGGGTATGGAGCCAGCCCAACTGGGTCGCCCATTCCGGAAGGGAATTTCCAAGTTCTAAGCCCTAGCTGAAGACCCTACCCAAATGGCTCCTGGGAACCTATGGCTTTCCAACACCTTATGCTGCTAGGCAACCCAATGAGCCTGGCTGGCAGCCTCTGAAGCCAAGCCAGAGCAAGTTAACCCATAAAGGGGAAATTTTTCAGAAAGTACAGACGACTGGGAAGATGGGCGAAATCTATAGCAGACCCCTCCCATAACTAGCAACCTCTCATGGGTCTGTTAGGAGTATAGGGAGGCCCTGCTGGCGATGTCAACCCTCCGCAAAGAAAATAAGAAATGGGTAACACTTCAGCCGAATGTCGCCCTGTGTCATTCCTGCGCAAGCACCAGTCCAGTTTTTGCTGGTTTATCTGTTCTGGTTTCCCGCTTGGGCGGGAACAAGCCTGGACTGCTGGCTTCGCGGCAGTAGGCTCTTGCTCAGCTAAACGAAGCAGCTTCTTCATTCGGCTGAAGTGTTACAGAAATGGGATATTTTCTCCTAGAGGCAAAATTGGTTCTTTCTAGCCGGGGAAAGAGTGGACAACGTGTAATGAGCTGCTCAACTAAGCACAGAAGGAAGATGGTATGAATATAAAATCACGCTATGGGCGCAGCTCGCCACCGCTGAAAATTCGGGAGGTGCATTGTTATCTGGTGGCCCCTCCTGGGGGACTAGCAGGTGCTGAGTCCCCGAGTTTGGTAATTCAGTTGATTGGACCAGAGGGGCTAGAGGGTTGGGGCGAAGGACGCACCGGATGGTCCAAAGCCGAATTACCTAGCCGACAACAGGCCCTAGCCGCTCTGCTGGTGGACCGATCTGCCTTTGAGATCGAAGAACTTTCTACCTTGGAGCTTTTGCGGCATCCGGGACTGCGCAGTGCGGTGGAGATGGCCTGTTGGGATCTGATTGGCAAGCGTCTCGGGGAGCCGGTCTGCCACCTGTGGGGAGGACGATTCCGTAGCCATGTCCCTTTAGGCGCCCGATTGCCCCGGTGGGATCCTACGGGAAATCTTGTCGCTTTTGCGCGGGAAATAGCAGAAGAAGGCTTCCATACCTTGCTTTTGCCTACTACAGCTTATCTGGAGTTGGATCTGCAGCAACTGGCCGCACTGCGCCCTGCCGCCGCTCACCGATGCCGAGTGTATTTGGATGCTGCCGGCCAGTACGCTCCCCCGGATGCCCAGGACCTCTGTGCTGGTTTGGAATCTCAGGGGCTACATGGGCTGATCGATCCATTCAGTAGTTCCGACCTGTATGCGTTTGCCAGTTTTGCCCGGCAGACGTTCCTACCAATCGGGTTGCACCGTTGCTTAGGTAGCCTCCAGCAGGTCTTTGGAGCGGTACGGAGTGGGGCAGGAGCGTTTTTGGTCTTGGATGCCGACCTGCTTGGTGGCATGACCATGCTGCGCAAAGCGGTGGCTGTGGCCGAGGCCGCTGGGGTGCCGGTGCTGCTGCATGAGGCGGGTGGAGTAGGCATTCGGTTGGCAGCCTTAGTCCATCTTAGCGCAGCCATCTCTTTTTTAGATCAGCCCTGTTTCACCTATGCCTATCGAGGCGGCTGGGAACCCCTCTGCCAAGGATTAGAAATCGTCGAAGGAATGGCCGCCGTACCAGACACACCAGGCTGGGGAGTAGAGATCGCCCCAGCAAAACTAGAAGAATGGCAAAGCGGCTGATAGGCCCACTGGAACCCCCTCTGTTAGACGGTAGCCAGTTCGGACAACGGACAATCTATCCAGTCTAACAGACCAGGTTCCAATCCAGGATCTGCTTCCCCGGGTTCCGCTATTTGCGGCGGCGATGGCCGTAGATCAGCCCAAGCATAGCCAAACTGCCCAGACCGAGTAGGCCCACCGAAGCCGGTTCCGGCACATAGACGCTTAGCCGATGAAAATCAAATTGTACCCAGCCGGTTACTGTGTCTTGGTACCGAAGCGTTAGATAGTTATCGCCCACTCGGAGCTGATGCGGCAATATAAACAAGTTTACATAAGTCCCATCCGGCTGGGCCGGTAACGAAGCCAACAGTTGGCCGTTGATCAAAATGTCGATCGGATGGCTGCCGGTATCGCCACCCTGCCCCACAATCCTTGTGGTATAAAGATAGGCAAAACTGGCCAATTCCTCAGAGAGCGTAAAATGCAGGTTCAGGTCCCGATCGGCGGAAGTAACCGCCCGCTCCAGATGTTGCCAATTCGGGTTCCAGACGTAAAAATCATCCGGTGCCAGCCATTCTGCAGCGAACTCGCCTGGACTATTGTTGTCGTAGCCCACTTGCCAGGAGCCGCCAAACTCCATCCAGTCCCATGTCGTATATCCCGTACCGGTTTCATATCGGAGGCTTACTGTGTTGGTCCCCGGCTGGACCAGGCCGGCGGGCACATACACCACATAGTCTGTATTCGTATTGGCGGTGAATGTGCCCAGCTTCTGTCCGTTGACCAGCACCGAAAAGCCGATGTTGCCGCTTTGGCCGTCCATATCCAGATGGAACACATACGGTAAAGCCGCCTGAAGGGCGCTGGCCGTAAAGTTAATATTGACCTGGGAATTGCCGTATGAAGTCACCGCCCGGGAGAGTTTACCCCACGGTTCGCCAATCGTGTAGTTATTGCCAGCGGAGCTCTCGATATTGAAATCGAGGTTGTTATTGTTATCCAGGCCGATCTGCCACAGCGGTCCCGGATAGCCGAAGGCTTCCTGCACTTCGGCGGTCGTCAGAGCCCGATTCCAGACCGCCAGATGGTTGATCGCTCCTTTGAATGCCTTTTTGGCGTTGCCGGCGGCATCTTCGGCGCCAATACGGGTGAAGGCCGAACCGGTGTTTGTAGTTATGCTGCTGGTAGTAATCTTTTGATACTGCAGGGCTCCGTTCTCCGGCCAGAGGTAAAATTCCACGGAGTCGTTCGTACCATTATCGGTAACCACCACGGCAGCATCATACCAGGTTCCTGTATTTACAGTTAAACTCGAAGAAAATCCTACATTTCCGAAAAGGAGATAAAGATTTCTATTCGTGCCGCTGAAACCGAAAAGCCAGCCGCCATAACCCGATTGGTTCGGATCTCCATAGCCAAACGCATTTCGGTATAGCCAACTGCTGGTGACATCGCTGGCATATCCGTCGAACCGGAACCGGGTAACCAGCGTAGAAGAACCGGCCAATTGGAGATTGTTGATTTCCACATAATCTGGGGTAACATTGCCGGTGTCGTCCACAGCGGGGGTAAACAGGATGGATCGGCCGCCGTAGTTTTGGCCGCCGCCAGGACCAGCAGCCGAAACGGTGGTCCACTCCGGGGTGCCGTAGATCGAGGTGGCTTTCCTGCCGCCCGGCGTGTACCAATCCCGAGCATCCCGCACATGGTTCGGATCGGTGATTGTGCCGCTGGCAGCATAATCAAAATGCCACCAAGCCGTGGCCGTGTCGTAAATGCCCGCCCACGCTTGGCTAAGCAATACACCGAAGACCACAACTGCTCCAAAACCCACCTTCAAGCCCACAAACAACTTACGAGAATACCTAGACATAGAACCCCTCCTCGATACAAAATTTTGAGTCTGTCGGCAGGCAAAATGATATTTCAGATAATACCTCCCCTATTGGAAGCGCTTCGGAATCCTCTAGCTAACCAGAGGAGAAACGAAAACAAATCTTATTATTCTCTATTCAAGCCAAAGAGTATTCCTATCCTTCCAGTATATAATTCCTGAACTGTTACGGTCAAACGTTTGGTAAAAGTTTTGACCGGCACAAAAGTTTTTGATTCCTCTCCAGAAGAGGGGTAGATACCAAGGCTCCTAGATAAAGGAGAAAATAAAAGCAGTAGGCTATACTTCCACGGTCCTTTGCAAAAGCTGGTAGCAAAAACGGCAGGGCAACCGGTCTCCATTAGCGTTTTGGCCACTCTGGACCCCCTCTGCAGCGGAAGCCCCACGTGTCCGGACCCGACCGATCGCACACAGCAGCTTGTTCCTGGCAAGGCGGACTAAGCCAGCAGATATGCCAGTTGTCCAAAAGTTCCCATCAGGGAAAATGGAAACCAGCATGAAGGATGATTATGTATTGAAAGCCAGTTATGCTACTTGCCGGCGATTGGTGCGGCGTTCGGGTTCCAATTTGGCTCGGTGTCTATGGCTTCTGCCTTCGGCCAAACGGCAGGCCATGGAGGCCCTGTATGCCTTTTTGCGACTGACGGACGATTTGGCCGATCAACCCGTTCCGGCCTTCCGACGCCAAGCCGCCCTCCGGCAGTGGCGATTGGCATTGGATCAGGCCCTTCAGCAAGCAGGAATGGACCTCGTTTCTGGTTTTGAAATCGAAGGTTTGGCCTCGGAAGAGTTTCTGCTGAGTAGCGGCGACGTCTTAAAAATACCTTTCCTTTCCAGGGGCTGCCCCACAGGAGGGCCAGTTTTCCCCTCCTCAGCCGAAACTCTCCAGCCGACTCCTGGCCATGAAGCGCAGTTGTTGGAGGATACCGACGGCTCCATGGAGGCGAGTGGCCAAGCGATTCTTCCCGCCTTGGTCCATACGGTCCGACGGTTTCGGATTCCGCCAGGTTATCTTTATGCGGTGCTGGACGGCGTGGACATGGATGTGGCAGGCCTCCGATATGAAACCTTTGAACAGTTGGCCCTGTACTGTTGGCGGGTGGCGTCGGCGGTCGGCTTGGCGTGCCTGTGCATTTGGGGTTGCCACCAACGGGAAGCCATCCCGCCGGCCATTGCCTGTGGACTGGCTTTCCAACTTACCAATATCCTCCGCGACCTGAAAGAAGACGGACGAATGGGCCGGGTGTATCTGCCCACTCAGGAGCTGGCCCGCTTCGACTATTGCCCCGAGGCGTTTCCACCGGTTCAGCCCGACGAACGGTTTGACCAGCTCATCCACCAGCAAGTAGAACGGGCAGAAGGGTTTTATCGGCAGGGCGCCGAGCTGTGGCCGTATTTAGACAGAACCGGCCGACGCATCTTCGGCATGATGTACGAAACTTACCGTCGGCTGTTGCATCGCATCGCCCAAAACCCACGGATTGGTCTGGCTAAACGGGTCCAGCTGAGCAAATGGGAAAAAATGTGGATCAGTCTGCGATGGACTCTCTGGCCATCCCGCCGCTGGCTGCATCAGGGACCTTGAATCTGGTAAAATCCCTTCCTCTTGCCCAGGCCAGGCGGTGATAATGATTGTCCAGGCCTGGGGGTGATTTTGACCGAGTGTGGCTTTGTTGAATCCTTTTGCGCTCGGTGTCCTAAATCCCCCAAAAACATAAGGGAACCTCTGCATAATTCAAAGGGGATATTTTTATACCATTTTGGCTGATCCTTCCTCTAACACAACATATAGGGGTACAGGATTGCTAGCCCACAATAAATAGTAGGGGGCCTGGTAGGACAACGGAACGGCTAGAGAATCAAAAGTGCATAAAGTTCACTGGATGTTCAGAATTTTGCAGAGGTTCCTAAGCAAAACCGAGCACCATAAGCTAAATCTCCCCAGAGGCGGACAATCTTGTCCACAGAGTCATCCAGTATCAACCTTGGCCACTCGGATAGCTCCGCTTTCCTGCCTCAGCAAAGCTGCCGTAACTTTTCCCTAACGGATTTAGCGTCTTTCCGCTCCGGAGAAAGTGATTCATGGAGAAAAACACCTTGTCGGTTGGAATCATTGGCGGAGGCTTGGCCGGCCTGAGCGCTGCAGTGGCGTTGGCTGGCCGGGGCTTTCGGGTCGAACTGTTTGAAAGCCGACCGCACCTCGGAGGACGGGCCGGATCGTTCTGGGAACCGACAGTCGGAAGGTGGATTGACTTCGGCCAGCATGTCCTGATGGGCTGCTGCAGCCAGATGCTCCGTTTCTGCCAACAGACCGGCCTGGATCAATTCCTTTGCCGATACCGGAAGATTTACTTTGTGGATCTCCAGGGCCGAACCTACCCCTTAAAGAGCAACCGACTGCTCCCAGCACCGTTGCATCTAGCGCCGGCCTTTTGCCGATTCGGGTTTCTCTCCTGCCGGGATCGACTGAAGGTGCTCTGCGGGTTAGCCGCACTCTTCCGAAGCAGACAACCCCTGGAAGAGATGACTTTTGGCCAATGGCTTTTGGCCCAAGGGCAAACACCATCGGCCATCAGGCGGTTTTGGACTCCGGTGGTGCTGAGCGCCCTGGCCGACGTGCCGGAGCGGGTAGCTTTGTCGGCCGCCCGCAACGTATTTGTCGAAGGCCTGTTGGGAAGCCGGGAGGCCTTTCACCTGCTTCGCCCCACCCGCCCTTGGGGACACCTATTAGACGAATACCTCGGCCAATGGCTTGCCCAGCGCGGGGTGGTCCTGCATCGGCATAGGCCAATTCGACATATCGATGCCAATATCCACCAAGTGCGCCATCTTGTGTTGAAAGATGGGACTTGGAAAACGTTCGACTTTTACATTTTGGCAGTTCCCTGGCGGCAGGCAGCTGGTTTGCTACCTCCGGCCCTCCACCAAGCCATCCCCCAGTTAGCCCGAGCCACCCTTTTAGAGCCCGGAGCCATCACCACCTGGCATCTGTGGCTGGATCGGCCCATTAGTCAGTTACCCCAGGCAGTTATAGTGGGCGGAAGAATTCAATGGGTTTTTAGCGGTTTGGACCAGTGTGGGGAGGGCCAACCGGCTTTGCAACGCCTATCTTATGGAAAGAAAGAATGTACATTTTCAGCTAGCCCGGAAAGGCTCAAGTGGTGGGCTGAGATGCCCCCTCACCAGAAGGAGAATTCGATAGGTAGCAAGCAGGGCATCGGGGAGTTCCTTCCCAACAAAGGGAGAGACTTTTACTACTATCAGGTGGTTCTCAGTGCCACCCATGCCTTGCCTACCACTTGGGTGCCCCAAACCATTGAAGAAGTGCTAGGGGAACTTCAGGGGGTTTTCCCGGCCGCTAAAGGAGCCCGCCTCCTAGGGTTCCGGAGGGTGAAGATGCACGAAGCGGTGTTTTCGCCTCAGCCGCACGTGGACCCAATCCGCCCCAGTCAGAACACTCCTATAGAGAACCTGGCTTTGGCCGGAGATTGGACTGCCACAGGTTGGCCGGCCACCATGGAAAGTGCGGTTCGGAGCGGCTTGCAGGCCGCCAAGGTGGCTTTAGAGCGGTTAAAAATCTACTAAGCTCGACTTTGGCAATTTTCAACTCTGTACCGGATGCCTATTGCTCTAACTTTTTGAGAATGTTCGAGTTAGGCAGTTGCATGTATAAAGGAGGGTGCTGCCTAAGCTCGACTTCTACCAATTTTTCTAACCTTTTTTATTTCAAGGAGTTAGACATTGCGGATTTTCTGGTCGGCAAATTTTCCAGCGCCAATATTTCCAAAGGGTGAGGACATCCAAAGGGGGACTACACCCTGGAAATTGGCAACAGTCGAGCTAAAAGGGCAATTTTGTCTGGGTGCGGATGGGGTAGAGCCACTACCCGGGTGGTACCTGTTTCTAGCCGTGAGTGTTGAAATACCGAGGCAAATCTCTTTTGTCTAGTTTATGTATTTGATTTATATTTTTTGTTCTTTTCATTTTGTGCATTTTCTGTATTTGAAAATCTTTTCTTACCCATGTCTGATTTACTTTGCCCAGGGTATGGGATATTTGCCCCAGGTTTGGGGTGGCCGAGACTCGTGAAGCTTTGTCGAAAAATCCTTCTTTCAGGGGGTTATATCTTCGGGAAAATCGGCCGATGGTAGAATGCATTGCTAGCATTAGGTGTCTGGTCCTTGGAAGAGCAAAATGAGGGGCCGGGGAACCTGGCGTTGTATAACCAGGGACATGGTGGGAACCATGGGTTCTGCTGGCTCCCTTGAGCAGACGGTTGGGCAGACGCGGCCAGCCCCCTAGAGAATTATGGAGTCTTCCCATGACATATCGCCCGTTTGTACATCTTCATTGCCATAGTCATTACAGTCTGTTAGATGGTGCCGGTCGGATCGACGAATTGGTCGAACAGGCTAAGGCCTTACGGATGAATGCCTTAGCGCTGACGGACCATGGCAACCTGTATGGGGCGTTGGAGTTTTACCAGAAGGCCAAGGCCGTGGGCATAAAACCGATTTTGGGCTATGAGGCGTATGTGGCTCCCGGCAGTCGATTCCAGAAGGAAGCCGCCGGCCAGAAAGAAAGCAGTTTTCATCTGACGCTATTGGCGCAGAACGCTACGGGATTTCGGAACCTGGTGAAGTTAGCCTCTGCAGCTTTTTTGGAGGGGTTTTATTATCGGCCTCGGATCGACAAACAGTTACTGGCAGAGCGGCAGGAGGGGATAATTTGTTTAAGTGGATGTGCTTCCAGTGAACTAGGTCGTCTGCTTGCCACCGGCGCCGAAGCAGATCTGAATCGGGCTGTGCAGGTGGCTGGATGGTTTCGGGAGGTATTCGGGGATAGATATTTCATCGAGATCCAAAATAATGGGATGGAATTGCAAAAGGCGATTCTCCAAGGGGCAGTGCAGATAAGCCGACGGACTGGCATTCCCCTAGTGGCTACCAGCGATGTGCACTATGTGCGGCCGGAGGACGCTCTTACTCAGGATATCCTTTTGTGCATTAGTACTGGGAAAACCCGAAACGAACCGAACCGGCTCCGGATGGAGACCAACGAGTTCTATCTGCGGAGTCCGGAAGAGATGTATCAAGTCTTTTCTGGGCTGGAAGAGGCGGTGAAGCGGACTCAAGAGATTGCCGATTCGGTGGAGATCGAGTTGGAGTTGGGCCGCCGCCATTTTCCCGTCTTCACCCCACCGGAAGGGAAGAGCTCAGAACAGTTTCTGCGTCAGCTATGTTTGGAAGGTTTACAGCAACGGTATGCGGATCGGCCGGAACGATGGCAGAACGGTCAGCTTGCTCCGGAGGTTCTTGAGCGGTTAGAGCGGGAGCTCCGGGTGATCTCGAAACTGGGGTTTGCCAATTATTTTTTGATTGTTTGGGATTTTGTGCGGTTTGCGCGGGAGCGAGGGATTGCCGCCTCGGCTCGGGGGTCGGCCGTTGGATCATTGGTTGCATATGCATTAGGTCTAAGTCATGTTTGTCCCCTCGAATATGACCTTTTGTTTGAGCGGTTTTTGGATGAGAATCGCCAGGAGGCCCCAGATATTGACATCGATTTTGACAAAGAGCGGCGGGGGGAGGTATTAGCCTATGTCCGGGAAAAATATGGGGCGGAGAATGTGGCTCAGATAGCCACTTTTGGTCGAATGGCGGCTCGAGCGGCCATCCGGGATGTGGGGCGGGCCCTTGGAATGCCCATTGCCAAAGTGGATGCCGTGGTGGCGAAGGTACCTGAAAAATTGAATATAACTCTCGATCAGGCCCTCCAGCAAAGCGAACAGCTCCGCCGGGAATACGACACTAATCCGGAAGTCCGAGAACTGTTAGACTTGGCTCGCCGAGTGGAAGGCCTGGTACGGAATGTAGGTACTCATGCGGCCGCAGTCGTTATTGCCGATCGACCTCTTACGGAGTATGTCCCCCTGCAATTTAGCCAAGACAGGAAAAACGCCGAAGTGATCACCCAGTGGGCCATGGGCGATGTGGAACGGGCCGGACTGTTGAAAATGGACTTTCTGGGCCTGCGCAATTTGACCATCCTTTCCAAGGCGGTTCGGTCGATCGAACAATCGATCGGCCATTCGATCGACCCGTATCGGTTTCCCCTGGACGATGGAGACACCTTTGACCTGCTTTGCCGTGGCGAAACCAAAGGTATCTTCCAACTAGAAAGCGATGGCATCCGGGATCTGTTGCAACGCATGCAGCCGGATCATTTTCGGGATATTATCGCCGTCAACGCTCTGTATCGGCCGGGACCTTTGGAAGGCGGTATGGTGGACGAATATATCCAAGTCAAACACGGCCGAAAACAAGCCGAATATCGGCACCCAATTATGAAAGAAATCTTGGAAGAGACTCACGGGGTAATGGTCTACCAAGAGCAGGTCATGCGCATTTTGAATCGGTTGGGGGGGATAGGCCTAGCCGATGCGTATAAATGCATCAAAGCCATCAGCAAAAAGAAACTGCCGATCATCGCAAAGTATAGAGAGCAATTTGTTCACGGCGCCCAACAGCAGGGACTCAGCCGTCGGGAGGCGGAGGAGCAATTCGCTCTAGTGGAGAAGTTCGCCGGCTACGGATTTAATAAGTCTCATTCGACGGCCTATGCGCTGATCGCCTATATGACAGCGTATCTAAAGTCGCATTGGCCGATGCAGTTCATGGCCGCTTTGTTATCGAGCGATATCCCCATGCGCAACTTCAAGCGCAAAGACCCGGTGGTGCGCCACTTGGAAGAATGCCGTCGTCTGCAGATCGAGGTCTTGGGCCCAGATGTGAATCGTTCCGAAGTGGAATTTACCGTTTGGGAAGGGAAGATCAGTTTTGGTTTGGCGGCCGTCAAAGGTTGCGGAGCGGCTGCGGCGTCGGCCATTGTCCAAGAGCGACACCGCGGCGGCCCGTTCCAAAGTCTGTTGGATTTCTGTATGCGGATCGACCCTGCCATCGTCCATCGGGGCGCCATCGAATCGCTTATCAAAGCAGGAGCCTTCGATAGCTTGGGTATCCGCCGCTCTCAATGCATGGCGATGTTAGACAAGTTTTTACAGGCTGGAGCTGCTGCGGCCGCGGATCGTCGAACCGGTCAACGGAGCCTCTTCGAAGAACCCACAGCGTCCTACTGTTCCCCAGCGGACCTCCTGGAATTGCCAGAACTCCCAGAATGGCCTTTACGAGAACGACTGAGCAAAGAAAAAGAAGTTCTCGGTTTTTATCTGTCTAGTCATCCGTTGGAAGAATATCAGAAGCTGTTGGAAACCTATGGCAGCCATACGAGCACCGCGGCGGCCAAATTGCCCCACCGAACCGAAGTTCGATTGTGCGGAATGATCTCCAGCATCAGCTGGCGAAACACCCGTACCTCCCGACCCGGATCGCCCACCCGATATGCCATCTTTGATCTAGAAGATATGGCAGGTGTGATCCAATGTATCCTTTGGCCGGAGCCCTGCCTCCAGTACGGCGTCCTTATTCAGCCGGAAGCGCTTGTAGCCATTACCGGCTATATCGAGCGGCGGCCAGAAGAGGAAGAAGGTACCCTGATCGTCACGGAAGTAGTGCCGCTAGAAGAAGCACCGGCTCATTATAGCCGATTGGTAACGCTGCGAGTGGAAGAACGGCGTCTGGGAATCGAGGGACTGCAGCAGCTTCATCAGCTGCTGCAATCTTGGCCCGGCAGTGTGCCGGTGGAACTCCTGCTCCTACTGGCCGACGGCGTCAAGCTCCGGTGCCGATGCACTGAATTACAAATCCGGCTTACCCGCCAACTTCAAACAGAGCTAGAGAAACTACTCGGTCCGAACAGCATTGCCGTTATTGTGAAGCCAGCCCGGCAACCGAACCGCTCTGCCTCTGGAGTAGAAAAAATACCGCTCCGAAATAACGGACGCCTCCGAACGGCACAGTAAGCCTTCTGTAGTGCAAATGGAGGATGAGTTCTTCTGCCTGTGCTGGCGGAGTGCTTTCTAAGAGGCTGTCGGAAAAAAGCATTTTAGCCTAAAGGTAGGCAGACCCCTTTGCTCCGATGGGAATGGAATTCTTTTTAGCACTGGTGCCAACGCAATTCCCGGAGCGATGTTCGGGCAAGCCGCTGTATGCCTTAATTTTCATACAGCCTCTTAGCTCGACTTTTGCCATTTTTCCTAAGTCCTTTTGTTTCCAGGAGTTAGGGCGAAGGGGCCTTTGTTCATGCAATTTCCTAACTCCAATATTGATAAGAAGTTAGAGCATTTCTTTTCCGGGCGGAAGCCAAAAAAGGCCAAAGTCAAGCTAAGCAGCTTGGCGACGATCTTGGCTGACCGGTGGGAATCGTTCTTCGGCAAAGCGCCGAGCCTGAAATTGGGGAATCAATTCCTCAAGGGCACGAAGGATAGCCTGATCTTGGTGCTGTTCGGCCAATTGCTCTAAGCGCAGAATGGCAGCCCGAACGGCTTGGGGGTCTCGACGGGTACAGTCGGCCAGCAGAATCTTCGGATGGGAGGTTGGGAGCCGTTTTTCCCCAGGAAGATGCAGCTCCTCGGAAAGTTTTTCCCCCGGCCGAATCCCAGTGAAAACAATATCAATATCTACTCCCGGGCGCAGGCCCGACAAGCGAATCATATCTTCGGCCAGATCCAGAATGCGGACCGGTTCGCCCATATCCAGCAGGAGGATTTCGCCGCTTCGACCAATAGCACCGGCTTGGATCACTAATTTTGCTGCCTCCGGAATGGTCATGAAGTATCGACACATCCGGGGATCGGTTACGGTTACCGGTCCACCTTCGGCTATCTGCTGGCGGAAGACGGGCACCACACTACCAGCAGAATCTAAGACATTACCAAACCGAACTGTAACAAATCGGCACGGGGAAAGATCCCGCAGCGATTGTACATAGATTTCAGCGGCCCGTTTGCAGGCGCCCATCACACTACTGGGATTGACTGCTTTATCCGTAGAGATCAGGACGAAACTCCGAACACCTTTTTGCATAGCCAGATCGGCCAACTGACGGGTGGCTCGTACAATGTTTTTGACCGCCTCGGTAGGATGCCGTTCCAAAAGCGGAACATGTTTATAGGCAGCCGCATGAAACACAATTTCCGGCCTGTATCGGTCCAAAATATATTCCATCCGGGTTCGGTCCAACACATCGGCCAGTAGCACTTCCGTGGGTACCTCCGTCTGTTTGTTTTGAAGCTCTCGTTCCAGGAAGAATTGGCCTGTCTCCGATCGGTCAATCAGAACCAAGAGCGAGGGAGAAAATTGGATCAATTGCCGACAGATCTCCGAGCCAATGCTTCCGGCACTGCCAGTTACCAGCAGCCGTCGGCCATCGATCCAATGGCGGATGTTTTCTAAATCCAGTTGAACCGGCTCTCGACGCAGGAGATCCTCGATAGCTACAGGGCGTGGGCGAATCGTGACTCGACCACTGATTATTTGCTCATAACTAGGCAACACCCGCACTCGAACCCCTAACTGCTGGGTCTGTTGGATCAAACGGCGAACCGCTCGACCAGGCAAGGCATCGGAAAGAATCAAAATTTCTTGAACTTCGTATTTTTGGGCCAAAGAGGCGATATGGTCTAATGTTCCCACCACCGGCACGCCACCAATGTGGCTACCTACCCGAGAGGGGTCTTCATCCACAAAACCGACCACTACATAATTCCATCGAGTATTCCGACGACTCAGCGTCCGGAGCAATGCCTCACCAGCATCATTGGCTCCGACAATAAAAATCGGGATTGCCCCCCGGCTGAAAAAAGGTAACCAACTCCGTTCGTATACCATCCGCAAAATCGCACGCATGCCCCCAATGCCCACTAGAGTGATTCCCCAGTCTAATACCAAGACACTGCGGGGGATCAGCTTTTGGTTCATCCATAAGCGGTCTGCCAAGGCAACGACCAGTACACTGACGGTAGCTGCCTCCGCCAACCAAATCAAATCATAAAAAGTTACATACCGGCTCCAACCCCGATGAAATCGAAATCCCCCAAATACGATTAACTTAATTACGATCACCCATAGCCACATCCTCTGAAAACTAGCCCAATTGGCTAAGGGAATAGCTCCATCAAATCGCAGCCAATAGGCCAAATAAAAAATCCCACCGAAAATCGGCGCCATCAGGGCCAACCAGAGCAAATCCCGGCCAAGTCGGCTCCAGCTATGCTTCCAACTGGCAGCCGAGGTAGAACTGCTCAGAACTTCCCCGGACACTTTGGGCCAAAATCCTTCTCTTTCACTTTCCCAATCAGGCCTTACCGGAGCAGAATCGGCAGAATATTGAAACTGGGGGATGCCATCCATGGCAAAGGCTTTTCTGCAAAATACGAAAAATATATGGAATAGGAAAAATAAATAAAATAGAGAATATAAGTAGAATTAAGACAACATCGCCCCGCTAAACTTTTCTGGCCCCATTGTTACCAAGAATTCCCTCCGAAGGTCAATCTCATTTCTCGGAACCACTTCTGCCCGATCACACTGCCTCCTATTTATCTTTATCATCCCACAAAACCTGGAATCCATTTCGTCAAAACAATTTCTCTGATTCCCGGTTCCTGGGGAATGCCCTATAGATACGTTTTGGCGTAAAAATAAACGCCTCCTCGGCGGACTTCTCTCAGAGGATGTCTGAAACGGATAAGCCAGTCTTCCCTATTCCCCTGGCCGGGGAAGACTTCAGGTAACCAAGCCTGTCCAAATCCCGGTCTGTAGCCCTGCTAGTTGGGGAAACAACTTGGGAGCCAAGTGAGCCAAAAAATTTCTTTCAGAAAGCCTCTCAGATAAACTGGAAGCTCTGCAAAATCCTGAACATATAGTGAACTTTATGAAGAACTTTATGAAGTCGTGCTTCGGTAAGCTTTACCGAATGCCATTTCAACACTTACTATATGTAGGGTGCTAGCAGTGCCAGCAACCCAATATATTGGGCCAGTCCTGAAGGAAGCCCAAATGCTATTAAAAATATCTGTTTCGAATTATGCAGAGGTTCCAGACTTTCCTCCGTTCGGCGGAAGCGTTACTTGTGGGGGAGTTTTTTCAAGCAAGCCTGCAGGTACTGAAGGCTTTCTTTGGCAAGTCGTTCCACCCCGGGACTATAGTCAAACACTTCTACCGAGACCCAGCCTTGGTAACCTACCTGCTTAAGGGCGTCTAAGATAGGGATAAAATCCAACTGTCCGAAACCTGGTCCTTGCCGATTCGGATCGTTGGCATGAAAGTGAACGAGCAGCTGATGATACTGGCGGATCAGGTCTGGAATCGGCACTTTTTCCGAACTCATGGCCTTGCAATCCAGATGCAATCGCACCTGAGGAGAGCCAATCCGCTGAATCAACTCCACCGCTTCGGCTGCCGTGCAAAGGAAATTGGTCTCCGAAGGAGCCAACGGTTCCACGGCCAAAATCACCTGATGCTTTTCCAGAACCGGCACAAGACGTTGAAACACTTCTGCTGCATACTCCATGGCTTGTTGGGGAGAGATTCCTTCCGGTATATCTCTCTGTTTGGGGGAACCAAAGACCATCACTCGGCCTTCCACGTCTGCACAGAATCGGCAAAGGTCTGCCAAATAATCTGCGGTGTGTCGGCGAATTTCTGCATTGGGACTGGTTAGGTGGAAGCCTTCGGTTTTGGCCAACAGCCAATGCAGCCCAACGATTTCCAGACCCGCCTGGTGAGCTTGCTGCCGAATCGCAGATCTAGTATTCTGGGAAATCTGGGTAACATAGGGAGCGATGGTAAAAGGGGCAATCTCTACCCCTTCATACCCACACTCGGCGGCAAAAGCAAAACCTCGCTCTAACGGCCAATCCTGAAACGTTTCATTGCAAATGGCAAACTTCATGGCGGCTCCTTTCCGTGCTTTCCAAACCTGTCCATCCCCTGGGAAACCCTTGTACCTCCAAGCCTCCAACCACCTTAGATACCTAACCCTCCTTTTTGACTACCCGAACGCATCAGGATGTGTCTGAGGTCCTACGGGGCGATAAGGTGCGACATGCCCCCAGCCGATTCCACTCCACCCACGCTATCAGACAAGGACTTTGGTAACCCTTTAGTCGAGTGGAATGGAGGGCTATGTTTTTTCTTGTTCGCCCTGCCCCAAGTTGGATCAGGTTGCGGCGGCAGACGGTAAACAACCAGGGCTTTTGCCCTTTCTGACGGGTGAGCAACGCTCACTCGGCTTTCCCCAACCAGGGCAAAGGCAAATTACTTCACTCGGCTGAAGTATGCCGGCCTTTGTTCATTTTGGGAGACTCTGCATAATTCGAAGGTGATATTTTTATATACTATTTCGGTTCCACCCGGATTAACCCAATATATTGGGTTGCTAGCACTGCTAGCACCTTACATAAGGTGTTTGGACAGGGCAGCTAAAGCCTACCGACTCAAAAGTTCATAAAGTTCCCTATATGTTCAGGATTTTGTAGAGGTTTCTTTTTCCTTTTGGACCTTCTTTTGGAGCCGGTACTTTCCAATGTCCCTAAAGTAGAGAGATGTTCAGAGATAAGGGCAAGCCGGTGGAAGATCTGCCGAAACCATTTTTGCCGAATACTGCGAACACGCTGAGTTGAAAATTATGGGTCTGAGGGTGTCTGAAAAGGAAAAAAACCAGTCTTCCCTATTTTGCTGACCGGAGAAGACTTTGGGGAACCAACATGTCCAAATCCCAGGTTGTTGCCCTGCTAGTGGGGGAAACAACTAGGTAGCCGAGAAAGCCAGAACTTTCTTTTCAGACTTTAAGAGCGGTGGGAGAAACCATTTGGGCCGCTCGGCCGGGCAAATCTTTCATTCCCAGCCGGTGCAGGCCCCTCCTGGAAGCTACACCTTTTTCCCGGCCCCATTGCACGAGACTTTTCTGAGTCGGCCTCATATCTAGCGAAGGAGGCAAATACTGATAAAAGCTTCAGGGCTGGTGGACCTTTACTTATTTCCCTCGGTTACCATGGGGAAAGTATCAGTCCGGAAGGGGGAGGCAGGCAGGCCGGCCTTGTTAAACAGGTTTGGTTCGGCCGTATCTACCCACCCGAAACGCACAGCCACCGGTTTGGCTATCTGAGGGCTGGAGACTACCACAGTGGAACCGTCAATGATCGCATCGGCCGGGACAAACTTTCCGTCTTCGCCGGCAATGCTGAAGTGGATGAGCCGATCCCCTTTGCAAACCAACCCTTCCTCCGCATACCGGAACTTAATTCGGATTTTGTTGCCCTCGACCATATAGCCGTCGTAGAGCGGCCCGCTATAGACAATAGATTTACCGTGGATTTTCGCTAGGGCCCACAGGGCCAGCCGTCGGCCTACTTCCTGTTTGTTGGTCGGATGGATGTCTTTGATGTTGCCGATGTCGGTAGTTACAACCATGCCGGTATTGGGCAGGCGCAAAGTTTGCAATTGGGCTTCCCAGAGTTCGGGCAGACATTCTGGTTTGACCCGATTGCCGTATTGGAAGGGTGCCAATTGGACATAGTAGAATGGAAAATCGCCGATCTGCCACCGATGGCGCCAATCTTGGATCATGATAGGGAAGAGTTTTTTGTATTGAGCAGCCCGGCCCACATTGGATTCGCCTTGGTACCAGATGGCTCCCCGAATGACAAACGGCAATAGGGGATGGATCATTCCATTAAAAAGCACCGCAGGTTGATTGGGATTTTTGGGATTAAACTGTTTGGCCCGCTCGAGGATCGGCTTGAAATCTTCGTCGGTCTGAAGGGCGTTTAGGCTAGTCCAGGCTTCACAGATCGTCCCGCCCCAGGAGCTATTAATCAGGCCGACAGGCACACCGAGTTCTTGATGCAAATGTCGGCCGAAGAAGTAGGCAACAGCCGAAAACCCAGCCACTGTCTCCGGACTACATTCGACCCAGGCTCCTTTTTCCCAATCGTCCAGAGGTTTATCTGAGATGGTCTGCGGCACAGTGAAAAAACGGATTTTCGGATACTTTGCAGCAGCAATTTCCTGCTGAGCATTATCGGATCGGCTGACCGGCCATTGCATATTCGACTGTCCGGAAGCCACCCAAACCTCTCCGACCAGCACATTCCGAAGGGTAATGTGATTGGTTTTGCCGATCACGTGCACTTCATAGGGGCCGCCGGCTTCAGGTGTACGGAGTTTGACAAGCCAACGGCCTTTAGTGTCGGCTTTGGTCGAGACCTTTTGCTCTTGCAGTTGCACGGTAACCTCTTCATCCGGGTCCGCCCAACCCCAGATGCGCACTTCGGTTTGCTGCTGCATGACCATATTGTCGCCAAGGATCTTCGGTAACCGAACTTCTGCCCAAACTGCTGACGCAACCCAGAACCCAGCCAAGCCCCAAACGACCCCTACCATCCACCGGTTCCAAAATCCACCAAAATGGCGCTGCATCTTCGGGCCTCCTCCAAACTAATAAAAAGACCTTTTGATCCTCTTGCAGATTTTTCTTGCCCGAGGATTCCAGGAAAATCCTTACAAAACGCCTTCTCGTATCGGCTTTGCATCGAAATGCAATCTGGTTAAGAGGCACTCCGGCTCTGTTGAACGGTTGCCTCCTGTCTGGGTAGGTTTTGTCCATATTGGTCGGTTTTGCTTCAGTTTGGCGGGTTTAGGCCTCCGACCGGAAAGGGTTTCAACAGAGCCAGACTCTCCTAAAAAGCGTTTTCTAGTAACCTCTACAAAATCTTGAACATACAGTGAACTTTATGAACCTTTAATTGGCAGAGATTGGCCCCCATTCAACTCCCCTTTTGCCATTTTTCCCAACTTGGTTTGCCGCCAGGTGTTAGGACGAAACCTCCTTTTGTGCACTCGATTTCCTAACTCTGATAGTTACAAGGGGTTGGGACATTGCTCTTCCAGAAAGAGGCCAAACATAGCAAAACTACTCAAGATTCAAACACCTACTATCCTATATAAGGGTTGCTAGCAATGCTAGAAACCCTATCGATTAGGCCAAAGGTAGAAGGCATCTAAATAGTGTAAAAATATATCCTTTAAATCGTGCAGAGGTCCCTATATGATAACTTAGGAATCTCTGCAAAATACTGAACATATAGTGAACTTTGTGAACTTTTGTGTTTCTAATCATTCAGTTGTCCTATCCGGACAGCTACTATCTATTGGGGGCTACCAATCCTGGCACCCCCATATGTTGTGTCAGAGGGAGCACAAGCCAAAATGCCATAAAAACATCCCCTTAGAATTATGCAGAGCTTCCCTTAATTTCCCACAATCCCCAAAATCCCTGGTTAATAAGACGTAAGGGTAGAAGCCAGTCGGCCCAAAGCCATTGGAAACCGCGCAAATCCCAATTTCAGAACAGCCTCTAAAATACTCTGTTAAGCGGTGGCTGCCAAGAGGCAGATAGGAGCCAGAAGAGTTTTCCTCCCAACATTCCTGGGAGGCGGCCTTCAGGTTGCAGGGAAACGTTTTTGGTAGGCGGAGAGCCGAGGGGAGGGCTGGTGAGCGGTTCGCCTTGGTGTATCAGCAACAAGGACTTCCTTCCGGCACACCACTTGATTTTCAGCTCCGTACCGCGGAGCAAACCAGCTACTGTGGACAGCTTGGGCCAATAGAATTGAACCACTGGCAACCCCCCTTGGCCCGCAGCAAGGGGGAGCCCGGCTGAAAATCTGCAGGTAATTGAGCAAGACAATGGGGCTCCGGCCTCCAACAAACCAACTTTGCATAGCAACTCCACCCGGAAAAAGCCTTTTCCTTCCGGCTATCGGAAGTTAAACTCCTTCGCACCACACTTGGCTCCTGGAGGGGAAGGCTTTAAACTTGGAGAAACTGCCCAGTGGGGGCCAGTTCGCCGGGCCGGGGTGCTCCCTATCTTCCCCCATATCCTAAAACTGAGCACAAAAAATTAGCCCGTCCACCCCTAGCTCCCCTTTACCTGGAAGGAGGAGAAGATTAAATTTTTAAAAGAAAAGATAAGTTCAAATACGGAGCCATTAAAGGGGGGAAGAATCCCCCTCAAGAGATGTGTTCCCAAGCCATCTAGAATGGCAAAACAATCCCCGGGGGCGTAGCTCAATTGGTCAGAGTACCGGACTGTCGATCCGGTGGTTGCGGGTTCGAGTCCCGTCGCCCTCGCTTTAAAAGGGCCTGTTTGACCGGAGCTGTCAAACAGGTCTTTGCTTTTGTTAAGCACCTAGAAAGCCGGGGAAAAGGGGGCAAGTACCATCTTTGAGGGGATTTAAGACACCTGAATCACCTTTAAAAATGGGCCCCCGCAAGGATGCCCCACTGAAGAGTACCACTTCAGCCGAGTGAAGAAACCTGCTGCCCCTGTCTGGGAAAATGCCGGTTTTGCGGTTGGCTCAGCTGGCTCCAGGGTCCAAAAGGGTGGTTGATCGTCTTATTTTTTCTTCTTTCCTTCCCCTTCAGTCCACAATCTTGGCGCTGGGACAGAGGGTAGATAATGAACCCAACCCCCTGCGGCTGATATATTACCAAAAGAGCACTTCATACTGGGTGGCCCTAGTTGGAGGGGACACCTCTTGGAATAGGGAAAACGGCTTTTCATCCTCCGGACCGGATAAGGAGAAATGTCTCCATGGCAAAACCCCATCGGAAGATTAAAAAAGCTAATCACGGAAAACGGCCTGCCAATTCGAAAGCCCGTCGGATGAAGCGATGGGTTGTCAAGACCTAGAGGATCCTTGGAAAACTCAGGCAGGGGGCAAATGCTGCCCTATCCTCTGGGGAGGAGGGGGATGTTGTTTTTTATGTTGTTAGAGGTATGTTAAACAAAAGGGAGAACTTTCGGGGGGCTAAATGGCACCTCCAAAGCTAGTCTCGGAAGGCCTCGGAGAATCGTGGTAGAACAGATAATAGATAGAAGGAATCCAGCCTTGGCGCACTAGCGGAAAGTCTCCTCTAGCCAATCCAGCCCATTGCTTCGGACGCTTTGCGGAAAGGAGCTACTCGTGCCTAGACGACCGCCGATTTTGGACTTTTCGGAGTTTGATCTGAACCACATTGTGGCTGACATTGAGGTAATCCGGCAATACAATCGGCAACGGTACGAGATGGAGCAATTGACTGCGGTGTGTTTTGAGGATCATAAGCGGCGGATCTGTGTTGGGTATAAGGATGTAACGCCGAACGAGTTTTGGGTTCGTGGCCACATGCCAGGGATGCCTTTGATGCCTGGGGTGATGATGTGTGAGGCAGCCGCACAGTTGGCCAGTTATTATACGCATCGGTACGGACTGATGGACGGAGCGTTGATCGGGTTTGGTGGGCTGGAGGAGGTACGGTTTCGGGGGATTGTCCGACCTGGGGACCGATTGGTGATCATGGCTCAATTGCTAAAAATTAGAAAACAGATGCTCACCTGTGAGTTCCAGGGCTATACGAACCAAAATCGGGTCTGCGAAGGAATTTTGATCGGCATTCCTTTGCCTGTGGAGCAGCTTATGGGGGGGAGTTCAACTGTTCCGCAACCGCAGCCCTCTCCAAACGACGAAAATCTTCTAACAAAATGAAAGCCGGCGAAAACGAAAGGAGTATTTTACCGTTCATAAAGCAGGAGAAAAATTCATTTTGTAAGAGGCTCTACGGTAGGCTTTTGCCATTTTTGGTATTCTGCCGAAATGGGAAAGTCCTTACTTCCTGGAATTATTTAAAAATTGTAGGAACAAAACAAAGGGGGGATGTTATCACTTCTGGAGACAAAACAATTTAGGAAAAACGGCAAAAGTCGAGCTAAGAAGTGTTTGTAATCCTTCTGTCCACTAGCGATTCATTCCTGGTCCTCCCTACGGAAGCTCGACTTTTGCCATTTTAGGGCTTCTCCCGGAAGGGAAAAACTCTAAGTCCTTGTAAATATTGGACTTAGGAAATTGTGTGAACAAAAGGTGGTCTCGTCGTAACTACTGGAAATAAGAGGACTTAGGGAAAATGGCAAAAGTCGAGCTAAGAGGCTGTCCTAAAAAGCATTTTCTCAAAAGCATTTTCTCTGACGAAAGGATTCTCTAAAATCCTCAAAATCCTTATTTTAAGGAAGTTTAGGGTAAGTACCGGTCGGCCAAAACCCATTGGAAACCGCTCAAATTCCAATTTCAGGACAGCCTCTAAGTCCTGAGAATTATTGGAGTTAAGAAATTGGGTGAAAAAACACCTATCGTGACTCCTGGAAACAAGATAAGATGATTTATGGAAAATGGCAAAAGTTGACGCGGAAGCGGGGATCAGGAAAAATGTTTGGCTCTTCTCCAAAATCCTGAACATCTAGTGGACGTTGTGAACTTTCGAATTAGTAGGGAGCGAACCGCATCATACACCGGCTTACTCTATATAGTTGGCTAGCAGTGCTCGTAACCCTATCGATTGGGTTAGAGGCGGGTACTAAAAAAAATAGTGCAAAAATCTCTCTTTGGAATGATGCAGAGGTCCCAAAAGTCTGCCGAGCGCATAGATGCTGGTTTGGTTAACCTTTTCTGGACTGGGCCGATTGCAATCGGTGTTTAAAGTCTCTAGAGTAGTGGCTAATTTCCCCCAGAGCTGGGCGGAAAGTAGGGGTTGTTTTTCTTGGAAAAATGGATATCTTCCAATAAAAGGCTTCCAGCGCGGATGGGCCGCATTCTCCGGAAAGCTAGGTTCTCTAGTCCCCTTTCAAAATGGTTCCCGACCCCACCAAGAGTTGACCGAGCTCAGCGAAGCCACCTAGAAGGATTGGCAGAGCCTCTGATGGGCTGACTAAAGGACTAGGTATATGTTTTTCCCCTACCACGATGATAATCCTACCCAACGATTTCCTTTAGTGACGGTGGGGTTGATTGTGATCAATGTCCTGCTTTTTCTGCAGTTACAGAGCCTTCCAGAGCAGAAGCAGATCGAACGGGTGATTCATCAGGGGTTTGTCCCTGCGCGGATTGGGAGTTTGTTTTCCCGAAAGCCTGTGGTTATAGTGGTGGAACACCCTCACCAACAGCATCCTTTGCTGCCCTGGCAGATCCGGCTTCCTCGGCAGGTCTATCAGTTGTCGCCAAATTTCAGGGAGGTGGCGCAGTCGTTGTTTACATGTATGTTTTTACATGGAGGATGGGCCCACCTAATCGGCAATATGTGGTTTTTATGGCTTTTCGGTAATAATGTGGAGGATCGGCTTGGAGCGAGCCGGTTTATAACATTTTATTTGATAGGAGGACTGCTAGCTACTGGTGTACATTGGATTACTGATCCTGGGAGTACACGACCTGTCATCGGCGCTAGCGGCGCCATTTCTGCCATCTTAGGGGCCTATGCCGTCACCTGGCCTTGGGCCAGAATTCATACGATGGTTTTTTTGGGCTTTTTCCTCACCCGGCTAGATTTGCCAGCACTGGTGGTCTTGGGGTTTTGGTTTTTGGGCCAACTGCTCGAAGCCATTCAGGCCATCCAGTTAGGAATTGATGGCGGCGTGGCCTGGTGGGCGCATATTGGCGGGTTTGTAGCCGGACTGTTTCTGATGCCCCCCCTCCGGAATGCAGCGGACCAAAATCAACTGGCTCAATGGCGCCGCCAACTTCAAGAGGCACCAACTGAAGACTCGGAGGCTTGGTAGCTCTGGGGCCCAGTTCTGGCCCCAGCTAGCCCCTATCTGTTAAAATGGTAACCGGCAACGATTAGAGTCTGTCCGGAAAGAGGGGTTTAGCGTTTCCCGACAGGTTATCGGGCTGATCGGTCCCTATACTGTCCTTTCGCCAAAGTCCTCTTTATGGGGGGGTACGAAGGGGGTATCTCCCGGGACCGTCCCTACAACGGCTGGACGCGAAAGATTTTCCAAACTAGCTAGTTCAACCGGTTCCTGCACCTGCTGTTCGATCGCCTATTTTGATTTGTTCCTAGGATCGGCGGATCCGGCAAAAAGCTTTCAGCAGGTGCTCCATCGGCTGGGCCAAACCTCCTGTCATCCTGCAACTTAGCGGAATAGGAAATCACAGATAAAAGCTTAGACCCATTCTGTTCTGGCAACCTGACTTTGATCTACAGAAAATCCATCTAACGAAACTAGGTAAAATACAGGGATTCGATTAGGATAAAATAAGGCATTCGAGATGTGGGATGCTTTAAGCATAGCAGGGGTAGCAAGCCGGGACCTGCTTTTTGGGCGATTCTTAGCTCCACATTTGCCATTTTTGGTCTACTCCCGAAAAGTAATCGTTCTACCTGCTTGGATTTATTGGACTTGGGAAATTGGTTAAACAAAAATGGGAGGACTGTGATAACTCTTGGAGATGAACCAAGTTAGGAAAAATGGCAAAAGCTGAGTTTAGAAGATTAAAGGCGAATCCTTGACCTAGGTGGATAGTAGGTGCTTTGGTTGGTAAGTGGGGAAAGTAAGGAGCGGCGACACAAGAGACACAAAAGGGTTCGAGGGCATCTTCGAGAGCCATGGCTCGTCCACGAGTGCGGAAAATCGATCCAACGCTGGATCTTTCGCAGCATTATTATGTGCTTGGGGATTTGCCGCGGCCGTTGGATCTGGCAGTGTTATTTGGACGTCGGGCGCCGGTAGAGGTGGACGTGGGGAGCGGCAAAGGGCTTTTTCTCCGGCAGGCTGCTGCCGCCTTTCCGGACCGGGATTTCCTCGGCGTAGAACTGTCGATCAAATATGCCCGGTATAGTGCGGCCCAGTTGGCCAAACTGGGTCTTCCTAATGCGAAGGTAATCCAGGCAGATGTGGTGCGGTTTTTTGCCGACTGGTTGCCAGACGGGCTGCTATCGGCGGTGCATATTTATTTTCCGGACCCCTGGTGGAAGAAACGGCATAAGAAGCGGCGGATCATGCGAGAGAGTTTCCTTCGGGACGTAGAACGGTGTTTAGAGGCTGGGGGGCTGATGCATTTTTGGACAGATGTTCAGGAATATTTTGACACCACTCTTCAGCTGATCGCCCGCTGCACCCGCCTAGAAGGCCCCTTGCCCGAATCGGCGGAGACCAGCCAAAGGCCCTTCGAATTCCGTACCCATTTCGAACGCCGCCACCGACTCCAAGGTGTGCCGATTTACCAAGCGGTTTACCGAAAACCAGCCTCTCATCTACTGCTTGAATCTTATCCACCGAGCCAGGCTATCAAGTGACAGATTCCTACCGCCTTCAGCCCAATGCAGAAGATGCCTGGGGAACCTTAGCAGAATAATGAACATATAGTTATCATTATGAACTTTTGATTCGATAGGCTTTAACTCTTGCCATTGAAACACCTACTCTATATAGGGTACGAGCAGTGCTAGCACCCCAAGAGGGTCAAACGCAGAAGGAACCAAAATGGTATCAAGGAACCTCTGCATCATTCAAAGGGGATATTTTTATACCATTTTGGCTGATCCTTCCTGTAACACAACATATAGGGCGCTAGCATTGCCAGCCCACAATAGATAGTAGGAGGCCTGGTAGGACCACGAAACGGCTAGAGAATCAAAAGTGCATAAAGTTCACTGGATGTTCAGAATTTTGCAGAGGTTCCTCAAAATATCTCTCTCATTATGCAGCGGTTCCCTATTGTCCATCCTTGTGAGCGCAGACGCCAGCTCAGCAACAGACAGGAGAAAACACTCTAAGTCCCATTTCCGGCCAGTGGCAAGAGGCCTTCCCCTTGCTGGCCGTCGAGAGGGTACGGAAAGAGGCTGAGCTGAATCGAATTTTAGCATTTTCCTACCGGTTTTCACACTGAGTGGGCTTCCGTCAAAACCCGGAAAAATAGAATTAGGGAACCTCTGCATCATTCAAGGAGGATATTTTTATACCATTTTGGATGTCCTTCCTCTAACACAACATATAGAGCTGCAGTATTGTTAGCACCCAATAGATAGTAGGTGTTCGGATAGAAGAACCGAACGGCTATAGAATC
>JANXAQ010000013.1 GCA_025062105.1 Thermoguttaceae bacterium
CATCCAATAACGCACATCCTTGCCACTGGGGAGTTCCCTGGTTTCCGACGTCCTAGCTTTGGCGCAGGCCGAGGCGCTGTCGCCGGTATTTGCCACTGGTTACCCGCTCGACCCACTGAATGTTTTCCAAGTACCATTGGACGGTGCGGCGCAGGCCTGTAGGGAAATCGATGGTGGGTTTCCAGCCCAATTCATCTTGGATTTTGGTTGGGTCGATGGCATAGCGGCGGTCGTGACCGGGCCGGTCGGTTACAAAAGTAATCAGCGACTCGCAGGGCCGGTGGGGTAAATCAGGTCGAAGTTCATCCACCAGGGCACAAATGCTTCGGACCACTTCCAGGTTGGTCCGTTCGCACTGGGCGCCGATGTTATAGGTTTGGCCGGGCCGCCCCCCAGCCAACACCATCCGAAGGGCCCGGCAGTGGTCTTCCACATGGATCCAATCCCGCACTTGCAGGCCGTCCCCATAGACCGGAAGCCGCTTGCCTTCCAAGGCATTCAGGGTCATCAGCGGGATGAGTTTTTCGGGGAATTGATAGGGTCCATAATTATTCGTACAGTGCGTTACCAGCACCGGCAGGCCAAAGGTATGGAAATAGGCCCGCACAAAATGGTCGCCCCCCGCTTTGGACGCCGCATATGGAGAACGGGGCGCATAGGGGGTTTTTTCGGTAAATCGTCCGGTCGGGCCCAAAGCGCCATAGACCTCATCGGTGGAAACGTGCAGGAAACGGAACTCTGCCTGCCGATCCGGCGGCAAACTGCGCCAATATTGATAGGCCGCCTCCAAAAGCCGGAACGTGCCCACCACATTCGTCTGCACAAACTCGGCCGGGCCATCGATGGAACGATCCACATGGGTTTCCGCGGCCAAGTTGACGATGGCCCGCACCTGGTATTCGGCCAACAGACGGCTGACCAATCGACTGTCGCCAATATCGCCATGAACAAAATGATGCCGAGGATGTTCTAGTACGTCGGCCAAGCTGTCCAGGTTACCCGCATAGGTGAGTTTATCCAGGTTGACCACATCGTCCTTTTCCTCGGCCAACCATTGACGCACAAAATGACAGCCGATAAACCCCGCCCCGCCGGTAACTAAAATGGCACCCATTATCCGATCCCCCTCGGAAAAAATGGATACATGTCTGCCGAAGGGCACAACTTGTCATCCCTGCGCAAGCAGGGATCCAGTAAAAGAGAACATAGGCAGCCCTTCTGGATCCCCGCTTTCGCGGGGATGACAATCACATCGACCTTCCGGTCCCAACGGAAACCGATGGCTGCATACCGAACGCTTCCCAAATGGTTTCATGGGATTCCGCGCACGATCCAGGGCCCTAGCAGTCGGGTGAGCCAGACGGGCAGACGCCGCCACAGTCGGATGGCCAGGCGGAATCGGCCCGATTCCGGCCTCATTTCGTGAATCGTACCACGCCGCAGATAATACTGCCAGACCGCCTCGGCCGGTTGGGCTCCCCACTGCTTTTTAAACCGGTAGGTGGGACTGTCGATAGTGGATCGGCCAAAATCAAAGCAGTGTTGACCCCGCTCTATAGCTCGGCTGAGCAAATGCCAATACATCAGCATATTCGCACAGGTGTAATTATATTTGCGCAGTGAGCTAGCGCTGGGCACTTCGGTCATGCCTTGGCCGTGCACCAGCAAAGCCCCGGCTACCGCCTTTCGCCCCATGCGGACCACACACAGTTCGGCCGCCGATGGAAACTCTTCCAAAATGGCTCGAAACAGGCTGCGTGGAAACACTGGCGTGCCTAGGTCTCGCATATTGTGCGAAAAGACTCGGTAGAAATCTGCCAGCAGATCTAGGCTGCCCCAATGCACCGTCAACTCCAAACGCTCCGCTTTACGCACTTGGTTGCGTACCTTCGGATCGAAATTTTTCCATAATTGATCGGATGTTGACGGCAGGGCCAGACGCATGTGCACTTTGCTGGTCAGACGTTCGCTCAGGCGGGGATGTTCCAGGGGGCTTTCGTGTCGAAGTTCCATGTAGCGGACATCCAACCGATCGGCCAGCTGTGCGGCCTCTTCCACCAACGCCTGAGCCGCTTGGTCGGTATCAGCCAGTACACCGCCCACATTCAAATAGGGCAACCCAACCAAAAACCGGCCGAAAAGCAGACTCCGGACATAGGCCAACGGCAAAAGGCCGACAATTTGCTCCGAGCCTACTGCTAGGCGGCCCTGCATCCGGGAGGGCAAGGCCGGAGCAGACGACTGGCCGACGGCTTCCAAGCAGTAGGGGCGATGGCCCATGGAACGCTCTAGCACCCGGAGCCAGCCGGGCCATCGGCTAGGCGACCGCTGGTCTCGGGACTGGACATAAGCTGTCCAGGCGGGTAATCGGGCGGCCACCTGAGGCTCTTCTATCAGCCGAACGGTAAACTCTACCCGCCTGTTGCTCATCCTAACTTCTCCGAAACAGGGTCTAGCTCTGGCAGGCTGCCTCTATTTCTCCATTAGCTGATTTTCGGCGTAGGTAGAGCCTACGCCCTACAGTGTTCGCGGAGGGGAGAGAGATATTTATCATTTAATTTATCTTGGCCCTCTAGACAATCGCTTTCTGCCCAGCAGATCATCATACACGGCGGCCACTTTGGCCATCCGGATTTGGAAGTTATAACGGGTTTCCACAGTGTGCCGGCCAGCTTGGGCCAATCGTCGCCGCAGCTCTGAATCGGCCAGCAACCGGCCGATGGCCGCCGTCAAACCGGTCTGATCGCCCGGCTCGATCAAAAGGCCGTTCTGTTCCGGCTCGATCAACCGACTGACCCCAGCAATCCGCGTGGCCACCACCGGCACCTCGAAGGCCATTGCCTCCAACAGCACATTGGGCAAGCCCTCTCGGATGCTATTAGAGACAAACAGATCCATTGCTTCGTACCAGGGGTGGGGATCAGGTTGATAGCCAACCAGGTGGACCCGGTCGGCTATGCCCCGCTGGTGTGCTAGAGCCGCCAGTTCCTGCCGCTGTGGCCCATCGCCCACCAGCACCAAATGGATAGGCATTGGTGGCCGCTGCAGCTGCTCTGCGGGGGGCTGGCCTAGGATGGCTGCTGCCGGAAAGTCTGCGGTTTGTTGTCGGAGGTTCTCGAATTTCGGCTGAAGCTGAGCAACCGCCTCCACCAGACCGGCCAAGCCTTTTTCCGGCGACAGTCGGCCCACATTGCCCACGATGAAGGCATCCGGTGGCAAACCTAACCGGCGTTTGGCCACTTCGGTGGGCCACTGGCGCTGGTATTCTGACAGATCTATGGCATTTTCGATGACCACGCAGCGTTCCGGTCGAACGCCCCATCGGAGGCATTCGGCCCGCAAGTCCTCCGACACGCATATCACCCGTTCGTAAAATCGCAGCCAAAGCCGATCCAGCCGATAGTAAAACCGAATCCGCCGTCCTTCTACGGTCCATCCGTGCACCATGCTTACAAGGCGGACCGGACAAACCCGGCTAATCAATAACCCAAGCAAATTGGTCTTATAATCATGGCCTTGCCAGATGGCTGGGCGCAGGCGTCGGCAGACCCGATAGGCAGCACTCACCACCCGTAGGTCCCAGGGCCCCCGATCTGGGATGCCTAGCAGGGTGGCCTCCAAGCGGGCTGCCTTTTGCCGAAGCTCCGAAAAACCTGGGTCTCCCGGCGGATGCAGATACACACAAACGCCCCGATACCCATACGCCGCTAATGCCCGGGGGGAACGGAGGATGGTTTTTTCCGGACCCCCACCCAGTCCGGCCATTACGCGCACATGCAAGACAATCGGCTTTTCGCCTCTGGGAGAATCGGAGCACATGGGGGTATTAGAAATTGGTTTGGCTGCTAACGGTCTGTAAACTTCGTTGGGTGCGGATGTTCGGTTGGCGGCTCGGCAAAATGCGTCTGCCCTGCGGCAGAGGCCGGCTAGCCTGCAAGGCTAGCCGGATGAGGCGGAATCAGATTCACCTCCTTACAGACGCGGCTCTATGTTCTGGCTTCCAGCTATCAAAACTTTCTTATTCCCTACCTCCAACTGCCCTCGGCCTTCGGCCCTCTGCTGTCTGGTTTCGGAGGAAGGCCCCCTCACCCGGCTTGGCCAAAGGCCAAGCCACCCTCTTTGCGCGGCGGGGAGAGGGGTTCAAGGGCGGAGGGCGGAAGGCAGACGGCAGAGGCCAGAGGAAAAAAGATCACGCCTCTCCCCTCCGTGGGAGAGGCCGGCGGAGCCGAAGGCGACGCCGGGTGAGGGGGAATCAACATTACTTCCTTACAAGACGCGGCTCTATGTTCTGGCTTGCAGCTGTCAAAACTCCCTTACT
>JANXAQ010000068.1 GCA_025062105.1 Thermoguttaceae bacterium
AGACAAGAAGGATGCGCAAAAGGCCATCCTGCGGCCGGAGGCGGATGGCGCAGCCAAGGAGGCAGCCAAAGACCCGGCCACCGAAGCGATCAAGGAAACGTCGATCCCGGAAGCGCCTTTTCCACCTGCCGTCCCTGGCCAGACGCCGAAGGAAACTGACGCGCCCGGCCAAGCTCCGAAGGAAAAAAGCCCCTCAGCCGAGTCGCCGCCTTCTGGAAAAGAACCGGCTGCGCCCAGGCCGGAGACTACCCCTGGCCAAACTCCGAAAGAAGAAAGTCCCTCCTGGGAGCGGCCCTCTTCTGGAAAAGAATCACCGGCGGCCAGGCCGGAGAGTCTCCCAGGCCAAACTCTGCGAGAAAAAGGCTTCTCCTCTGAGCCACTGCCCCCGGTAAAACGCCCTAAGCCACCTCGTGCAGACTGGCTGCCTGAGGGGTATCCGCTGGCCGAGCCAGTATGGCTATATGTCCATCAAAAGGCAAGCGACTTGGCCAAAGACTTTGCCTTGTTTTTAACCGAGCCGAGCGAAGAACTTCGCTCCGCCCTGCAATCCCACGGCCTTGTGCCAGCTGCACGTTAAGGGGCTTCTTGCAACCCGATGATTGTGTCCGCTGCCGTCCGGCTGGAATCCCGCGTCCTAGTCCCGGCCCGATAAGTCTGCCGGGTTGCAATGGGAGAGTATCCATTGGGAGCCATTGGTATCTACACAAATCGGTGGACCGGTCCCAGGTTCAGGCAGTTGCCGACCGGGAAAGGCGTGTTATCTGGGCCTCCGCTGATTTTAGGCCCCTCGCAGCCGGCCTCGGCTTTGCCGAGAGGCCGGCCTCTCCCGCTCCAGGGGAGAGGCGGACGTTTTACCGGCTTGTCGGTTCCTCCGGCATTCTGCACTGTCCTGACGACCGATGTGTAGATACCAATGATTGGGAGTGGGGGTGTGTGGCGGCGCCAAGTCAAAAAACCGCCGGGCAGGGGAAGCCGTTTCGAGTGATACCCCCCTATTTCCGAAACTGAGGCCGCCTCTGGAGGCGGCGTGGGAGGCTGCCAAGCAATGGGAACACCCCACGGACGGAGGTGAAATGAACTCCCAAACACCAACGGAAGACGTCAGAGCGGCGACGGCGTTGGTGTAGAGGGGCAATGGGAGCGACGAGGTGAAATGAACTTGCAAACACCAACGGAAGGCGTCAGAGAAGGTGTCAGAGAATGCGTCAGAGCACATGCAGGAAATAGTAGGCAAGAGGGGATAGGCGATTTTTGGGCCCTTGCGAATTTCCCGGCTTTTCTTGACCTTGCTTGCCGTAACTCCTTACTGCATAAGGACTTAATGGCGGGTACAGGATTTGAACCTGTTGACGCAACTTCTGAAAAGGCAGGTACTTACGCCAAACCAGAAACTGCCAGCGGCACAAAATGCGGCACAGTTGCGGCACAAACAGCGGCACAGCAAGCGTTGGCAAGGGTTTGGCAAGATAGAGAACCTTTTTCCCAACCCCTTACAGAATTCCAAGTTGCGCCAATCATTGCCAGTGCTTGCGATTCAGTGCACAATTGTCAATGCCCCCATCGAGAGCATTCGAGAGAATTCAAACATTCCCAAGATTTTCAAGCCTGGCTAGGGGGGTGTCTGAAAAGAGATTTTTGGCTCACTCGGCTGCCAACTTGTGTTCCCCACTAGGAGGGCCTACAGCTCGGGATTTGGATACCTTGGCTACCCAAAATCTTCCCCGGTCAGTGGAATAAAGAAGCCAGGTTCAACCCCTTTCAGACAGCCCCTAAGAATGTATTTGAGAAGGAAGAATCATCTCAACAGGCCGGGCAGGGACGTAGGCGTCGAACCATCAAATGGATCATCGCAACCAAGATCATGGCTCCGCTCCTGGCCGGCAGGAACTCATAGTCCTTGCTCAGCCGACAATACCCGTTCAACCAGGCAAACGTTCGCTCCACGCCCCAGCGACGGGGCAGCACCTCAAACCCAACCGCCTCCGCCCCACGGCCAACTATCTCCAGCACCCAACCAATGGCCCCCTCTTTACCCACGCCACCAGTCGCCCCGGGGAGGGCTCGCTGTCATACACAAGTTGGCGTTGAAGCGTTCGAACTTCACTTTAGGCAAATCACTTTAGGCAAATCCCAAAAGCTCGTGTAACAACGCAGAATGGATACAATAGGCGATCTAGCTAACAGTGTCTTTGAAACCGAGCACTTTTTGCTCTTGGAAGTGATCTTTCCTAAAGGCTGCCATTTCTCCAAAGTAACGATGAGCTTCTTTAGAAAGGTTCGTTATTCCCCTATCTGGGGCAATCATTTGCTGCCGTTCGAATGGGAAATCCCTCCCAAAAATGTGTATAACAGTGAGCCGCGGAGGGGGCCGTCTGCCCAAATCTTCCTAGCCGCGGAAACCGTCCCTGCGCACGCTCCAAAACCAACCACGCCCCATCCCGATCCTGAATATTTGCCGGATGCACCACCACCGCCAAAATCAGCCTCACCACATCGACCAACACATGCCGCTTGCGCCCGTTGACCTTCTTGCCCGCATCATACCCACGGCCCCCCTTTTTCCGTCGTCTTGACCGACTGGCGATCCAGGATCCCGGCACTCGGCTCCGGGCTGTGCCCGCTCTGCTGCCGCACAAGCCCACCAAGCGTATCATAGATCTTCTCCAACACCGCCCACCTTCTCAGCCGGCAGCAATGGTTCCAGCAAGTGTCCAAGCTAACCACCCCATTTTGGCTCTTCTGGGGTGAAAACAGTTCCATTTCTTTGTCCCTAGGTGAGTTTTTTATCGACATCCAAAACCTCCAAAGAGGAATTTTCGAGAAAGTACAGAAGTACTGAAGGAATAACAAAATTGGGTCTTTTATCTGAAAAAGTAGGGAATCTGGAATAGGAAGCGGCTTGTTTTTGGAACTATCAGAAGAAGGTCCCCCCGAACTGGGGATTAAATAGATCACAAGAAAATCAGTTTTACTCCTCCATTCGAGGGATGTGATCTAAAGGCCAAAATTATCCAAAGATCTCTATTGACATTTTGCTCTCTTAAATTAGATTAAACCGATGATGTTTTATTTACCTCTGAGATTTTCTTTACGAAACATTGCAGTCGGGTGAGGGAACAAGTCGTTGCCATTCGGGGGACAGGTCGGCTTGTCGAAGGGAATCCCAGCTGCCGGGGCTTGGAGACCGAAGGTATTAGGCTGAAGCCGGAGGGCAGAACACGTGGCAATCGCGGAACTTGTTGTCTGCTTTCTGCCCTTTAGGTTTGCCCCCTCCGTTATGCTCCCTCACCTGGCTCAGCTTGTGCCGGGTCCCCTTCTTGGAATAAAGGGAAGCGAGAAAGGACCTCTGCCAAATCCTCCACACATAATGAACTACGGAGCTATATGAATTTTTGATTCGATATACCTTAGGCCCCCTATTCCAATCCCTACTGTATCCTATGTAGGCTCCTCCCGGTGGCTAGGAATCTTAATATTAGGCGGAGCGGAGAGGGGGAAGACATCCAAATGGTATAAAGAGGTCCCAGGAGGGAAAAAATAAGCTTACTCCATTCGGGTGAAATGTTACTTCTTTATGACTCTGGGCGGGAGATATACTTTTCTTTCCGTTGACCCAATCGGCAGGAGGGATAGGCAATGAAAGCGCTAAAGCTGCATGAGAGATTCCAGCAGGGTGCCCGATGCTCTAGCACAGGCTGCTCGGTTGATCCGAAAGAAGGTCCTGATGAGAGTATGTCAATTTTCTTTTGCTCTTGCATCCAGATAGCAAGCTCGCCCGAAGCAGGTGACACTCCTAGGGGCTTCCTAAAAAGGGACTTTTGGCTTACTCGGTTGTCAAATTGTTTCCTACCAGCAGTAGGCTCCAGATCGGGCTGGGGACAGCTTGGTTACCCAAAGCCTACCCTAGCCATTGGAATCGGCAAGAGTGGCTCCCTCCTTTTTAGACAGCCTCTTATTGGCAGAAGGGGCCAATTGGTCCTGTCGGGCAGAACAAGAGCAGGCGCACGGCGACACGGTGGTCGAACAGGATGGCTGCTCCTGGTGGGCCTTGGGTTACTGGCGATGATGCTCACGCCGCTTCAGGCAGCCATCGTGTTTACCGGCAACGTGGAACCGGCAAATCCTTCCCAGTGGAGCTCATCCACCACCGGTTATATCGGCCGGACAAGTAATGGTTCCGCTGAAGTGAACGCCGGGAGCCAGCTTTCCTCATGGGACGGATATTTAGGGTATAACAGCGGGGTGACCGGGACAGCCACTATTACCGGAACCGGCTCAAGCTGGACTTCTTACGCTCTTTATGTAGGCTACTATGGACCAGGTACCCTGAGGGTAGAACAAGGGGGACAAGTATCAACCGCCGCCGGTTATCTCGGCTACTGGTCCGGCTCTTCTGGTACCGGTACGGTAACCGGCAGCGGTTCCACGTGGAGCAATTCGGCCCTTTATGTCGGGTATTCCGGCACCGGAAATCTCACGGTTACCCAAGCAGGTCAGGTGGCAAGCAATACAGGCTACATTGGCTATTCTGCTTCCACTTCTCAAGGCACGGTTACTGTTACGGGCGCCGGTTCCATTTGGAACAATTGCGGGGCAGTGTATGTAGGCTATTCTGGCGCCGGCACCCTGAATGTCCAGCAGGGCGGGCTGGTTAGCAATGCCGATGGTTACCTCGGTTATAATTCCGGTTCGCAGGGTTCTGCCACCGTAAGCGGCAGTGGATCCAAGTGGATGAATGCCAATCTTTACGTCGGCTATAACGGCACCGGCACGCTTACCGTCTCGGATGGCGGTTTGGTGGAGGCCAAAACTATCTTTCTGACCTCGTTAAGTAATCTTTATGGCAACGCCACGATTCGGGCCAACGGCCTTGTCACGGATGGTACTGTACAGGTCAATACACCAGGCGCCCAACAAAGCATACCCTTCGGTTCCGGCGGTACTTTGCAGCTCAACCTAGATGGCACCGGTCTGTTGGGTGTAGGGTACAAAACCACAGGATCTCTTGCAATTTCCAACGGTGCGCTCGTTTCGACTCAGAGTGGTTATTTGGGATATTTTGCCGGTACTCAGGGAACGGCCACCGTCAGTGGCAGTGGTTCCAAGTGGACCAATTCCAGTGCCATTTATGTTGGCTATAACGGGGCTGGCACGCTCAGCGTTCAGCAAGGTGCTCAAGTGTCCAATTCTACTGGCTACCTCGGTTACAACGCCGGTTCTCAGGGTACTGCCACGGTTACCGGCAGTGGTTCCCGATGGGTCAATACCCATCTTTATGTCGGTTACCAGGGGACGGGTAGCCTCAGTGTTTCTGACGGTGCTGTGGTTCAGACCCGTACTCTGTTTGCTTCTTTGGGGAATCTTTCCGGCAATGGGACCATCCAAGCCAAGGGAGTGATACTTGATGCCGACGTCCGGTTCGACAGCACTCATGGCCTCCAGCAAAACATTACTTTTGGCTCTCTGGGAACGTTGGCGCTCAATGTGGACGGCACAGGTCATTTAGGTGCAGGGTACAAAGCAACAGGTACTCTCACTATTACCGACGCCAAGGTGGTGCCCGCCCAAATAGGTTATCTCGGCTATTGGCCAAATGCCGAAGGCACTGCTGTGGTTAGTGGCCCCGGTTCCAAATGGACTCTCTCTTCTAATCTCTATGTCGGTTACGAAGGGGTCGGAAAACTCAATATCTCCGGAGGCCAGGTAACCGACGCCTATGGCACCATTGGATACGGAAGTTCTTCCCAGGGCACGGTAAGTGTCATTGGCGATTCGGCCAAATGGGCCAATTCCACAGGTCTTTCGGTAGGTTATAAAGGCACGGGACTGCTTCAGATTATTAACGGTGGCCAAGTGATTAGTGGCACGGGCTATATCGGCCATTATGCAGGTTCCCAAGGTACGGTCCAGCTTACCGGTTCAGGTTCCACTTGGTCTAATGCAGGCATTCTCTATATCGGACGGGCTGGCAATGGCACCTTGAATATCGAGCAAACCACTCAGGTCTCTAACACTGTGGCCTATGTCGGCTACTATTCCGGCGTGACGGGCAATGTGACGGTTACGGGAACCTCGGCCAATTGGACCTGCTCTAGCACCCTGTATGGCGCCTATCAAGGCACGGCCAATATTTCCATCCTTCAGGGCGGCACGGTGAACGATCCGTTTGGGCTTTTGGGCTATCTGGCTGGCTCCCAAGGCACGGCTACGGTTTCCGGCACCGGTTCCAGATGGAATCATTCCGTCGGTCTGGCCGTGGGCTATTATGGCAAAGGTACGCTGCTGGTTCAGCAGGGTGGTCAGGTCTCCACGGTCGCCGGCTATGTCGGATACTACGGAGGTTCCCAGGGGACGGCCACTCTTACCGGCAGCGGTTCGAAGTGGAGCAATACCGGCACTCTCTTCTTTGTCGGACGGGCAGGTGTGGGGACTCTTACGATTCAGCAGGGGGGCCAACTGGAGCATGCCGGCAAAAGTTACCTAGGTTTTTACTCTGGCTCTTCGGGCAAAGTTACGGTGGCCGGTGCCGGTTCCTTGTGGAACAATACCGATGCGGTTTATGTAGGTCATGTGGCTTCCGGCACGGTGGACATCCGCGACGGTGGCCGCGTGGTTTCCTCTCATGCTATTCTCGGTTATGCCTCGGCCGGCCAAGGCACACTGACTCTGTCAGGCACTGGTTCGGCCTGGACCATTGGCAGTTCGGGGTATCTGTTGGCTGGCTATGATGGTCTTGCCACGATAAAGATTCGTTCCGGCGCCCAATTATCCAGTCCAACGGGTTTTCTCGGTTATGGGTCGCGTTCCAAGGCCACGGCACTGGTAGCAGGCTCCGGGTCGGTGTGGACGAACTCTTCGGCCCTGTATGTGGGCAGATCGGGTTCGGCCACGTTGTATCTGCGCAGTGGTGGCGAGGTTGCTGCACAGTCGGTTTCTGTGAACAATAAATCGCTGCTTTCCGTCGATGTTGGCTATGGAAGTTTGCTGCGTGTGGGTGGGGGCACAGGCAACTTGAGCAACCAGGGTACGGTGCGGATTCTCGCCGGCGCAGCCCCTCCGGCCGGCAACCAATACAGTCCGATTGCTGTTGGCACGTGGACCGGCACCAGCTCGGTGCAGGCTGTCGGTGGCACCTGGAACCCCACTAGTCGGCAGTTTACGGTCTCCGCAGTCCAAACAGGCACTTCAGGCTCGCCGGTGCAGATCGACCTGGCACAGCAGCAACGGGTCGTAGTCAACGATTCGGCTACCGGCTGGCAGGTGGGGGCTAGTTTCTTGGCCTCCAGCAGTTCCAAACCGCTGACGATAACGGCCACGGCTATCAGCGGCCCAGTCCGCTCGGCATTGGAAAATCTGCTTGGAGCGGGCGAAACCCTTTTAGGTGGCTGGCTGTTTACCACTACAGGCAGTTTTGCCCTCTCGGATCCGGCCTATTTGTCTTTCCGGGTAGAAAGTGGTTGGACGGAGGATCGGCTTCAGGTTTGGCAGTACCAGTCGGCCAGTGGATGGAGCCGGATTGATCCGGCCGACTTCAATCATGTTGATATGTACAGCAATTTTGAGACCACCTTGGGTACCTTGAACGGGTACGGGTATGCCATCAGTGGGCTCTCTGCCGCCGGAGGACCCCTGATGGCCGACGGCTCGGATACCCCTTCTACCGCCACAGTTCCGCTGGCCCCCGCCTCCGGAGCTTCCGGAGCCCAACCCCTCCACCACCTTTTGGCCCTCCCCTTGGCCACCACCCATGGACTAAGCACGCTTAGGACCCCAGCCTCGGAAACCGATCTGGACCAACCCGAATCGAGCAGCCCGGAGGTGAAAGAAACCGGGGCCGGAGCGGCCGACGAACTGCTTCTGCCAGACCCACTGCAGATCGTGTCGGACTGCCAGGAGCTTGCCAAGGCCGTCGGCGTCGGCTTAGAAGAATCCTCGCAGTGGACGACCGATAGTTCCCATCCCTATTGGCTCTGCAGCACGGCTGAAACCAGCGAGCAATTCAATCTGTTGCAGAGTGCGCCTGAACCTTCCAGTTGGCTGCTGCTTGTCTTAGCTGCTCTGGGGGCAGGTAGTTATCGATTTTTGCGGAAACGGACCTAGTGCTTCCTACCTGTTTGATTTCGGAGTCCTTTTTGGACTTCGATGGGGAACCCCTAGTTTTTGCCGACTTTTCCTCTTTCTCCCTCATCCTTTCCGCAAGGTTCAATCCTCAAAATTAAGGTTGGATGAACTCCTAGGCTGTCCACCTCTTTCTAGAAATACATCCGGCTGGGGGAGCCTGGCTTTGGAAAGGCTCCAAATTATCGTAACAGTTCAGCTGAAGGGAGGAGTCTTATCTCTCTTACTTTTTCCAGGGATTGGATTTTCTCCAAAAATCCTCTACGGTAGGGTGGGCCAGCGGCCAAGGCCAAGCAGCTGGTAGCGCCTGCCAAGGATTTTTTGGCCCATAAGGCCAAGACAAGGAACTACCAAAACATCCTCGCACGGGGCAACAGGCCGCAGGTTACGATTTCCCTCACCGGATGCGCCCGAGCCGAAAAATTTGCGGAACCTCTGGATCATTCAAAGGGAATATCTTTATGGAACTTCTGCATAATTCTGGTTTTTAGCTCTTGGGTTTTGGGGAGCAGCTTGGAGCCGACGACAAAGCTCAAGAGGACTAAAACACACCTATCACGTTTCTCTGTAGGATAATCACTCCGCCGGCGCTATTAGCATGGGGAAAAAGGAACCTCTGCAAAATCCTGAACATCCAGTGAACTTTATGAACTTTTGATTCTTTAGCCGTTCCGTTGTCCTGCCAGGACATCTACTATCTGTTGGGTGCTAGCAATCCTGGCCCCCTATATGTTGTGTTAGAGGGATGCCAGCC
>JANXAQ010000079.1 GCA_025062105.1 Thermoguttaceae bacterium
ATATCTAGGGTTGCTAGCATTGCTAGCAGCCATTCGGGTAGGAGAACCCAGGGGCGATAAAATTCCCAGTGGATTAAGTTCACTATATGTTCAGGATTTTGCAGAGCTTCGTTTGGAACTCGACTTTTGCCATTTTGGGCCTCATCTTGGAAGAACAATGCTCTCACTGTTTGCAGCTATTGGAGTGAGGAAATTGGGTGACCAAAGGAAGATGTCGCCGCAACTTTAGGAACTAACACCAGTTAGGAAAAATAGCAAAAGTCCAGTTAGAAAGAGCTTCTACCAAAATGGAAATCTAGATGGTTTTGACTGGTTACCTGCCCCTTGAGGGCGGGTTAGAAAAACTCATTTTGTTAGAAGCTAGCTCTGTTGAAAAGGTTGTCCGCGGTCTGGGGAGATTTTGCCCATACTGGTCGGTTTTGCTTCAGTTTTGGTGGGTTTAGGCCTCCGACCGGAAGGAGTTTCAACAGAGCCTTACAAGCTGTCTGAAAAGGGATGTAGCCAGTATTCATTCCAACGGCCGGGGAAGGCTCTGGGTAGCCAGGGTGCCCAAATCCTCGGCTGTAGCCCCTCCTGGTGGGGGAAACAACTTGGCTTCCGAGTGGCCAAAAAGTTCTTTTCAGACAGGCCCTCAGAGGCTATCTGGAAATGTGTTCATTGGAAATCAGCTCCGAAGCTAGATTACCCAGCAGCCGGAAAGTGCCTATTTTCCCGTCTTTTGCTGCAAGAGATGGTTCATCCAAACCGTATCGGGAAACCCCCACCGTCTTGATTTCCCGACAGCCTCTTAGCTCGACTTTTGCCATTTTTGGCCTTGTCCCGAAAGGGTAAAGCTCTAACTCCTTGTACCTGTTGGACTTAGGAAATCGGGTGAACTCAGGGAAGTTTCGTCGTAACTGCTGATGGCAAAACCACTTAGGAAAAATGGCAAAAGTCGAGCTTAAAAGCCCAGAAACTCCACCCCCCCGTAGAGTAGAAAGAAAAATCCTTCAGCCGAACGGGGGGGAAGGTTGATTCCTTCATCTCGAAGGGGATCCAGCGTCCTGCACAGCGTAAGCAGGAATCCATAAGCCCACCACGAAAAGAAAAACACCTTTCTCCTTCCAGAGGAATCTCTTTGGGACCTTCGGCGAAAGCTTACTTCCAGGGATTTGACCAACTGGATCCCCGGTTTCCTAGGAGGAGAAGGGCGGCTTGGCCATTCGGCTGAACAGGTACAAAAAAAGAAAGCCGAATCCATTCGGCTAAAGTCCTGCCACGATTTTTCCGGATCGTGCTTATCGTAACTATCTATGGCATAAAGAATTAGCTGGGGAACTAGGATTCGAACCTAGACTAACTGATCCAGAGTCAGTTGTGCTACCGTTACACTATTCCCCAGGGCTATACGGGTGCCGGTAAGTCTCTATGGAACCGACTTTTCTAAATTTTATCGAGATTTTTCAATGGAAAAAGTTCCCCTTCCACGGATTTTATGGTAATCTCATCAGGGAAAGCCTCTCCCTCCTTATTAGCTCGACTTTTGCCATTGTCGGCCTCATCCCGAAGGGGAAAGTTTTAACTTCTTGTAACTATTGGACTTAGGAAATTGGGTGAACAAAAGGAGGTTTCGTCGTAACTACTGGAGGCAAAAACAGTTAGGAAAATTGGCAAAAGTCGAGATTAGATCCTTCCATTGAATCCCTACCCTATATATTTAACTTCGAAAACTCTGGTTCGGAAAGTGCATTTTCCCATCCCAGGTTCAGCGGAGACTCAGAAATGGATCGAATCCGGCCTCTCGCAAATGCTCCTTTAAGGTGGATGATGGTAATTATTTTGTGGGGATTTTGGATGTGTGTGCCCCTGGTTCCCCCTAAATATGGCAATCAGAACCTGTCATTTGGGGGAGTAACAGAAAAGTCAAAAGCTTCTCAGTGCCCAAAAGACCTGCTTCCGGCTCTCACGGCCGAGCAGGTGGAAGCGGATTGGCGTCGGCAGGATGAGCTCCGGATGGTGAAAGCTGATCCCAAAGGGCCTTCTCACCTATTGCCCGGTTGGCTGGTTCGGCCAGAAGAAGATGCCGCCGGCGCCGTCGATGGGCAAAAGACAGGTAAATGGGGGTTCCATACCGCCTGGGAGAAAGACCCCTGGTGGCAGGTCGATCTGGGGGAGTCGGTCCGCTTAGGCAAAATTTTGCTCTGGAACCGGTGCGATGCCTGTTCGGAACGCAATAGCCACATTTTGATTTCTATAAGTCAGGACGCAAAAGATTGGAAAAAAATATATCAGCATCATGGCACGGTTTTCTACGGCCAAACCGATGGTAAACCCCTGGTGGTGGCCGGCCAAGGGATCCAGGCCCGGTATGTCCGGGTGCATTTGGAAGGAGAAAACTACCTGCATCTGGATGAAGTGGAGGTTTTTGCTGAGGGGGCTGACAAAAATATCGCCCTAGGCAAACCGGCCACGCAGTCCAGTACCAGCCAATGGTCTAGCCGTCATGCTCTAGGCCCAGGTCAACCTGCGGTGCCGTATCCTATGGAGCTAGTGATGGAACGGGGTCGGCTTTTGGCCGACCGGTTGGTCCAGATGGGTGCTGCGATTCAGGAGCATCGGGAGGCATTGGAGCGGGCTGCTTCGGAGTGGGCTCGGCTTCCCGCGGATGCACCCGATGAACTGCGTCGGAGAATTTATTTTCAGGCCCGGTGGGCGGTTCGGCGCATGGCCTTAGCCAATCCTCTTTTAAACTTCGACCAGATTTTATTTGTCAAGCGGATTCCCCCGGCCTTTCCGCACATGTCGGATCAATACTACGGCTGGTGGAGTCGTGGGGGCGGGGGAATTTACATTTTGGAAGGTTTTCGGCAAGAGCCGGTTCAAGCACAGACCATTCAGCTTCCTGCAGGCGAACCGACGGCCTTTCCGGCGGCCGGTCGGCGGGATCCGATTGTCGGTCCCCGGCTGCGTTGTCTTACGGAAGGCTGGCCGGTGGGCAGTTTTATTCGGCCAGAGCTTTCCTACGATGGAACCAAGGTGCTTTTTGCCTATGCAAGGTATTATCCTCATGTGCATACGATTCCAGATAAAGTAAACAAAGATAATTTGCCCGAGGATGCCTTTTATCACCTTTATGAGATGCGTCTGGACGGGGGCGGCGTGCGTCGGCTCACTAGAGGAAAATACGATCACTTTGATGGCCGCTATCTCCCGGATGGTCGAATTGTGTTTCTTTCTACCCGGAAAGGGCAGGCGGTACAAACGCCGTCCAGCAAGGTACAATCTTCCGAAGATGCCTCTGCCCGGCCGGATAGCTACGTGCGATGTGGCGGCGACAACGCCCGCCCTGTGCCCGTCTATACATTGCATCTGATGGACTCAGACGGCGGCAATCTTCGGCCCATTTCCGCCTTTGAAAACTTCGAGTGGTATCCTGCTGTGGCCTGGGACGGCCGGATTCTGTATGCCCGTTGGGATTACATCGATCGGCCCAATGGCGATTTTTTGAGTCTCTGGAGCACTAATCCCGACGGCACGAATCCGCAGCTAGTTTATGGCAATTTTACCCACCGGCCGCAGTGTGTGTTTCAGGCCCGTCCGATTCCCGGTTCCACAAAACTGATCTTTACTGCCTCGGCGCATCATTCGAATGTGGGCGGTTCGTTGGTGATTTTGGATCGTCGCCTGGGCACCGAAGGGCAGGGTCCGATCCGCCGCATCACGCCAGAGGTGGTTTTTCCGGAGACGGAAGGTTGGCCCCAGCATTATTACACGGATCCGTGGCCTTTGAGCGAGGAGTTTTTCTTGGTGGCCTGGAGTGATCGGCCGTTGCCGCCCTGTGCTTATCCGTATGTGGCGGATGAGCGTAATCCGGCGGCTCCTACAGGGATTTATTTATTGGATGTGTTCGGGAATATGGAACTTTTGTACAGAGACCCAACGATTGGCAGTTGGGATCCGATTCCAGTGCAGGCTCGGCCTAAGCCGCCGATGATTGCCCACCAAACAGCCGCTGCTAAACCGCCCCAGCTCGAACATCTAGAAATAGGCTATTTCCTCTTGCAAGATGTGTATCGGGGTTTGGGTTCTGTGGCGCAAGGCTCGATCCGACGTCTGCGCATTGTGGCTGTGGTTCCTAAGCTGCAACCCCATATGAACCAGCCAAACTTGGGCATCAGCTCTCAGGACCCCGGAAAATTCGTATTAGGCACCGTACCGGTGGAACCGGATGGCTCGGCCTATTTTCAGGTGCCGGCTGGAGTGCCTGTGTTTTTCCAAGCCCTGGATGCCGAAGGGTATGCGGTGCAGACCATGCGAACACTAACTTATGTTCAGCCTGGAACCACGCTCAGTTGCATCGGTTGCCACGAAAACCGGGATACTGCACCGGCGGTAGGGTCGTTGCCGATGGCCGCCCGTCGAGCACCGAGTCGAGTTCGCCCCGGCCCGGAAGGTTCCTGGCCGCTACGGTACGATCGGCTAGTCCAGCCGGTATTGGATAAATATTGTGTTCGTTGCCATCGTCCGGATGGTCCTGATCCAAAAGCCGCCCGCTACGACCTGACCCCAGCCAAATCCTATGAAAATCTATTGAACTATGCTGACCGCGATCTCCACAAATTAGCCTTTGAGCGAGATCGCTCCGTGGTTGGTCAGATGCCTGCCCGCCAAAGCAAACTGCTCCGCCGTATCTTGGGAAACAATGCGGCCTTCCGCTCCGACCCAGACGCTCTAGAACGCATGCAAACCTGGATGGACACCTACGCCCACCGCCAAGGCCACTTCAGCGACCAACAAGAAGCCGAAATCCTCCAGCTCCGCCAGCAGTGGCAAGCCCTGCTCGAAGAAAGATAAAGCAATCCAAGGCCTACAAAAAACCCTCCGCTTCTCAGGACTCCCCGGCCAGAGCCTGTGCCTTCCGCTTGCTCAATCCGTACCGCCGGTGCGGCCGTGAGTTTCCCTGCGAAGTGATCTTACTCCTAACTAAAACTTGATCAAGCCGCGGCGGCGTAGCTCCAAAGCCACTTTCACCAGCTCCAACATCTCCGGCGTCCACCGCACCCCTATATCCCCCCCATCGCTTGCCTTGCCAATGCAGGGACTGCCCGGCTGAAGACGATAGTCCAAATTCTTGGGGTCCCGAAACATTGGATCCGCCTGAATACAGCCCGGCCCCCGCTCAATGTCTGGAGAGACATCTTTAAATGTTACACAATATTCCAACCGGTGATTCCGAATTCGATCGGGGTTCTCAATCTTACCTATAATACAGTCTTTGCACACACTGCCTGCATGGGTGTAACATGCGAACTCTAAAATGATAGAGTTATATGCTTCTATTCTTCCCCATTGCCAGAGCCTCAAGCACAAACTATTTTGGACGACCATGGGCCCCTCTCGTTCAACAAAACATACAATACAGTTAGTGAGTTTAGCACCTTTTGGTACTATCGTATCAAAAATCATTAACTCGAGATTTGCCGAACCGGCGACCACCGGTCCAGTGCGCCCTGGGGCTCCCCTATTAACCACCGCCATTCGGCGAATAGTAGTGTTACTTCCCTCTATGCGGAGAATATTTCCTACCACACTATTTGGTTCGAGGGATATCAAAAGAGGCCAAACTCCCTTTCGACCAGAAAGTGTAATGTTATTCTTATCCGAAGAAAACGTTACTGCTTCACTGTAGGGGCCAATATCTTGGATTTCAATCAAGTCTCCCCCATAGGCGGCGTCGATGGCGGCTTGGATGGTGCGGAAATCGGCTTTGCCTTTCTGGGCTACGGTAATCCGGCGTCCAAGACCGGCGGTGGCCTGCTCCATCTCGGCCACCGTAGGTTGCCGGCTGGCGTCCAGCATCGGCGTGGTGTCTGCATATTCACTCTTTAGCTTCACGACTAACGGTTTCACGTCGTAAAGCTCTTTTTCTTTATAAAGTTTGACGGCCTCGGTGTAGAGTTTTTCTGCTTCGGCGTCTCGTTGGGCGGCCGAGAGCACAGCTCGGATACTGTCCAAAAATTCCTGGTGTTTGGTGCGCCATGGGGCAAGGCTGGGTTCGGCTTCCAGGCGTTCTAGAGCCGAGCGGGCCGCCGGGTACTCCTTTTGCCGAAGTTTGCCCACCAACTCCTGCACCAACGGGTAGCTTGCCAGTTCCAGATGCTCCTGCACCGAAAGGCCTTTCTGCTGCGCCTGGGCAAAGTAGCGGGTGGCCTCAGCAGCCTGGCCGACTGCGGCCAAAAACACAGCCGCCTTTAACAAGTCCTCCGGCTTGGCCGGGTCTAGGACAAAACCAGCCAACTTCTGCGGCGCCTGCGGCCCTAGATTATCCCAGGGCAAAGTGTCCGTCTTTTCGCCCGGCAATCGGCAGGTAAGCTTCTCCTGGTCCGCCTCCACCACATCGCCATTTAGCCCCCGGAGGCCTAAGTCCATCTTTTTGGGCGGGGTAGAAGCCGAGCAAATCTTCTGAATGAGCCGGTCTTTCCACTCCGAAAGCCATTGGAGCTCTTGTTGACGTACCTGCCAGCGGCGTTGCAAGTCCGGCTGGGCAAATTGGATTGCTTGGGCCTTCTCCAGTGCCTGGGCAAATTGCCATTTGCCAACCAGTTCTTCAATCGGCTCGGCCTTTTGCTTCCACTGGGCGTCTTGGGCCTCCCATTGCTGGAGTTGGCCTTCGAGTTTTTCCCAAGCCAGCAGGATGGCCGGTCTGCCAGCCGGGGTTTCCGGCGCAGCGGGTTTCTCTTTCGGTTCTTGGCCTGGCTTTTCTTTTGGTTCAGCGGCGGGCTTTTCCTCTGGTTTTGGAGTTGGTTTTTCTTCTGGTTTGGGTGGTTCTACCGGCATAGCAGGCGCTTTGCGCCACTCTGGTCGAATGACCACTTCCTGCCCTGCCTCCACGCGCACCGTCTGTTCTAGCGGTTCATAGCCTCGGCGGGCAAGCCAAAGCGTATGGTCCCCTGCCGGAAGGGCCAGCTTCAATTGGTCTGGGTTGTGCGGATCGGCCAATTTTTCCATGTCCATGAACACGCCGTTTAGGTCCAACTTGCCTTCTTGCCGATCGGCCTTCGGCCAATGCAGAACCAATCGGCCGGTAGCCTGGGGTTTTTGTTCCGGGCCGGCCGGCGGAGTTGTTTCGGCCTCAGGGTGCTGGCTGGGTTGGCCGGGATGGGGGCCTTCCGGCGAAGGTTTCTGCTGGCCCTGAGAATCGGGCTGTTGGCCTGGCTGGCTGGGAGTAACCGTCGGTCCTTTGGCGGATTTGGCCTGCATGGCCCGGGCAGTTTCCCGCACAGGCGTCTGCTGCCGGAACACCACCACCAGCACCACTACCAGGGCTACTAGCAGCACCGGCAACGCAGCGGCCAAACCCCAGACCCAAGCAGGCATCTGCCCCAGGGCCTGCCGAAGCCCCGCCCACCAACCTGCTCCTGCCGCAGCCGCTCTGACTTGCACCGCAGACGGCACAGCAGACCTGCCGGCCAGTACCGGCGGTACACTAGCAGGGACTTTCCCTTTGGCCACCGGAGGCGGCACCGCAGCAGGAGCTTTCCCAGAGGCCGATGACGGCACAGGGACTGCAGGGGTTTGGGCCTCTGGCTGTCTGGCGGTCAGTTTGCCCTCGGCTGCTCGGCCAGCACCGGCATCTAGCGCGGGTCGGGTTACCGCGTCGGCATCCGGCGGATGCCAGGTTTCGGTCTCCTCGTAGGCAGCCGATTTCCGGGCTTCTTCGGCAGCCCGCTGCGCTAGCCAGGCCTGGAGCGCCGAACTGGTGCTCATCGAACTCTCCTCAGCCGGGCCTTCGAGGTCCGAACCAACCGGCACCCCCACTAAACATGCCTCTAAGGCCCGGATGACCTCGGCCATCGACGCAAATCGGTCCTCAGGCCGCTTGGCCACCATACGCTGAAAAATCCGATCCAAATCATCCGACACCTCCGGCCTGGCCGCCCGAAGCGACGGAATCGGTGCGTCCCGATGCGCCATAAGCACCTCGACCAGAGTCTGGCCTTTGTAGGGCGGCTCGCCCGTAAGAAGCCGATACAACGTGCAACCCAACGAGTAAATATCGGCCCGATGATCCACATGGTGGGTGCTGACGGCCTGCTCCGGAGCCATGTAGTCGCAGGTACCCATGACCTGGCCGGTACCGGTCAATTGATCGCCAGTGGTAGGATCCCGACCAAGTGGGGCAACCCGAGCTAGGCCCATGTCTAGGATTTTGACCACCCCAGAAGGGGCCAACAGAAGATTGCTCGGCTTGATGTCCCGATGAATGATGCCCTGCTGATGGGCATACTGCAAGCCACGCGCCGCCTGAATGATATAGTCCAAAGCCTCTGGCACAGCCATCGGCCCATACTGCTTTACCAGCCGGGCCAAGTCCGGACCGTCCACATACTCCATGACCAAGTAATGAATCCCCTGGTGTTCGCCAGCGTCATAGGCGGTAACGATATTCGGATGATTGAGCCGGGCCGCTGCCTTAACCTCCCGATAAAAACGTTCCACCGCTTTGGGATCCTGCAGAGCTTGGGGCCGAAGCGTTTTAATAGCCACCAGTCGGTCCATCCGCCGATGCTGGGCCTTAAGCACCATGCCCATGCCACCCTGGCCAATCTTGTCCAGCACGATGTATTCGCCAAAGACCAACCATTGCGTCTTGCCCTCCCAAAGACAAGAGGCCTGAAAACGGGTCAGCCGACCCTGCCGGACAAGATGATTGCGCAGCTCTTCGGCCGTAGCAGTCCTGCCCTGAGCGGTCAATTCCTCCTTGGCTTGATCCAACTCCTTCGGCCCCAGCAGCCCACAAGCCACAATCCGGCCGGTAAACTCCTCCCAACTAAGCCCCATGAGCCTACCCTCCGAAGAAGCCCGAAAGCATGCAGATGAAACTTAAGGAACATCTGCAGAAGAATCAAAGAATATATGTTTATACTATTTAGGTTTCTTTCCCCCTGACCCAATACACATAGGGATGCAAACAGTGCTTGACTCTCCATATAGTAGAGGTTTGGATATATATCTTCAGGATTTTAAAGGTTCCGTCAAAATGATGATACTCGAGACAGACGGAAAGGGGAAGAATCCTCCCCTTTATATGGGGGATATCTTAGAACTTCCAAAAATATAGAAGCAGGACCATGAGAGCCAACATGGATAAATCGCTCCCCTGACCCAAAGGCACTTCCCTAGAATTGTTCCCCCAGCAGCAGCGTTAGTCTGATCGCCTTGGGCAAGCAGCTCTTTACGTAGTGTTTCGCTCGACATCCGTAAAACCTCAAGGTAGAATAACACCCTCTGCCGGAGAGAAGGGTTCGGCAAGAGGATAGGGAGTTAGATGATTAGGGAGAGATTTTATCGGCACTAGGAACCTCGGGATGATTCCAGGGGGATATTTTTATACCATTTTGCCTGGCTCTGCCTCTGAGCCCATAAGTAGGGCTGCTAGCATTGCTAGCAGCCAACAGATAGTAGGTGTTCGCCTAGGCAAAGGAACGGCTAGCGAATCAAAAATTTGGAACGTTCACTAGATGTTCATGCTTTTCCGAAGTTCCCCTCGTATATGTTAGGTAACCTATGAACTGGTTAGCAGAGCGGATGCGGCTTTTCGACGCTTCCGGGATTCGGAAGGTATTTGAACTGGGGGCCAAGCTGCCCGATCCGATTAACCTTTCGATTGGGCAGCCGGATTTCGATGTACCGGAACCGGTGCGCCAGGCAGCCATCCAGGCTATCCAGTCCCGTAAAAACACGTATGCTCTTTCGCAGGGCCTACCAGAACTGCGTGAAAAACTCCAAGCCCAAATCCAAGCCGACTACGGGCATCCGGACCGGGAGGTCTTTATTACCTGCGGGACAAGCGGCGGCTTGGTGCTGGCGATGATGGCGGTGGTCAATCCGGGCGACCAGGTGATTGTGTTTGATCCTTATTTTGTGATGTACGACGTATTGCCAAAACTGATGGGCGGCCAGGTGGTGTATATTGATACGTATCCGGATTTTCGGGTGGATTTAGATCGGCTGGCCCGTGCGATTACGCCTCGGACCAAGGCGATCATTTGGAATAGCCCCGCCAATCCTACCGGGCGGATGGCCACTGAGGAAGAGGTCCGGGGAGTGGCGGAATTGGCGATGAAGCACAATGTACTTTTGATTAGTGATGAAATCTATCGGGCCTTTTGCTACGACCGGCCATTTGTGTCGCCCGCCCGCTTCAATCCAGACACCTTAGTGTTGGATGCTTTTAGCAAAAGCCACGGGATGCCCGGCTGGCGCGTGGGTTTTGCCCACGGCCCTAGGACGCTGATTCAAGAAATGATCAAACTCCAACAGTATAGTTTTGTTTGCGCCCCACATCCGTTTCAATGGGCTGCCGTGAAAGCCTTGGAGACGGACACCTCGGCCTTGATCGCCCAATACCGGCGCAAACGGGACCGAATCGTCGAAGGCCTGAAGGACTATTATGAAATGGTCCCGCCTTCGGGGGCCTTTTATGCCTTCCCCAAAGTGCCCTGGGGCACCGATGAAGAGTTTGTGGAACGAGCTATCCGAGAATATCAACTTCTGATCATTCCTGGTCGGGTCTTTAGTCGGCAAGCCACGCACTTTCGGCTTTCCTTTGCGGCGCCGGACCAGGTGCTAGAACGGGGCATTGAAGCGCTGCGACAATTGGCCCGAAGGGCATAATACCCATCGCACCCGGAAGAATTGAGAAAGGAACTCTCTGCATAATTCTAAGGAGATATTTTGATACTATTTTACTTCTCCCGTCTGACCCAGGATATTAGGCTGGTGGCACTGCTAGCACACTACATATAGTCGTAGGATTTGGATGAAAGCAGCTAAAGCCGACCGAATCAAAAATGCATAAAGTTCCCTATATGTTCAAGATTATCCAGAGTTTCCAAACAGATGTTCCGGCCTAGACCCTAGCACCTGCCCCGAAAATCGCTAGGCACACTTTATCATTATAAGTATCCCCTCTTAGGTGGCATTTCCCAAAGCCCCTTTTTTGGTAACATCCTCCCTCTTTTAGCTTCTGGAGGGTCCAAAGAGTTTCTAGTTTCCACAGCCACGGAAAGGCTCGCTGTGATACACATCTTTTGGCATCGATTTACCATTACAACCGGACAAAACAATCCCCCCATATAGGGGAGCAATGAACCTTTCAAAAGAAGCTAACGATTCTTTTGAAAAAAAGAGGGCATTTGGGAAAGAGTATTAGGGAATCCGGAACGGTTTGGTTACGGAAAACCATTTTGCATATATTGTCTGTTTTATCCATTCTGTGTTGTTCAAACAGATTTTCGAATTTGCCTAAATTATATGTAAATATTTCCACGCTAACTTCTCTTGTAATGTAACAACAAGCCCGGAAGAGAAGGCATTCAGAGGCCTTTGAGTAACTATTCCGCCGAAGGAGTAGCTGTGAATCTTGAGGGAAAATCGAGGAGGAAATCTTCAAAACTTCCTATGTTTCCCAAATTGTCCAGATTGAATTTCCTAAATTACAGGTCCCGATCCAGTTACTCCGTCGGCCGAATGTTATGGCTTTTGCTACCAGCGAAGAGGCGTTGATTATTTTGTAATGAAACTGTTAGCCTTGGTAGAAAACCTAGAGGATCCCTGTTGTCGGTATCGTGTCCGTCCGTTTGGGCCGGCACTAGCGGAATTGGGCATTAGATTGGAAATTGCTCAGTTGTGCCGTTCGCCTTGGGGTCGGCTAAGGCAACTGCGCCACGCAGGCCGGGTCGACGGAGTGCTACTCCAACGGAAGCTCTTACCGTTCTGGCAGTTAATGCTGCTGCGCCGATGGGCTCGAAAGTTGATCTACGACCTGGATGATGCCCTGTTCCAACGGGATAGCTACCACCCGAAAGGACCGCACAGTTGGCAGCGGGCCTTTGCCTTTTGCGCCACTGTGCGCGCTTCAGATGCAGTCTTGGCGGGCAATAGATATTTAGCTGAACGGGTGGCGAGGTCCATCGGTCCGGAGCGGGTCTATCGGGTGCCTACCTGCGTGGATTGCCAACGGTATCCTCTGGCGGAACATCGCCAGGCCGGAGCGGGGGTCAAACTGGTTTGGATCGGCCAACCCAGCAACTTGCCCTCTCTTTTTTGTATTCAAGCTCATTTGGCTGAGGCAGCCCGGCGGGTCGCAGGCTTATCTTTACGCATCATTTGTAATCGCTTTCCTCATTTGGAAGGGATTCGGGTTTTACCCTACCGCTGGTCAGAGGAGCTAGAACCGGTTGCTTTGGCTGAGGCGGATATTGGCATCTGCTGGTTGCCACCCGATACCTGGAGCCTGGGAAAATGTGGACTAAAGGTGCTTCAATCCATGGCAGCCGGTTTACCAGTGGTAGCCAATCCGTTTGGCATCCATAGGGAACTGGTCCACCATGGGAAAACCGGCTTTTTGGCGGAAACCCCCCAGCAGTGGGCGGAAGCCATTGAGCAGCTTGTCTGGAATCCCGCTTTACGCCGAGCTGTCGGCCACCAGGCTCGCACCTTGGTAGAAGAACAATATAATGTCGCACGCTGGGCTCCCCGCTGGGCGAAAATTGTAGCTGGAATCTTAACCGCTAAAAGGGTTCTGCCAGCCAATGATTGCCTTGGCAAGAAAGAAGCGGCTTAAGACCCCGGCGTTTTTCCAACAACAGAGAGCTTCCCACCGCAAACGACAACCCTAGCCTATCCAGCAATGTTGGAAGGAGGCATTTTGAAAGACAAACGCATTGATATGTTTCAAATTGTTAAAAATTTGCACAGATCGATTATTTTATACATTATAAATAGTACATCTCAGTGTAGGAACAGGCTCTTCTCCTACCAGGATAATTTAAGGGAACCTGTGCATAATCCTGAACGCATAGTGAACTTTATGAATTTTTGATTCTGTAGGCTTTAGCTGCCTTCATCCAAATCCTAGGAGTATATGTAAGGGACTAGCAGTGCCAGCAACCCAATATTGTACCAGATGGGAAGGGGAACCAAAACGGTATCAAAATATCTCCCTCGAAGGATGCAGAGGCTCCTCAGTTCGACTTTTGCCATTTTTGGCCTCACCTTGGAAAAAGATGCTTTAACTGCAGCTATTGGGCTGAGAAATTAGGTGAGCAAAAGAATATATTGCCGTAACTCTCAAAGCTACCAGCAGTTAGAAAAAATGGCAAAACTCGAGCTAGGAAGTGTCCTAAAATGAGGATTTGGCTGATTGCCCATGGTTTTGGCCGACCGGTTCCTATCCTTCAGACTCCTCAAAAACAGGGATTTTGGGGCTTCTGGGGAATTGAGAAGAAGGAAACTTCCTTTCATCATAAAAAATGCTTTTGCGGACAGCCTCTAAGAAAAGAAAGCCGATTAACCTAGGGCATTTACAAACTTTCGAAAGGTTTTCATATTTCCCTCAAGCTCTCCAAATTCATGTACATTCTGGTCCGGTTGAATAGTTTGTATTTTGGAAAAACTTTACTGTGAAAGCTTCCGCCTCCAACTACGTTGCCATCCTCTTAATGATCTTGGCAGGCTCGGTGCTGGGCTGTGCGAGGTGGCAATCGGCCGAATCCCTCCGCCTGGCTAACCCCGAAACACTGCCCGGCCACCATACCTTCGTTCGTGGTCAACTTATCTTTCATAGCAATTTTCCAATTGCTCCGCATCATCGGCTGGTCGAAGAGCTGGTAAGCCGCCGGCAGGAGCTGACCAACCGCTTAGCCTTGCCCCCCGAAGGGGAACCGGTGCATATCTATCTTTTTGACCACCAAGATGCCTTCCAACGTTTTATCGCCCAACGATACCCCCAATTTCCCCAACGCCGGGCCTACTTTCTAAAGACCGATACCACCTTGGCTGTCTATGCCTTCTGGGGCGATCAAGTGGCCGAGGACCTCCGCCATGAAGTAACCCATGGCTATCTTCATGCGGTGGTGCCACAGATTCCCTTATGGCTTGACGAGGGATTAGCCGAGTTTTTTGAGGTTCCTCGGGGCCACCGGGGGATCAACCGGGAACATCTGGAATTTTTCCGTATTCGGCTGGCCCAGCGGGATTGGCAACCGAATCTAGAACGGCTGGAACGGTTGGATCGTCCGTTGGAAATGACCCAGGATCAATACGCTGAATGCTGGGCTTGGGTCCATCTGCTGTTGGAAGGGCCACCAGTACAGCGAAAAATCTTGCCCCGTTACTTGGCCGATCTGCGACTGACCGATTCGAGCCGGCCTTTCCGCTGGTTTTTACGCCAAGAACTCGGCCAACCAGAAGCCCTGCTGCTGGAACACCTCCAGGGACTCCTGAAAGAAACTCGGTAAAGAGGTCATCCCAGTTCAGTCCCGGGCGAAAGGAGGGAGTTTTAGAGCCTCTAACAAAATGAGCTTGCCTACCACCCGCCAAGAGGACGGGTAGCACCTCAGCCCCATTTGGATTTTCATTTTGTTAGAGGTTCTTAGCTCGACTTTTGCCATTTTTAGCCCCAGGTGGGGGGGAATTGGTATTGGAGGTTTTGGGCTTTGGGAAGTAAAAAGACTCCTTTCTGGAGGCGGTTTCTGGAAGCCGCAACAACTCAAACTGCGGCCTCCGAACCCGCAGCCACGCCGGAAGTCGGCCTACCCAATCGACCGCCAGAAGAATCACAATTCCCACGGCGGCCGTCCCAGGGCGCCAACTCACATCCTGCCAGAAAGGAGTCTGAAAATGTTTTCGTTGCCGGAAGAAGCAAAGGTGGGCTTGTTGACGTTAAGTATAGCATTTACCGAACCGACCTTCCATCGTATGTTGGGCTTGTTGGTGGGAATGCTGTTGCTTCGGGGGCGGCGGAGTGTCAACGGCGCCTTGTGGCAGATGCAAGGTCTTCTGCCAGGGCATCCGAGCAGTTATCATCGACTGCTCAGTCGAGCGCGGTGGGCGTTGTGGCCGTTGGCCCGACTGGTAGCCGGTTGGGCCATCCGGTTGGCCGAGCGAATGGGTCCTTCCGAGGGGATCCTGGTAGCGGTCGATGACACCGTTGTCCGCGCCAAGGGCAGACGGGTCTATGGCAAAGGCCGCCATCGGGACCCGCTCCGAAGCACCCATCGGCATATGGTCTGGCGGTGGGGACATCGCTGGGTGGTGCTGGCCGTGTTGGTGCGGTTTGCGTGGGCCCAACGGAGTTGGGCGTTGCCGGTGTTGGTTGCTCTGTACCGTCCCAAGCAAGAAGGCTGGCGGCGGCATAAAACCCCGACGGACTTGGCCCGGGGCCTGATGGCGGTGCTGATCCGATGGTTTCCGGAAAAGACCTTTATCTTCTTGGCCGACGGAGGCTTTTCGTCGTATGAGTTGGCCTGGTTTTGCCGTCGGCGCCAGGCGGTCTTGGTGGGCCGATTCTGGGCCAACGCCTGCCTGCATGAACAGCCGCATGCCTACCAAGGCCGAGGTCGACCTCGCCTCAAAGGTCCCCGACGGCCTAGCCCGCAACAGGTCGTTGCCCAAAGCACGCTCTGCTCCTGCCAGGTCCTCTGGCATGGAGAAACCGCCCGCCGGGTCCAACTGTGCAGCCAGAAGGCCTTCTGGTACAAACCCCGCTACGGCCTGACGCCCATCCGGTGGGTCTTTGCCCGAGACCCGAACGGACGCTTCCGAGACTTTTATCTTTTCTGCACCAAGCCCCAATGGCGGCCGCAGACGATCCTGAGCTTCTATACGACCCGATGGGCCATCGAGACGACGTTTCAACAGACGCGTGCTCAGTTGGGATTGGAGACGACCCGCGGCTGGCGCCGACAGACGGTGCTTCGGACCGGACCTTGCCTGTTGGGGCTGTTTACGTTGGTCTGCGTGATCTATCAGGAGTACTGGGAACGTCATCCGACGCAACCACCGAGTCCACGTCCTGGGTATCCGAAACATACCCTGAGCTTTAGCGACGTGCTGGCCGCAGTGCGGAAATTGTTTTGGGAGCAGAGTATTTTGGCCCATCCTTACTGGCAGCCCCTAGCAGAAAAAATCCCTCCGGAGTACAAATCCTTGCTGCTAGACCAACTCTGCTTCAGCCCCTAAACGGAAAAAAATTGGCAAAAGTCGAGCTAAAGGAACCTCTGCATAATTTCGGGTTTAAGCCAACCTGGAGCTTTGAGAGCAGGTTGGTGGCCCCGCAAATCAGCACCGGCGGCTTTTGCCGAGCTGCCGTCCATGTCCGTTCAAGCTCACTTGACTATTTCCTTCTGCCCGATCTTCCCACACTTCATACACTTGCCCCTGCAGAAACCCTGGTTGGTGCATTTGCCTTCCGTGCTCTGGTCGCAGCCGACGTTATTGCACGCCTTGCACCTGTAGAGAATGGAATTGCACCTTGACGTACCCTTCTTGCCAGGACATGCTACCATAACTTATTCTCCTTTCCATCTGTGAACTGCCATTTTCGTCACATCTACAGCCGCGAAAGAATCTCGACTTTCTTCTTCGGAACCTCCGCATAATTCTGTTTTTTAAGCTTTTAGGCTTTGAGGGCAGGTTGGAGCCGCCGGAAAAGCCCAAGAGAACTAAAACACACCTACCACGTTCCTTTGTAGTATAATCACCCCCCCCCCAGCGGCGCTGTCAAGCATGTGGAAAAATTTTTCGGAAGACTTTCCCAAGGGGGCGAATTTTCCCCTCGACTTTTGCCATTTGGAACCTTTCGGCCGAACGAGAAATTATTGGACTTAGAAAATTGGGTGAACAAAAGGAGATTTCACCCTAACTCTTGGAGACAAACCAAGTTAGGAAAAATGGCAAAAGTCGAGCTTACAGGCTGTCTTGAAATCGCATTGTAGATAAAAAACAGTACACTTCCAGAGGTTTTTTTCCGGGGCGGTTACGGAAAGATCTATCTCTGTGATGGATGACGGAGGTGTACCATGAAACAAACAATTTATCCTACCAGTCTGATGGATGCGCAACGGGGAATTGGAAGGCCGTTGCTTCTAAAAGCCTCCCAGCGGGGTAGAAAGCCGATCTGTCGGCGGTGAATAATCGACAGTTGCCTCCTCGTCGAATAGCTGGCCAATTACGACCTCGGAGAAAACCTATCTGCCGACGGTGGCGGATCGACGGGATTTTAGATGTGCTGGCCGCTGAGCGTCCGTGGCGGGCGTTGCCGAAGGATTTTCCCCATGGGAAGACGGCCTATCAGGAGGTTTGGCAGCGGCGGCGTCATGGCCTGTGGTCGGAACGGCCCGATCGGTTGCGGCGGACGGGGCGGCGGGCGGAGCCTGGCCGGCCGACGCCCAGCATGGTGATCATCGACACGCAATCGGTTCGCACTATCAGCGTAAGGGCAAGCAATTCGTGCATTCGGATCAGCATGGTGATCATCAAGACGCAATCGGTTCGCACGTCGCAACTAAGAAATCCCGAAGGGGGTTACGACGCGGCCAAAAAGCTCAAGAGGCGGAAACGGCCCTTGGCCGTCGATACCTTGTGGGATTGGTTTGGGCCGTGGTGGTTCATGGGGCCGATGTCGAGGATCAAGACGGGGTCTGCTGGCTGTTGGAGCAACGGCAAGGTGTCTGCTGTCGGTTGAAGCGGATCATTGCCGATGATGCGTAGAACCGCTGCCGCTTGGTGGAGCGGGTTAGAGGGGCCTTTGGATGGGTGCTCCAGACCGTGCTTCGGCCGGAGCAGCGGGGCAAGTCTGTGGTGTTGCCTAAACGATGGATTGTGGAAAGAACAAACGATGGATTGTTGAAAGAACAATTGCCTGGCTTTCCATGCAGCTTAAATAAAGAGTACCAGCGAAACCTCCCGAATCAGCGAAGCAATAATCCGTGTGGCGATGATTGGTCTGATGCTCCGTCGCCTGGCAAAATTTTAGGACAGTCTCCTAGATTAACGCAGAAGCAGCATGGTGGCCAAAAGTAGGGAGTCCATCCTGGGCATGGGGGGGCTATTCTAGGAATTTCTGCAAATCGACTTTTGCCAATTTTTCTAACTGCTTGTGCCATCAAAACCTAGTGTCTTCAAAGGGTATGGAGCACCCGTCCACTGTACAATTTTCTAACCCTCATGCCCACAAAAACTTAGAGCGTACACGATCTTGACGTTTGCTATTTTTCCCCTAACTTGTTTTGCCCCTGAGGGTTACGACGAACCATCCTTTTGCCCACACCATTCTCTAGGCCCAATAATTCCAAGCAGTTAGAACTTTTCCCATTTCGTCAGAAGAGCAAAAATGGCAAAAGTCGAGCTAAGAGGCTATCTTGAATTTGGGATTTGGGCGGTTTCCAATGGATTTTGCCCGACCGGCTCCTACTCTTCAGACTCCTTAAAAACAGGGATTTTAGGAATTCTGGGGCATTGAGAGGAAGAAAACCTTATTTCATCATAGAAAATGCTTTTTAGGACTGCCTCTAAGGCTCTGTGGAAACCCTTTCCGGTGGGAGACCTTAACCCACCAAAACTGATGCAAAACCCACCAGTAGGGACTAACCCTCTCCAGACTGCGGAGAACTTTTCAACCGTACTAGCCTCTAACAACGTCACATTCCCATCATAGATCGAAGGGCATCTTGCTGCTTTATAAAGTAAATCGCCCCCCTTATTTTGTTAGAGGCTCTTAAATGGGCGATGCAGGGCTCGAACCTGCGACCTCCAGCTTGTCGAGCTGGCGCTCTAGCCAACTGAGCTAATCGCCCGGCTGAGAAATACCAGGCTACCGGAACCGGCCTCAGGGGGCTCTACTACTTAGGCAGACCGACTCCAGCAAGACCTGCTGTCCTGGAGGGCCAAACTCTCGGCACCCTCCTATCAGCCCTTTTCCTCTTACCGGACCTATATTTCTAATCTTAATATACCGACTTTTCTCCAGATAGGGAAGTGTTTCCCAGGGGGAGCTGATTTTTTGTAGGTAGTTTAGCACTTACTTTCTTTTACTTTTCGGGGGGTGAGCCTTGAGCCAACCCAACCAAGTCGAACATTCCTTGAGAGCATTTCCTCCTTCGAAGCCCTGGCTTCTAAGCCCTGGCTGAAGAGCTTTCCAAAATAGCTTAACCTCTGGTCTTCCAACATGTTAGGCTGCTGGGACTCCCAAAGAGCCTGGCTAGCAGGCGCTGAAGCTAAGCCGGTCCTAGCGGTAAATTAACCCCACTCAAAAAGGAACTTTTCAGAAAGTGCAATTTAGGGAAATTAGGGAAGATGGGGAAACTCTAGCCTAGCCATCTGACCCTGCACACCGTCCGGATCCCATAAGACAAAAAGCTCTGCCACCAAAGGCAAGAGAGCCTCGAAAAAGTTTAATCCCTCAGTTCAGAAGGTCAAAGTGGTTCTATGAGGGAGCTTCTAAGCTTGCATTTTGCGATTTTGGACCTCCCCTTGGAAGAAAGAAGCTCTAACTGTTTGCAGCTATTAGAGTTAGGAAATTGGGTGAATAAAGGAAAAGAAAGATATGGCCGCAACTCTCGGAGCCAACAGCAGTTTGGGAAAATGGCAAAAGTCGAGCTAAGAGGCTGCCCTGAAATTGGGATTTGGACGGTTTCCCATAGGTTTTGTTGGCCGAGCCGATCCTCCCCCATACTTCCTTAAAAACCAGGGATTTTGGAAATTGAGGAAGGAAACTGCTTTCATCATAGAAAATGCTTTTTGGAAGAGCCTCTAAGAAAAACAAGCTTGGGAGAGAGAATCCTATTTTGTCTATATTATCTATTTTGCCCAATTTTGATCCATAGCACTTCAGCCACACCCTGGAGAGGAGTGCAGTTACTTTAAGATGCCGCATTCGGCCTCTCGAATCGGCCCTCCACTGTTTGCTGTCAGACCAACAGCTTTTTTAGTCTATTTCAATGGCGTTTACACACCTACCCAGCAAGGTTCCCCAAAAAGATAGTAGGTCCTCTACAAAGGTTTTAAGTATAGAGGGATCAAAAGGTCTTATTTCGCTTTTTGAAGGATTTCAGGTATTCCCTGGTGCCTGGTCTCGTTGGGATCCAGTAGTAATCCGACGGATCGGTCCCCCCTGAAAAATCCCAAAAGCTCCTTGAAACCAATGAATGGGCAAAATAGGCAAAACAGTCGCCCCATTCTAACTAATTTCCCAGATAATTTTCCCAATTTGTACATTTTCTCCAGAATATCAACCTAGTGTCTTTGGAGGGTTTTTTATCCTCCTAATTCAGTTCTGCTAGTGTTGCCCCTGTTTTGAGGGGCAATGTGTTCAAAGACGTATAACGAGATTTTCAACTAGGACGCCAAGGACACAGCTTCCCTCGAGCGAAACCCGTAGTTTCTCCTGCCTCTAGGTTCAGTCCCTAAGCCCTGTAGTGCGAATAAAAATCGCATGTTTCCATTTTCTCCTGAGGGAGGGAAAATCTACTAGAGGTATGGTACCAGGGGGAGAGGAGGTGTTATCGTTGATAGATTGGGCAATATAGAAATTTTGGATAATTTTCTGACACTCAGCATTGCTATCAGATGTGTATAATCTGCTGGGGAAAGCCCTGAAAGGGTGAAATGGACACTTAAATACACAATTTAGGAAAAAATTATCCTTCAGCCCTTTGGCTTTTTTTGATAGCACGTTAGCGGAGGTGCTGGGAGGTTATTTTTTTGGCTAGAGGGCCCTCCAGGAGCATCCCGCACCAGTGGGATTTAGGCTGGTTCCCTCGGCAGCGGTTATGCCGATTGGGTTATCCAATGTTTTGCGGCCCCGGATTCCTGTTTTCGGTCCGCATCAGAAGGGCTGCTATTCCTCCAGCTGAAGTATCACATTTATTTATGTGTCTTGTTTTACCAACTTTTTATGGTTGACTGAATAAATATTCGGAACCTCTGGATGATCCGGGGGAGATAATTGGACACGGTTTTGGTTCCCTCCGCCTCTGAGCCAATCGATTGGGTTGGTAGCACTACTAGCACCCGACATAGAGTAGGTGTTTGGATGGGAGCAACGGAAGCCTCCGAATTAAAAATCGGTATATGCTCAGGATTATGCAGGGGTTATAGTCAAAAGCAATCCCGTCTCTGCGAGCAATCCGGCTAGAACATTTTCCAAGAGGCTTGCCCGGAGGACCAAATAGAGAAAGGAAGTTGGATGGCAGATTTGATAGCCCAGGGTGTGCGGGCCGAGGATCGCTGGCGGCGGCCGTTACCGTTGGGAGAGCAGGTTGTGCTGGGGCGAGCTGCGGGCGATTGGTCTGCGTCCTGGGACATGCAGATATCCCGTCGGCACGCCCAGTTGTTGTGGGATGGACGTCGGCTAGAGGTTCGGAAGCTGCCCGAGGCGAAAAATCCGATCTTCTTTCACGGTCGGCAGGTAGAAGAATGTTGGGTATTACCTGAGGAACATTTTATCATTGGACAAACGTCCTTCTTTTTGGTTCAGCAGAGTTGTCATCTAGGAGGAGAGCTGCCGGAGCCGATATATGAATATCGATACAGTTCCCAAGAGCTTTCGGCCGTGCCGTTTCGAAATCCCGATCGACGCATTGAAGTGCTAAGTCGGCTGCCGGGAGTGCTTTCTGAGGCTGGTTCTGATGAAGAGATGTGCGTCCGTTTGGTAAGTATGCTGATGGCGGCCTTGCCCTGGGCGGAGGCGGTCGCCGTAGCGGTGTTAGCTGAGTCAGCCAAGGTAGAGCTACAGAAAGAGCAGGCCTCCCGAATCGAAAGTTTTCCAGCGATAAGTAAGTCTGCAGAAGTATCCAAGCCGAGCCTGTCCTCGGTAGGAGCCATTCAGGCCATCTACTGGGACCAGCGTGGGATAAAGGCAACTTTTTTTCAGCCGAGCCGACGTCTCATCTATCAAGCAGTTATCGAGGGGCGAAGCGTGTTTCATCTGTGGGTTTCAGGCGAGCAACCGATAGAAGGGCCATTTACGCAAAGTGGTCCTTATGACTGGGCTTTTTGTACACCAATTCTTGCGGAATCGCTCCCGCCATGGGCGATCTATGTGGCGGGGCGCCGCGCCACTGCAGAATTTTTGCATAAAGGCAGTCCTGCCTTAGAGCTTCGCGAAGAGATTAAGTTTACGGAACTGGTGGCTTCGATGGTCGGTTCGCTGCGACGGATGCGCCGCTTAGAACGTCAACAGGCGATCTTAAGCCAATTTTTTTCTCCTTTGGTGTTAAAAAGTTTAAGTTGTGAGGAAGCCGACAAACTCCTTGGCCCCCAAGAGGCCGAGGTAGTGGTGCTGTTTTGCGATTTGCGAGGTTTCAGCCGTCGGTCCGAAAAACAAGCCGAAAATCTCCGGGAACTTTTGAACCGGGTCAGTCAGGCCCTGAGCGTGATGAGCCACCAGATTCTTGCCGAGGGAGGAGTGATCGGAGACTATCAAGGGGATGCCGCTTTGGGGTTTTGGGGTTGGCCGGTGGCTTGGCCGGACATGATCGAGCGGGCCTGTCGGGCAGCTCTGGCGATTCGTAGCCATTTCCAGACAGCGGCTCAAAATCCCCAAAGTCCCCTGGCAGACTTTCAGGTAGGCATTGGCATTGCTACAGGTCGGGCAGTGGCCGGTAAGATCGGTCCTCCAGAACAAGCGAAGGTTACGGTGTTCGGGCCAGTGGTGAACATAGCATCCCGTTTAGAAAGTATGACCAAACTGTTTCATGCGCCGATTCTGGTCGATCCGGCTATGGCCGAGGCCATCCGTCAAAAGGTTCCCCGCACAGTGGCCAGACTGCGCCGGGTGGCGGTGGTACGCCCGTATGGGATGATTCAGCCACTGCTCATCAGCGAACTGCTACCACCAGCAGACCAAGCCCCCTTCCTGTCGGATGACCAAATCCAGCATTATGAGGCGGCCCTCGATGCCTTCTTAGCCGGGCGCTGGCAGGAGGCATATCACTATTTACATCGCCTCCCGGCCGAAGACCAAGTGGCCGATTTCCTTACTGCCTTCATCACTCAACATAACCGGACCCCTCCGGACGGCTGGGATGGAATTATCTCCCTGCCGAGTAAATAGACCAGCCTCTTAGCTCGCCTTTTGCCATTTTAAGCCTGTGGCGAAGGTGTTCTACGCTAACTCCTTGTGAATATTAGAGTAAGGAAATTACATGTACAAATGAAAGTCAATCCGTAAGTTTCGAGTCCAAAAGAAGTTAGGGAAAATGGCAAAAGTCCGGCTTAGAATATGATGGGGGCAATACCTATCGAATCAAAGGTTCATATAGTTCCCTTTATGTTCAGGATTTTGCAGAGCTTCCTTCACTCGACTTTTGCCATTTTCCAGCGCGTGGGCTTCCTTAGATATTCTAACCACTTGAAAATATTAGGGTTAGGAAATTTGCTGAACAAAGAATCCTCAAATTCTAACTTCTTGAAATAAAAACTGTACTTCCGAAAAAACTCCCCTTTAGGGGATTAAATTGCTCTGGCTCCGGATTACCTTCAGCGGCTGCCAGCCAGGCCCTTTGAATTGGCTAGCAGCCTAACCTATTGGAAGGCTATAGGTTCCCAGAAGCCATTTTGGTAGGGTCTTTGGCGGGGGCTTAGAAGTTGGAAATTCTCTTCGGAAATGGCCGGACCGGTTGACCTGGCTCCATAACCTTTCCCCCAAAGAGTGATTTTGCAGAAAGTACAGAATAAAACAGAATACAGAAATTGGCAAAAGTCAAGCTACAAAACTGCTCTCTAAGCTACCTTGGGCAATACCACTCGGTCGAGTCCCGATGTGGGAAACTCCGTGAGGCGACCGTCCGAGGTGAGCCCAAGAGATCGGTTTCGGCAAGGTTGGCGTTGGACAATTTTCTCGCCGGGTTTTCTAGTGCCGGAGGCTGCCCAAGCCTCTGCCTGAAGGGTTAAGTCGGTGAGCCGGCTCTGGAGATAACTCCGGTAGTATTCCAAAGTGGTCCGATCGGCTTGAGGTGGTATGAAGATTTCTTCACTTAAGATAGCCCGTGCCCGGGAAAAAGGCCTTGGCACGGCAAACTGGTCCCAAGCACCCCGGATTCGCCAAGGCCGATCATAGCCGATGCCTATTAGCACCACGGGCATTTGCAATCGGGAAGCTAAATAGACTGCTCCAGGGGCCAACTGACGGCGGGGGCCGCGTGGACCGTCCGGAGTAATGCCGATGTGTTTGGCCTGACCTTTGCGGAGAAGTCGGCAAAGAGCCGCTGTGCCCCCACGTCGGGTGGAACCCCGAATCGGTTCAAACCCCATTAGCCAGCCCGCCTCTGCCAAAATCGCCGCATCCCGATGCCGACTCAATAAAATCGCCACATCACAATGCCCCCGCAGATAAAAAGGAAATAGCAAATATTCATGCCAAAATAGATAAATCCGCCTTGGCAACGGGCTGAAGGCGGGGTCCACGTTGGGATCGGCAAACCATGCCTTAAACTCTAGGCTCCCCATCCACCAACGGACCCACCCAGAACCTAACAAGGCCCCCAATTTCATCAGCCAAGGTTGAGCCCGCTTCACCTTTTTAGCCCTCCATGGCAAGCCCCACACCTACAAAAAAATTGTTCCACCTCATGGAGACAGAGGAAAGTTTATGGAGAATTGCTTCAGCCAAATGAAGAATCTGCATCGTTCTACGGTAACATGGTAGCCGACCAGGGAGTGTTCCCGGTTTCTCCACTCTCCCCTGGGGTAAGTTATGTAAAAATTGTCGTTGCAAGCATGAGAAGGAGATTTTCGAGAAAGGATCCCTTAAAAAAGGCACTAGGTGTGTTCAGGCAAACGAAGCCCAATTTTAGAGTGGTGAAGCTGAGTAATATAAGTTTCTGGAAGGCCCCATTGGGTTGGATCATGTTGCCTGACACATCATGTTGCCTGACAATGAGTGAGGGACAAAATGAAGGGCATGGATAATATCTAACCGGACCCATGCCTCTGCAGTGGGCAGTGCTTTCGCCATTGCCAGCATCTTGGTGCAGAAGGCGGCGAAAGTGTGTTCGGTCCAATAAAATACTGCCTTTTTATTGTGGGGCTGGAAGATACCCTACCTTCTCCTCTGGAGCAAGCGGAAATCCTGATTTTTTTCCAGTTCCAGGTCCTTAATTCAGCCGACCGAAGTAGAGATGATTTTGGAAAAACGGGGAAAAAAGAAAAAAATTTGCAAAATCTTCTGGGTTGAGTAGGTTTTCGGCTTTCTTCAGCTAAATTGCCCATGTTGTCCCGATGGTAAGTTCGAGGCTGAAACTCCTCCAGTTAATGGGCCGCCAGATTTTCATCTTGGAGTATTTGGAAAACTCCTCACTCGAATAACGTACTCATGATTTTGTTTTGAAAGAAATTGGGCAACCCTTCAAAACTCTCTATGTTTCCCAGATTTCCCATTTTTTCTTTCCTAAATTACCCATTTTTGGAAGGATCGGGCCGATCCTGTTCCCCTGCTTGGCTAAAGTGTTACTGTTGGAGAAGCCCAGGATGTCTGGGTTCGGGGGATGGCGGCTTATGCATTTTTGATAATTACTTTCTGAAAAGTTCCCCTTTATGGGGGGAAATGCTCTGGTTTCGGCTTGGCTTCAGCGGCGGCCTACCAGGCTCATTGGGTTGCTTAGCAACCTAAGCTGTTGGAAGGCCATAAGGTTAGAGGAGCCATTTTGGTAGAGTCTTCAGGCGGGGCTTAGAAGGGTTCAGCTGAAATCTGGGGGTTAATTAGGCAAGATAGACAATATAGGCAAATAAGCCTCACCCCCCCCAGAAAGCCAACTTTGCACAGAACCTACCCATTTTACTTCCAGATATAGAGACCTACCTCCTTCCAGAGACTCATACCCCCTGAAATCTGGAATCGGAGCTTTTTGCTTCTGGAAATGCCTGTGGGAGGGCCGGTTCGATGGGCCTGGGGATTATCTATGTTCCCCAAATCCCCTAAACTGAGCACAAAAATTAGCCGTACTCGCTTAGAAGTGGGAAATTCCCGTCAGGAATGGGCGCCCCAGTTGAGCTAGCTCAATAGCCTCCCCTAAAGAGTAATTTTTCAGAAAGTACAGAATACAGAATAAAGTGTGGCAGAAACTATTCTTCCTCTAGAAGCCAGTCGGCCGAACCCTTCCAGATGCCGGTAAAGACTTCCAC
>JANXAQ010000157.1 GCA_025062105.1 Thermoguttaceae bacterium
CGGGGGCCAATCGACAATTATTACTCGCTGGTTCGTCCCTTTGTGTTACAGAATACGCTCAATCAGCAATACCGACAGCGGATGCAAACTCTAGAGCTGAACAACCGGTTGCAGCAAACGATCATTCAACGGCTTCAGCAGCAGAATCAGCTCCAGCAGGGGACCTACCAGCCCGGCTACTTTATGAATCACGGCAGCTTCTTCCCGGGATATTGAGACGCTGCTTGGATAGAGGGCCGGGGCAGGGTTCTGGCCGGTTATATCGGCAGGTGTCAGGATTCCGGGAAAACTACCCGGCTGTGCTGTAAGAAGGATGTAGGGTTTTTGAGAAGAGATTTTTTGGCCGGGCTGGTGTTGGTGGGGGCACAGATTGTGAGTTGGTAGAGGGGTCTTTGGCCGAACCAGAAGCAGAAGGAGAGGCCAGGCGGATCTGTACGCTTCGGAGTCGGCCTTCTCGTTCTACCAAAAGTCGGATTGTTTCCGGAACTGCTTTCAGACGGCGTTTCAGTTCCGCTTCGTCGGCAGGCCATGGTTGGTCTTCCAGTTGATAGATATAATCGCCGGGGCGAATGTCTGCCTCCGCTGCCGGAGAACCGGGGACTACATAGGTAACCAGCGCTGCTCCAGGTTCAGCTTCATCGGTTCGCCATAGCAGGCCGATCTGCATGGGCTGGCCGGAAAGTTCAATCCGAAACTTCAACAGATGCTGTTCTCCGGGCCGAAATACCACCAAATCCACCGTTCGGGGCGTCGTCATCACATAGCGTTGCAACTGGGGACCACTGTGCAGTTCCTGGCCATTCAGTCGAAGCAGATGGTCCCCCGGCCGAAGCCCTGCCTGGGCCGCCGGCAACCCTGGCACCACCTCCACCAGTCGAACCCCAGGACCAATAAACTCCTGCTCGGACCAGACCACACCTAATCGAAGCGGCAATTCCGGCCGCCGTTGTAACATCGCCTGAAGGGTCTGAGGGGTTTCCAGGCGAGCCTCATCGCGAAAATCTGGGATTTTTTCTTGATTGGCCAATGTCCAGCCCACTAGCCAGGCCAATCGGACTACCTGTACCATTCCGTCAAACTCAATCCGTTCGGTATCATCCGTAGGTTGGTGGTAATCTTCGTGCAAGCCGGTATGAAACAACAGTGCAGGAATCTTTTTTTCGATAAACGAGTAATGGTCCGAATTGGGGGCTAATTTCCAGTCGAAATCCAGCCAGAGGTTTAACCATTGGTTTTGTTGGCTCATCAGCCGACGGAGCCCGAAACTGGTTCTGGTGCCGAAAATGGTGAGCCGTTGCTGGCGGAGTCGGCCGATCATGTCTAAACCGAGCGTAAAAACTACCCGATGGTTGGTTAAAGTGGGCTGGGTTACCCAATGTTTGGACCCTAGGGCGCCAAGTTCCTCTGCATCCCAGAAGGCAAAAAGGAGCGTCCGTTTGGGGGGTTCGGGCAAAAAGGTAAATGCTTGGGCCAGTTCTAACAGGCCGGCGGTGCCACTGGCGTTGTCGTCGGCGCCGTTATGAATGTGGCCGACCCCGCCCCGGCTTTTTCCTTCTTGGCCTCTGCCAATGTGGTCGTAGTGGGCCCCGATGACAATCACCTCTTGGCGAAGTTTCGGATCGCTACCAGGCAATACCGCCAAGACATTTCGGTACCCTTTGCCGAACGGTTGAAAATAGGAGCCATCAACCCCAGCAGGCCGAAGACCCAGCCTGGCCAACTGCTGGGCCAGATATTCGGCGGCCGCTTGAGCACCGGCCGTGCCGGCCAATCGGCCTTCTAAGCGATCGTCGGCCAAATAAGCCACATGCCCGTGGAGGTCTTGGACACTGATAGAATCCAGAGCGGCCTGACTGGCCGAGCGTTTTTCAGCCACCGCCCAGCCACCACTCGCCCAAAAACATGCCGACCAAGCTAGTATCCAAACTCCTCGGAGCAGTCCGGTTCCTGCCCAAGTCAATCGGAGGAATTGATTTCTATCCCTAGCTGGCCAACCTCCCCTGCCCACTGCACCGACTCCTTGCTTGCCAGTGGGATTCCCGCCCTGGACGCTCTAAAGTTGTCCTCTGTATCATACCCTAAAATTTCTTCCTGAAAGACTAAGCTTCTTTTACTTTTCCATCGCTGAAAGGAGATCTCTTCTATAAATGCCGACCAATAAGACTAGGCTTTTTTAACAGAGCTTGTCTGGCATCCCAACAATAATTAGTAGGACAAAAGAGTCTTTCCGCAAAAGTATGCCTCTGAGAAAAACCTTACCAAAGGCGGAGAAAATTCGAGCAACACTTCAGCCGAATGGAGAGGACTTAATTTTTTCGCCTTTCCTAATTTCGACTTTTGCCATTTTTGGCTTTCAACCGGCAAAGCAATGCCTCTAACCCTTTGTAATATTTAGAGTTAGGAAATTCGATGAACAAAGGGATCGTTCCCCTCCACCCCCTGGAAACGAAGGCAGCTAGGCAAGTGGGCCAAAGTCGAGCTAAGTTCGACTCTGGCCATTTTCCCTACCGGTTTTGCCGCCAGCAGTTACGACGAAATTTTTTGTTCACTCAATTTCCCAACTCCGATAATTACAGACACTGAGAACCCCCCCTGCCAGACCGAGACCCACAATGGCAAAAATCGAGTTCAGGAACAGGAGAAGGTACTTGGGCCAAGCCGGACTAGGTGAGTTTCAGTACAGTATTTTGGTGTACCGTAATCTGTTAGAGTACAGCCAAACCCACTAAAACAAAATAGCCTCCCTTTAACAGACGGTGCTACCTACAAAGGGGCCTTCCTTGGCTAAACTAGGCAGTTATTTTGTTCGGCTGAACTGTCACAGAAGTTCAAAAGGTTGTTTCCGGCAGGGTCGGCAAAGAAGCCGGAGGCGACAGATTCCCAAAAAGCCGACCTTGATAAGTATCTCGTCGTTGCAGTTCCGCTTCGATGGCAGCCACAACGGTCGCTTTGCGGGCCGACCAGTTCGGAGCCACCAGATATTCCGGTGGGCAGTCCGCACACAGCCGATCGATCACACAGTCCGGCGGAAGCCGCTCCAAAAAATCCACCACCAGCCCAACATATTCCTCCAAGCTGGGAAGCCGCACTTGGCCCTCCTGGTATGATTGGGCCAAGCGGGTCTGACGGGCTACGTAAAGGTTATGAATCTTCACCGAATGCAACCCAAGCCGGGCAATCTCCTGGGCGGTGGCCTGGACATCTTCGGCCGATTCACCCGGCAGGCCGACAATCACATGAGCGCCGATCGACAGACGCCGTTTCTGCGCCCGGTCCACGGCATCCAAAAACGCTTCATATGTGTGATGTCGGCCGATCCAGTGCAGCGTCCGGTTATGGATCGTCTGCAAGCCCAACTCTAAAAGTACCCAGCTCTTCTGGGCCAACTCGGCCAGTAAGTCCAGGACTTCATCGGGCACACAGTCCGGCCGGGTGCCGATGCATAAGCCTACAATACCAGGCTCCTGAAGGGCCTCTTGGTAAAGTTGCCGAAGCTTTTCCACTGGGCCATAGGTGTTGGTCCCGGGCTGGAAATAGGCTAAAAATTGGCAGGTTCCGTACCGCTGGCGGAGTTTTTCTGCTGCCTGCTGGATCTGTTCGCGGATAGGGCGAGACGATTGCCGACGGGCCGGGCTGAAACTAGCCAAGTTGCAAAAAATACAACCGTCCCAACCCAAAGTTCCATCAACATTCGGACATGAGAAACCTGCATCCAGGGTAATCTTACGTACCGGACCGCCAAACTTCTGCTGCAAAAAAAGCCGAAGCGCATAGTATCGCAGTCCTTCCTGCTGCCAGGGGTAGGCTTCAAATTGTTTCGGCACCAGGCTATTCATGACGGAGGCCTTCGGTCGGAAGTAATTGAGCCGCCCGATACGCCGGATATAGTCCGCCTAGAACCCCCACCCCCAACGCCAAAGCAAACCCTTTTAAAACCACAGTTGGCGGTATCTGGCCGGCCACCATCCGACCAGCCGCTGGGATTCGGCTCAAAAGTTGCGTGAGGCTCCAGCCCAGCAATGTTCCCACCACAGCGCCGGCCAAAGCAAGTAGGACTGCTTCCAAAAGTACAAGCCGCATCAACCGCCCCCGACGCCACCCAACCGCCCGCAAAAGCGCCAGCTCTCTAGTCCGCTCAAACACCGCGGTGAGCATCGTATTAATCATGCCCAGGCCCCCTACTATCAGCGCCACAGCCGAAGTCAGCCAGGCAGTGGCCTTCGCCAATTGCAGCTCCACCGAGGAAGCCACATTCTCCCGAAGGGTCTGTGCCCGCAGATACGGTGCCAGGGCTTCGATTTGGGATTTCAGGTGCTGAAGCTGCTCAGGCGTGTGCAGATCCGCTACCACATTAAAAGCAGTTACTTTGCCCTGTAAATCCATCATCTGTTGCAAGTCCGACAGGGGCATAATCATGGTGCCGTTTTCCAATAAGTTTTCACTTTCATACACGCCCAGGATGGTAAACCAATGCCCGGGGGCCAATTCAATCCGATCACCTACCTTTTTGCCCAAACTGGCTGCCAGAGCCGATCCTAGCACCACCACCTGGTGATCGTTCGGCCCGAACAAACGGCCTTCAACCATGTTCAAGTCCTTTAACAGGAAACTATCTGATCGCATTCCGCGGGCAATGACGCCGAAAATATCCACCTCTGGGAAAGAAAACGGCTGCAACAGCCCTGGAGAAACGGCCCGAACACCTGGAATTTGCTGAATTCGCTCAGCTAACTTCTCATCCAGGATACTGTTCATCTGTTGCAAACCGCCCCGGCGTATTACGACCAGATCTACCCCTCGGCGCTGGAACAAGTCCAGGAGAGCCTGTTCAAAGGAACCGGCCAATCCCACCAGGGCTACCACCGCCCCGACAGCCACCCCTACCCCCAACATGGTGAGTACGGTACGGACCGGTCGCCGTCGAAGATTCTTCCAGGCAAACCCCATCAGGGTCATGCCCTCTGCCTTTCCTAATCAGGGAAAAAAAGCCCCCTTCCCGACTCTAGAGATTGAATATACAGAATCCGCCAGAAGGCAGAAATACCGGGGGGACTTTCATGGCATAATCCATATATGTTCACTTACTTAAACAGAGAGCATCCAATCCCGCCCGAATTACAAGCCGACAATATTATATCCGGCATCGACATGGAGGATTTCGCCAGTTACGCCGCTGGAGGCTGGGCTTAAAAGATACAATCCTGCCGCGCCGATTTCCTCCCAAGCGATATTTCGGTTCAAACAGGCTTTTTGCGCCACATGGTCTAGCATTCGGTCGAATTCCGGAAGGCCTGCCGAGCTCAGGGTGCGGATTGGACCGGCACTAATGGCGTTGACACGGATTTGTTTTTCCCGGCCCAAGTCCCAGGCGAGATACCGTACGGAATGTTCCAAGGCAGCTTTACAGATGCCCATAAGGTTGTAGCCGGGCATGACTTTTTCCGCTCCGAAATAGGTGATGGTTACTATCGAGCCACCTGGCGGCATCCAGCCAGCCGCTGCCCGACTGGCTGCCACAAAACTATAGACCGAAATATCCATCGCCCGGTGAAAACCCTCTCGACTGACTTGTATATAGGGCCGTCTTAGTTCCGCCGGCGGAGCAAAGGCAATCGAATGCACCAGCATGTCAATCCGGCCGTAGGTTTTGCCCACCGTGCGAAACACGTTGGTTATATCTCCGTCGTTTTGTACATCACAAGGTAGAAGCAGTTTGGGCTGATAAGGCGTCAGAAGCCGTTTGACCCGCCGTTCATTGGAAGGCCCCGGAAGGTACGTAAAGGCCAACTCGGCCCCCTCGGCATACAATGCTTGACTAATCGCCCAGGCCAAACTCCGTTCGTTGGCCACTCCCATCACCACGCCAATCTTGCCGCTTAATTTTCCCATTTTATTTCCCCATAAAACTAAACTCTGCTTAAATGTCAATCCGCTAAAAAAGCAATCCGCAGCCCCTAGAGTTGTAGAATCTTATCCTTCGGGGCAAGAGCAAAAACGCCGAAAACTAGATGCCGAACAGACCATTACCGGTTGGCGGTTTCGCCATCTCCGGACACAGGCGTAGTTAGCCTAACTGATCGGCTGTTGGGACTGGCCCAGCCAACAGTTCATACTCTTCCAGCGGCGTCATATCGCCTGCAAGGATCTGCTGGCACCAGGCCTGTAGCAAGGGCATTTGGGTGGTGATGAATCGGCGGGCCACTCGCTTTTTCCGCTCATTAGTTCGGGCCTGGTCCAACAACAAATGCCCTACAATCACCACAATGGCCGAATCTACAAGCCGCCGTCCAGATAAGTCCAAATACGAGGCCGGTTTTTGTTTGACAGCCTGGATGGCTTCCACCACTCGGTTTCGACCTCCCAAAAGCATTTGCTGCAAATCTCGTAGAAGCGGATCGTCGTAGGAGCGGGCTTCCCACTCGGCCACCAGCGTCTCGAACGCCCCCGAGGATACGCCCCGAACAGCGGCGACGATCTGTAGTTGGCTAGTGCCTTCGTAGATGGTCGTTATCCGGGCGTCCCGAAGGTATCGCTCGGCGGCGTAATCCTTCATGTATCCTGAGCCGCCCAGCACTTGCAACGCATCATAGGCTACCCGGTTGCACATTTCGGAGGCGTAGTATTTGCTCATGGGCGTCAACATCGCATTAATCCGTTTGAGCGAGCGGGCCAGTTGTTTTCGCTGTTTGGCCTCTTCGGCCGAAAGGTCTTTTTTCCATTCCAGAATGCGGTTGTTGTTATTTTCTTGGTCGCAGATCATGGAGGTGTAATAGGTAAGGGCGCGGGCGGCTTCGATGGCTATCTTCATATCGGTGATCATTTCGGCCACAGCGGGCAGCCGCTCAATCGGCCCGCCAAACTGCTGCCGGGCGTGCGCATAGTTTCGGGCCAGCCGGTAGGCCGCCTCGGCAATACCCAGCGACTGTGCTGCTATGCCGACCCGGGCCCCGTTCATCAGCGCAAACACGTAGGTCACCAAACCCCGTTGCCGTTCTCCGATCAACCGGGCCGGTGCATTATCAAACACCAGTTCACAGGTGGGCGAACCATGGATACCCAGTTTGTGCTCCAGATGCCGGACTTTCACCCGTTCGGACCGCTCGGTAAGAAACAGGCTCAGCCCTCGGCCGTCGGTAGTACCCGGTTCGCTGCGGGCCAAAACCAATAGGATTTCTCCGCAGCCGTTGGTAATGAACCTTTTTACTCCATTGAGATACCATTGGCCCGTTTCGTCTTGAAAAGCTCGGAGTCGCACCGCTTGCAGGTCGCTGCCGGCGTCCGGTTCCGTCAAGACCATTGCCCCGGTAACCTCCCCCCGACAAAACCGAGGCAATACTTCGTCTTTAATCTCTTCACTGGCAAAGGCGTAAATCGTCTCAGCAATTCCCTGCAGGCCAAAAAGATTCATAAACGAGGCGTCGGCCCGACTGACAATTTCCGTCGCCATCGTATAGACAAGATTCGGACAGTTCAGCCCACCGTATTTCCGCGGCAAGGTAAAACCCATTAAATCCGCCTGAGCCATCCGACGTAGATTCTCTTGTACCAATGGATGCAGCGTTACCGTACCGTCCGGGTTCAGGCGGTTGCCTTCCTCGTCGATTTTGGCTGCATGTGGTGCCAGTACATTGGCCGCTATATCCCCCACCAACTCCAAAACCCGCCAGTAATTATCCACCGCATCATCCAGGTCCACTGGCACATAATCGGCATCCCCATTAAAGGTTTCTAGTTCCTGGATGCGGGCCAATTCCTTCATATCAAAATGCCGAAATAGAAACTGAATATCCTCGTTATCCAAAAAGTAGTTTCCCACGGCAAAGTGCTCCTTTTCAAAACAGCAGCTGATAACCGGTCTGGCACCATGTCCGCCGAGTGAAGAGGTCCGCGGCTGCTCTTCCAGCCAGGGGACGGCATTGCCGAAAGCAATGCCAGCTGCTAGGCGCATAAAGGTCGGTTGACGGAGTCATTGCCCCTGTCCTAGTGCCTCTGGGCGGTGGGACAGAGGGAAGAAAAACGCTCACTCCCTTCGGTTAAAGGGTAAGCGGGATGGTAAGGCCTAGTGTTTTGTCTATACAGGAAACTTCGGAGGTTGTCCTGTCTGAATCAGGGGTCCGTAAAACTCAACTTTTGCCAATTTTGGTCTTCTGCGAATTTTGGTCTTCTCCCGAAATGCAAAAGTTCTAACTCCTTGGAATTATTAGAGTTAGAAAATTGTATGCACAAAGGGGTGGTTCGTCGTAACTCTCGGAGTCAAAACAAGTTAGGAAAAATGGCAAAAGTTCAGAAAAAAACAGGCCGGATAATGGCCCAGGCCTACAGACCTCCTACCTACGCTGCCGGATGGCTTTGATCATCATTGGGATAACTTGCTTCAGGTCGCCGACGATTCCGTAATGGGCGATGGAGAATATCGGAGCTTCTGGGTCGATGTTAATGGCTACGATCTTGGCCGACTCTTCCATCCCGGCCCGATGCTGCACCGCCCCACTAATGCCGCAGGCAATATATAGGGCAGGCCGAACGGTGGTGCCGGTTTGCCCAATCTGGTGCTCTTTACCGATAAAACCGCTATCCACCGCTGCCCGGCTTGCACCGACCGCTCCCCCCACCACTCCGGCTAATTCATAAATCAGGCGGAAATTTTCTTTACTGCCTACCCCGGCTCCGCCTGCCACAATGATCCGAGCACCTTTTAGGTTCACTTTTCGGGGTTCCGAATGCCGTTCCAACAGTCGCACCACAAAAAGCGTCTCATCCAGTTCCACCTGCTGCCGGAGGATTTGGCCACGCCGGTTGGTATCGGGCGGTAAAAGCGGCATGACACCTTCCCGCACCGTAGCCATTTGGGGCCAACCATCGTAGTTGACAATCGTGGCAATAATATTGCCCCCAAAAGCAGGCCGCACTTGCAGTAAGAGTTTCGGATGTAGCTGCTGAGTGCGGGCCTCCAGCACATCTTCAATGCGTAGATCTGTGCAATCCGCCGTCATCCCCGCCCGTAGATAGGAGGCGATCCGAGGGGCCAAATCCCGGCCCAACGGTGTGGCTCCGTACAAAACAATCTGCGGATGATACTTCTCAATCAACTGGCAAACCGCTCGGGCATATGGCAGCGTCTGATACTGCGCCAACCGAGGGTCTTCTACCAGATACACATGGTCGGCTCCATGGGCGATCAGCCGGTCGGCCAAACCAGCCACCTGATCGCCCACCAACACCGCTCCCACCGGTACAGCCAGTTGGTCGGCCAGTTGCCGAGCCTTCCCACATAGCTCCAAAGCGACCTCCTGCAGCTGGCCATCCTCCTGCTCCGCAAAGACCCATACCTCGCCTTGGCGATTGACCGGTATCATATCTAAGATCGTCCTTTAAAAACCGAAAAGTTCCGCGGTATAGGAGAACCTCCTCTGGTAGCTCCGGGGCACCTTTTTGTCATCCCGGCAAAAGCCGGAGGCCGCCCTCTTGTCATCCCAGCGAACAGAGGCTTCCAGTTTTTTTCTTGGGTTTAGCTTTTATGGATGTCACCTTCCGCCGGAAAACCCCTCTAGATTCCCGTTTGTGCGAGAATCACACCCTATATATTGATATGGCCCTGTAGGGAAAGCTATTTGATGAAAATGGTCCGATTAGCCCAAAATCCGGTCCATGATCAATTCATGAACCAATTCCCGGACGCCCTCTTCGGTGGGCGGATATTGTTTATAGACTTTTCGGCTGAGCACGATGCTTTGGACTCGCCAGACTTTGGTGGGTGAACCTGTAGCGCCGCATCGACTCAGATCGGCGCCGATCCGCTCCAAATCCCACTCCTCAATCAACAGCCCTTGATCCTCAAGCTGTTGCATTCGGGCCTGCAAGGCAGGTTGCAACTCTGCTTCGGAGGCTTGGGGATTTTGGGCTTTTAGCTCCGCCAGGAGTTCCGAGCGGCTTTTCGCCCGTTTGAAACGCATCAGGCGTTTGGCCGACCGCGGCCTAGGTTGATTGGCCGTGCCCATGACCGTCACCAAAACCGGTAGCGGCGATTCGAGCACCTCCCAGCCGTGGCCTGTGTTCCGCCGAACTCGAATTCGCCCGTTTTCAATCCCTAAGAGGGCTTCTAAATAGGTAATCTGGGGCAGGCCAAGCTTTTCGGCCAACTGCGGCCCCACCTGGGCCGTATCTCCGTCGATAGCTTGCCGACCACATAAGACGATGTCATATCGGCCGATGGTACGGATGGCTTGGCTCAGGATATAGCTGGTGGCCAACGTATCACTAGCCGCTGCCCGCCGATCCGTTAGCAAAATCACCCGATCAGCCCCCCGATAGAGACATTCCCGCAGCACCTCGGCCGCTTTCGGGGGACCCATACTAATGGCTGTTATCCTGCCGCCGTAACGGTCCCGAATCTCTAAGGCCATTTCCAAGGCGTTTAGATCTTCGGGATTAAAAATCGCCGGCAAAGCAGCCCGGTTGACCGTGCCGTCTTCTTTCATCGCCTCGGCGGTAATGTTGGCCGTATCCGGCACCTGCTTCACACATACCACACACTCGTAAGGCACTGATATGCTCCCTATAGGTTTCTTAGAACCATTGGCCTATGATTTCCGGAAAGAAAGTTAGACATTTTAATTGCTACCAAGACCACAATAAAGGGGGATCAGGGGGATTGGAACCTTTTGAACTTTGACGGGAAGTAGCGTAATTATTCGTCAAAAGTTCTTGGGGAGATCCTTAAGGGGGAAAAGAAATCCACCTAAATCCTAGATTCAGGATGAAACTCACTACTAGCATGAGGAGGCTCTGAGTGGAAGGACAGCCGTTTTAACTATTTTGTGTATTTTTCGTATATTTCCAAAATACGAGCTTCAGTTAAATCCCTTCCGATCACAAGCCGACATCGGGCCTTGGCGGTTTGGCCTGCCTTTATCTCGTAACCAAAGAGGGAAAGATATAGGGAGCGATACCCCCCTGATTGGAGGTTCTCCGGATTCCAGGCACTGGACACCGCAAAACAATCCTCTGACGGACTCATTAGCACCACGGTAATCCCCAAATCTGGATCCCGGCGAAAACAGATGGGTTTGCCCAAAAACGGACCGATGTCCCAATCCACCGGACTGGGGGGTATCTTCCAGCGTCCATCTTGAATCATCCGGAGGGCTTTTTCATCCCGGGGATACATCACATAGCCGCTTTTGGCCTCCGCCGGACGGTCCACAGGAACAAACCGGCTTATTTCTTTCGGGCTGACCAAAGCCCCCCTCTCTGATTGGATACCAGAGGCTGGCTGCAAAGCGCTAAATGAACTTATGTTTAATATACCAGTGGTGGAGACCTTCTGCAAAGTTGCCTCAGAACCTTTGCTGGCCTCCTCAGGCCGGACATACACAGCAGCCCGAAACCCCTTAGTTAAATACGAAGAAAGGAAAAGTTCAAAATCGGGCAGATCCTTTTGGGGGGTTACCTGCACCTGCATATCCAAACAGCCGGGGTCCATCCACTTATACACGGCCTTCATTTCCAAAGGATGTTCGGGCCGGGCAGGCCAATGGACCTCCACTGCTCCATCGGGCTGGAGTGTTGCAGAGGTAGGCCAATCCCGGGCTGCATCCCCATACCGTACCCCCCGAGAAAACACCCGGTACGGGCTGAGCAACCCCGGTGGCATGGTCAATTCCTTGCCTCCAGCCTTTTCTACTACCGGATACAGCCCCTGGTACCGGCCATCCATTTTCAGTCGGCCCTGCAAAAAGCCTGTGTCAAAAGCGAACAGGCCCGGTCCCTCGGCCCGAAAACCTAGCCTCGCTACCGTGGAAGGACCGTCAGCCCATGCGGGCATCCTCGGACTGAGCAACACAACTATCAGGAACCATATCCATCGATGCATCGCCATTGTTTTCCTTTTCCCAGAGCTCGGCTTTTGCCATTTTTGTAACTTTTTTTATTTCAAAGAGTTCGGTTTTCAGGATTCTTTGTTCAGTAAATTTCCTAAGTCCAAGATTTTCAAAGGGTTAGAACATCCAACGGATCCCGTACCCCGGAAATTGGCAAAAGTCGAGCAGAAAAGTCATGTTGTTTTTCCTCAAACGGGTTTGCCGAACTGTCGGGTGTACTGGGCATTGGCCCGGATTTCGTCGAAAAACCGTGGATACATCCCCACAATGACCGCATCGGCAGGCTTAATATTCGCGAAAGCAAACCGGAAGGCCTCTCGGACGGTATCTTGGTTGGTACACAATCGGCCAGCAGCCAGGATCTTAAAGGCCAGGCAGGGTTGCCGGACTTGCCGAATCACCTGCGTCATCACCTTTGGATCATCTTTTAAGAACGGATAGGTAAACTCCAATGTTTGAATAGGTGGGATTTTTTCTAGTGCACCGGGCACGCTGGCCCTGGTCAGAAAGTAGAAACAAGTCATGAAGAAATCCACTTGCCAACCTTCATCGGCAATCTGCTTGATACAGTCGGGATTATGGGCCGATACCCCGGCCAATAGGCCCAGATCGTGGACTGCTTTGACGAAATCATGGACTTGACCTTTTTTACCTTCGCCAAACAGTTTGTCGGTTACACCCCCATGATGGGCTACAGCAATTGGCTGGGTTTCCGAAACCATCGCTTTGAGCTGGGCTCGATCGGAAAAGAGCAAGATTCGATGCATGTTGCAGCCTTGCTGGCGGCAGCGGCGAAGGGCTTCAAGAAGATCCGGCCTTGGCGAAAATTGCAACGTATTGATCCCAGCCTGCTCGCAGTCCCGATAGAACTGGACGATCCGTTCCACGGTAAAATATTCTTTCATGTGCCGATCGGTGTGTGGCCCCATGTACGAATAGCCATGAATGGGGTTACTGCCGACGATCAGTCGGCTGATGCGGTATTGGCCCAGTTTGACGGTGGGCAGGGGTTCTGGGGCGGAGGCGGATTCAGCGGTGGCGGCAATCCCTGATCGAGTGCAACCAGCAGCCGCCGCAGCCGCTCCACCAACCGACAATTGTTTCAAAAAGGCCCGTCGGCCCAAGGCTTCCGCACAAGAATAGACAGGATCGCACATGGGAGGCTCCTTATGAGAGGATAAGTTCAGACAACTGGGGTGAGAAATATTCTGTGGAAAGGTTCCGACGCCTATATCCCCGGCGGAGCTCTCGGACCAAGTCCTTTTTCAGAGGGACTAAAAGGAGTTTGGATTCCTACTTACGCAGGAATGACATTGACGCCGCCCCTAGCGGTTGTCTGAAAAGCAGGTAGCCAAGCTTCCTTTTCCAAAGGCCGGTGAACGTTCTGGATAGCCAAAGTTCCCAAATCCTGGCTTGTAGCTCTTGCTGATGGTGGAAACCACTTGGCAGCCCAGCGAGCAAAACGTTCTTTGTAGACAACCTCTAGCACTAGTGAGCTTATTCGCTCCAAGTCAGGATGACTTTGCCGGAACGGCCCGAGCGCATCACCTCAAAGCCTTGTTCGTAGTGGGTGTAGTGAAATCGGTGGGTGATCACGGGTTCAACATCCAGGCCCCCTTGGATCATGACGGTCATTTTATACCAGGTTTCGTACATCTCTCGGCCGTAGATGCCTTTGATGGTTAGCATATTGAAGATGACTTTATTCCAGTCGATGGCCATTTCGGCCGGCGGAATGCCGAGCATAGCGATTTTGCCACCGTGGGCCATATTGTCAAGCATTTCCCGGAAAGCTTCTGGACTGCCGGACATCTCCAGGCCGACGTCGAAGCCTTCTTTCATGCCGAGCTTTTTCTGAGCATCTCGCAGACGTTGTGTACGGGCATCCAAAACCAACGTCGGTTTCACTTTCCGGGCCAATTCTAGACGGTATGGGTTAATATCGGTAATGACCACATAGCGGGCGCCGGCATATTTGACCACAGCCGCGGCCATCACCCCGATGGGCCCCGCCCCAGTAATGATCACATCTTCTCCCAGCACCGGAAAGGCCAGGGCCGTATGCACCGCATTGCCAAACGGATCGAAAATGGCCGCCACATCCAACGGCACACATGGATCCAAAAGCCAGACATTTGTCATGGGCAAGGCGATATACTCGGCAAAAGCACCAGGTCGGTTCACGCCGATACTAACGGTTTCGGCGCAGAGGTGGCGACGGCCTGCCATGCAGTTTCGGCACCGGCCGCAAACGACGTGTCCTTCGCCGCTAACGATATCGCCCGGGCGGAAGTCTTTGACGTTGCTGCCGACTTCTACCACACGGCCGACGAACTCATGACCGACCACTAGGCCGATCGGAACGGTGCGTTGGGCCCAGGCGTCCCAGTTGTATATATGAACGTCTGTCCCGCAAATCCCAGTCCGCATCACCTGGATCAATACATCGTTGATGCCGATCTCCGGCACCGGCACCTCTTCCAACCAAAGGCCCGGCTCCGGTCGACTCTTCACCAGCGCCCTCATCGTCTTAGGCATACTCGTCGCCTCGTTGCCAGGGTTTCTCAATCGCCTTGATTCTTCGGAGGGAAACCGCCTCTCTGGGACCCTCCGAACCATCCTAAGAAAAAGAAAAAATTATTTTACCGTTTTTTCTTGCCACGCCATAGTGTCCCATTCAAGGGATTGGCGAAAAAGCTCTTTCCACCCATCCCCAATAGCAAACCTAACAGCAGGGTGGATCCCCCACGGAGAAGGCGCCTTCGGGACGCCTGTGGAAAAGTTACACAGACTGTAGGGCGGCCTGCCCACAGGAAATAGACTGGCTACGGTGTCGGCTATGGCCCCGGCGCCCAATGGCAGAATGGTTCCCAGGGCAGGTTGCGCAGGACGCCGAACAGAACGGCTGCTAGGCCCACCAGCACTAGCGCCCAGGGGCCATAGAGCCACCGGCCCGGCCAGCGCCGCTGGGGCCAAAACACATTCACTGCCCAAAGGAGCATCCCATAGCCAGCCCAGGGCGCAAGCAGCACCACCAGCGGGTTATACGCCCAAGCCTCTGTCAACCGGCCATGGAGCAGGGCATGCGCGGCCCGAAGCCCCCCACAACCAGGACAATACAGACCGGTTAGCCGATAAAAACTACAAAACGGCATATGCCAATCTCCTGGATTCCACCTCCAGAGCAGTCCGGCCAGCACCACTGCCAGACCAGCGAGGATGAAAAAGGTGCGTTGGCTTTCCCGTCGGCGGAGCTGCTCAGCCCAGTTCAAAACCTGCCTACTATCCGGCGGCATCCGTTCGGCAAACTGGGGATCCTCCGACGCCCAAGGAATACCACCATAGGCATGTTCCGGTCTCAAAGGGCCGGAATATTGGACAGGTTCCGGCGGCAGATGGGCATCGTCAGGCTGAGGATGCTCGGAGGCTGTGGGCCGCTGGGTGGTGTACCCTGCCTGGAGCTGAACCAACAGCTTCTCCGCCCGGCCAAGGTCTGCGCTCCTCTTGGTCTCCGATAGACCATCCGCACCATGACGTACCACTTCCATCCGACCAAAACCTTGGGTGAAACTTGCCGACAGACTATTACCGGAAGGCGGCTTTGACGGCCGGATCGTTCAGCACCACCAAGGCCCAAATACCGATCGGCGTGCCGATCAGAAAACAACAGGGCGAGGTACAGGGGATAATGCTCAAAATTGCCGCCGTCATCGCAAAGCCGTAGCTTTGCAACTTCTTCATCCGAATCGCCCCCAAGAGCACCACAATCGCCAAGGCCAGACCGATAATTACACTGAAAAAGTTAAAGAAAAGGTTGACAAAAAGTTCCATGATTTCGTCATCCCGGGCATGAGGACCCGCCTCTCCGGCGACAATGCCAGCGCCCACAATTCCCAACAAAAAAAGAGGAACGAGAATCACAGCAACCACAATGTGGATAATGGAAAGCACCATCATCCAGGTGGCCGGACCGGAGACCCTAGAACTAGCCAGGTATTGCTGGGCGGACATAGGGCCTGGCCCGGCAGGAAACGAACCTGGGAGGCTTGGTGGAGGGCCTGCTGGGGCGGGTCCCCAGGCCGACTGCGGCCACTGAGGCGGCGCACCACCTCCAGAAGGATAACCTTGAGAACCGGCTGGAAACGGATAGCCTCCAGCACTACCCGGACCTTGCCAAGGGCCTGCTCCCTCCGCTGGAGGCGGGACCTCCGACGGAGCAGCAGGAGAACCCCCCGCAATCGTAATCACATTCCCACAGGCAGGGCATTTGGCTTGTCGGCCTGCTGCCCCGTCCGGCACGCGCAACAGTTTCGTACAGATCGGACAACGAAAATCGATCGGCATGGAGAGGCTCCTTGGGTCTGAAAAGTTTTTACCTATTACACAAGACAATACCCCGCTTGCCTGGCCCTGTCAAGGATGGCCTACCAAAGCCGGTTCATTTTCTTCCGAAAAAGTAGACTCTTAGGGAGAAGGCCCAGATAAATGAACATAAAATTATCGAACTAAGTTTTACTTAAAGGCGGCTTTGACGGCCGGATCCGTTAGCACCACTAAGGCCCAGAGGCCAAACGGCATACTGAGCACACAGCAAGGAGAGGTACAAGGAATGATGGCCAGCAAAGCCGCCGTCATGGCCAACGGATAGTTTTCCAACTGTTTCATCTTCATGCTGCCCAAAAGGAGTAGCAAATTCAACAACAGCCCCAACCCCATGACCACGAACACGGCACTCCGATCGGCTTTTAGAGGTTCCACCCCCTGGGGGCCGGGCCGATGGCCCTCGGCTGCCATCCCCAGGACCACCAAAACCAAACTCACCATTCCCAATCCGAAGGTAATCGCCGACAGCGCCACCAGCCAATTGGCTGGAGTACTGATTCGAGCGTAGGCATACTGGCGATACCACTCTAGGGGCCAAGCCGTCTGACCAGTAGGACCCGAAACCGATAGTTCGGCCGCATCCATGGCCGGGGTAGAAAAAGGTTCGCTCCGAAAAGATTCGCTCTGGGCAGCCTGTTGGTCGGTCTGGGGGGCATCGGTCCAGGAGGCGTCGCTGGGGCATTGTTCCCCCAGGAAAGATGGCGAACCCAGAGCTGTGTAGCCAGGAATCGGCGTCTGAATCCCGCACATGGGGCACTGGGCCAGTCGACCTTCGGTCCCGTCCGGCACACGCAACCGCCTCTGACAGCCTGGACAATAAAACTCAATGGGCATCCCGGAAACCTTTTGGAGAGTTCAAGGGAATGCTATTAGGATACTTCTGGCAGGCGTGCTTGGGCAAGTGTCTGCTCCCGACCTCCCTGGGAGGAAGAGTCTCTGCAGGGGGGACTATGTCCAACAGTCTGGATAGAGGGCGACTTATGCGGGTTCCTGAAATATGGCAAGCCAAAAGGCTCGGTATGCGAGCGCCCCCTCTAGTGTTTTCCTCCCCAATATGGTAAAAAAATTGGAAGAAATATAGAATGCGGGCCGATCTAAGTAGGTTGGGGTTTTCTGCCTGTTGGCCATCCGGGGCGTAGCTCAGCCTGGTTTAGAGCGCTTGGTTCGGGACCAAGAGGTCGCTGGTTCAAATCCAGTCGCCCCGACTTTGCTGGGGGTCGTTGGCCCGACGGTCCAACGCCCCCCTATTTTCTATCTGAGTACGTAGCGACGGCTGTTTAGACGCGAGCAAAGGGAATGCCGTCTGTCCAGACGGCGCCCGGCTCAATCTGGACAGACTAAGAACCTCTAACAAAATGGAAATCCAGATGGCGCTGAGGTACTATCGGTCCTCTTGGCGGGTGGTAGAAAAGCTCATTTTGTTAGAGGCTCTACGCTCGACTTTTGCCATTTTGGGCCTCGTCCCGGAAGGGGAAAGTTGTAACTTCTTGTAACTATTGGAGTTAGGAAATTGGGTGAACAAAAGGAGGTTTCGTCGGAACTCCTGGAGGCAAAAGGAGTTAGGAAAAATGGCAAAAGTCGTGCTAAGTTACGTAGTCCGTCTGTTAGACGGCAATTAACCCGGTGGACCTCTCAAGGTTGCCATCTACCCCTCGGTTAGCTTTTCTTCTGTGGGGATCAGGTTTCGCAGAAAGGCTTACTGATGTCTGAGCGGAATGATCTTTACGAAAACCCCTTGATCAGTCGGTATGCCTCGCCGGAAATGGCCTCTTTGTGGGGCCGGCAGCGTCGGCATGGGTTGTGGCGGAGACTATGGCTTTGGCTGGCCGAGGCCCAGGCCGAATTGGGCCTGCCCATCACCGAGGAACAACTTCAGGAACTTCGGTCCCACCTGGATGATATTGACTTTGAGGCTGCAGCCCAGTACGAACGGCGTCTCCGGCACGATGTAATGGCGCATATCCGCACACTGGCTGACCAATGCCCCAAAGCCGCTCCGATCATTCATCTGGGCGCCACCAGTTGCTATGTAACCGACAATACGGATCTGCTGCTGATGCGGGAGGCGCTGCAATTAGTGGCAAGGCGGTTGGCGGTGGTGATCGATCGGCTTGGCAGATTCGCTGTCCAGTATCGGGACCTGGCCTGTTTGGCCTTTACGCATTTTCAGCCCGCCCAGCCTACGACGGTCGGGAAACGGGCTTGCTTGTGGGCCTACGATTTTCTATTGGATCTAGCCGAGGTGGAACATCGCCTTGCTGAGCTGAAGGCTCTGGGGGTCAAGGGGACCACCGGCACCCAAGCCAGCTTCCTGACCCTTTTCGACGGCGATCACCAAAAGGTCCGGCAACTGGAACAGCGAGTCTGCCAAAAGATGGGGTTTTCGGAGGCGTATGCCGTTACCGGCCAAACCTATCCCCGGAAAGTAGATTTTCAAGTCTTGGCCGTCTTGTCCGGCATTGCTCAAAGCGCCCATAAAATGGCCACTGACATCCGCCTGTTGGCTCACCGAAAAGAGATCGAAGAGCCGTTTGAAAAGGAGCAGGTAGGTTCGTCGGCCATGGCCTATAAGCGAAATCCGATGCGTTGTGAACGAATCTGTTCGCTGGCTCGGTTCGTGATGAGCCTGGAAACCAGCCCGGCAGTTACCCACAGCATCCAGTGGCTGGAACGGACCTTAGACGATAGCGCCAACCGGCGGCTGGTAATTCCGGAAGCGTTTTTGGCCGTCGATGCCCTGCTGATTCTCTGTCAGAATGTTACCGAAGGCTTGGTGGTCTATCCGGAGGTGATCCGTCGGCATTTGGATGAGGAACTTCCGTTCATGGCTACAGAGAATATTCTTATGGCTGCTGTGGCTGCCGGAGGTAACCGCCAGGAACTCCATGAGCGGATCCGGCAACATAGTCAGGCCGCCGCCCTGGAGGTCAAACAGCACGGTCGGCCGAACGATCTATTGGCCCGGTTGGCTGCCGACCCGGCTTTCGCCGGCCTAGATTTGCAGAAGCTGGTGGATCCGGCGGCTTTTGTGGGCCGGGCACCGCAGCAAGTGGATGAATTCTTAGCCGAATTGGTCGAACCGATCCGCCGCCGGTACGCTGAGGCCCTCGGACTTCAAGCCGAAGTCCATGTGTAATCGCCAAATCCTCTCGAACAAAGATGGACTTGCGCTAGGTGGCCATGTTGATCCTATTGCCGATCAAAGGCCTAACTTACCTTAATCGGAAAAAAACTCACTCCCATGGCTCTTATAGATGTGAAAACTTTTCTCCACACCCATTTGGATTCTGATGTTGACGTTTGCCATTTTTTCTATCCGCTCTGTCTCCAGCAGTTACGAAGCGTCTTTCTTTTGTGCCCAAAATTCCTAAGTCCAAAGTTATTTCTAAGTCTAATAGTTACAGAGAGTTAGAACTTTCCCCCTTCAGCAGAAAACCTACCAAGGCCAATGTCAAGCGAGAGGCTGTTCTGAAATGCGTGAACCTGCTTGCAAGCAGAGTACTGCCCTGGAACCTGCAAAATCCTAACCTATTTTACCGAGTTTTCCCACACGGACCGATCCGCAAGAAAAATCTGGCGGAAAACGTTTAAATCTGAAGGAACCTCTGCATAATTCAAGGAGGATATTTTTATACCATTTTGGATGTCCTTCCTCTAACACAACATATAGAGCTGCAGCATTGCTGACACCCAATAGATAGTAGGTGTTCGGATAGAAGAACCGAACGGCTATAGAATCAAAAGTCCATAAAGTTCACTACATGTTCAGGATTTTGCAGAGGTTCCTGAATTAGGTCAGCCTCTGATAACAAATTCTCAAGAAACAGCCGGTTTCCCAACTCGGCCACACTGTAAATCAAGGTGATTTACGTTAGCTCCAGAAACTACTCTTCTGTAGCTGAGAAACTGTTCCCCTTTGTGCCCAAGACCGCTCTTCTGGCTCTAAAGATGCCCAGAAACAATCTCTTTTTCTGTGTGCCAGGAACTATTCCTACTTCCTAGAAGGCTTTTCGCAAGCTATTTTCTGAGGCCTGCGATTTAAGTGGGCTAGGCAATCCGCAACAGGCCCAAATGTAGCTCGGTTTATCAGGCACTTCTGAATTCTCTTCTCCCAGATGGAGCTGCGAATAATACCGAGAAATCTCAGTTTGAGTGATGATTGGGAGGCAGCAGTTGCTCTGACTTTGCAACTGTCTAGCGTTTCTCTCTACTACTTTTGAGAGATATCTTTTCGCTGAGGGAAATTCTCCCAGTTGAGTCCTGACGATGGCCCCTATCCAGGTGAAGGAAGATGGCTAGGGGCTACGGACGAGTCGTTACGAAAGATGTTTTCGCTACCTGGAATTGTTTACTGGACACTTTGGAAATGAGACAGCGGAAGAAATGCCCAATTTTTAGGCATATACCATTTTAAGGGGGGAATTAACCACCTGTAGTCATTTTGATTTGTATTTGGGGATGCCCATAAAATCGGCAATTCTTTGCTTTGTTGCTTCATTTGAAGGCAAAAAGAAACTGAGTCCTAACCTCTTATCGTGCTTGCACTTACAGCAATGCTAGCATCCTTCCTTACAATTCCACCGAGCAGGCCACCCAGACCTGCCTCCCCAAACGGTTAAGGAAGGTCGCATCTGAGAGGACTTTTTTGGAAAGGACCACTCTAATGACGAACCTTGGTTTGTCCACGGCTGCTGTCGCTTCCCCAGATTTACGAGAGATTTATCGAATTGCTTTTGAGAAATTCAATCAAGCCACCAATTGGGTGGAGTTTTACCGGGAAATCTTTGGGGTTCGGGGATTACTCCGGCAGGCTTTCCCATTGCCCCACCAATATCAGCAGTTCCAACAAACGCCCGAATATGTAGAAATCCAAAGGATGTTAGCCAAACTTCGACAACGTAGCGCACCAATCCGAGATGAGGAAACTAAAGTGATTACTATCCGCATTCCTCGAAGCCTCTACGAAGCCCTCCACGAAGAGGCCCACCAACATAGGACCAGCCTCAACAAATATTGCATCTCTAAACTAGTACAACTGCTGGACAGCCGGATCTTTTCCGAATCGGAACCCTCTTCTGCCACTCCAGTTTCGGTCCAAGGACCTGGAACCGAATAGGCGTTTGCTTCTTTCCGTCATACTCTATTCTGGCAGAACTTTTACCAAATTTTCCCCCTGCTTTTGCCTCTACAATGAACTTCTCCTTTATTCACAAGATTTCCTAAGCTGAATAGCTACCTACAAGGACTAACAGACTGTCCTGAAATTGGGATTTTGGTGGTTTCTGATAGGTTTTGGCCAACCGGCTCCTACCCTCGCCTTAAAACCAGGGATTTTGTGAATTCTGGAGCATTTAGGAAGGAAACCGCCTTTGATCATAGAAAATGCTTTTTCGGACAGCCTCTAAGCTCGACTTTTGCCATTGTAGGCCTTCTCCCGGAAGGGGAAAACTCTAAGTCCTTGTAACTATTGGACTTTGGAAATTGGGTGAGCAAAGGAAGTCTCGTCGTAACTACTGAAAACAAAAGGACTTAGGAAAAATGGCAAAAGTCGAGCTAAGAGCTTTCTTATTCCAGGGGGAAGCTCCAAAAGGGTAAAGGTCCAGGGAGGGGCCTCTTTAGGGGTGGGCTATTTGTTTGAGTATGTAGCCTACGCTTTCTGAGAAACCACTGGCTCTAAATCATGGGAGGGGCGACCATTCGGAGCACTGTTTTGGTAGGCGATCCTCTGGAGAAAGGCTTTTGGCTATAATAATTGCGATGTTTTTCCTGTTGGTGGGCTTACTCCCCCGGTTGCCCTGGTGGAGGAGGGGCTATAGCTGTGCAGCCGCCGCCGGTCAAGAAGCTAGCTGAGATGCAGCCTGGCCAAGAGGCCGACCTCTTTGTGCTGATGACCACCAAAGAACAACACCAGACCCGAGAGGGAAAACCGTATTACAAGGTAGGGTTTCGAGATGCTTCTCGCGAGATAGTGTTTCCTATCTGGGCGGATTCCCCTTGGGCTGAGGTTTGCCGGACCAGTTGGACTCCGGGCCAACACTACAAAATTCGAGCTGTGTATCGAGAAACTCCCTTTGGCCCTCAGTTGGACATCCGGAAAATCCGGCCGGTGGTCGAAGCGGATCGCCAGCAGGGATTTGATCCGCTTATGTGTCTGCCCCGGAGCCGCCAGGAGCCTCGGGCCATGTGGGAGGAGTTAAATGAGCTGGTGCAAGAGGCCATTACCGATTCGGCATTAAAAGCATTCATCCAAAAAATTCTACACGAGTATAGAGAACAAATGTTAGTTATTCCGGCGGCCAAATGGCACCATCATGCTTACCTAGGCGGTTGGTTAGAGCACACGTTGCAAGTCACCCGACACTGTCGGTATTTAGCCCAACAGTACCGCAGTGCTTATCCTGACCTCCAGCCGCCGGTGGATGTGAGCCTGACGGTGGCCGGTGCGATCCTGCATGATTTGGGAAAGCTCCGGGAAATCCAGCTTACACCGACTGGCATCCACTACACACCGGAAGGCGAGCTGGTGGGCCATGTGCTTTTAGGCCGAGATATGCTTCGGGAGGCGGCGGCTGAGTGCCCATTACCAGAAGAAACCCTTCTGAGATTGGAACATATTATCATATCTCATCAGCGGGAACCTGATTGGGGGGCCCCTAAACCGCCTATGACTCCTGAAGCCTTTCTGGTTCATTACGCCGACGACCTGGACGCCAAATTCCAGATGGTCTATACGGCGCTGATGGAGGAACCGGCAACCGGCCCCTTCACCACAGCCCGGAACGTCCTGGGGCAGAAACTATTCCGCGGTCTTCCACCAGAACAGCCCCCGCCTGCCTAGCCGCCTACCAACACCTCCGCCGAAGGAAGCAGAGGTTCATTTGGGGAACCTCTGGAAAGAAATGAACATATAATTATATTCGTGAACTTTTTTCCCTTTTCTGGCCTGTACGGTTTCTTACCGAACACCTCCTATCTGTTGGCTGCGACCAATGTTAGCAGTCCTAGAGATTCGTTTAGAAGAGAGTAAGGCAAAATGGTATAAGAATATCTTCCTTACATTATGCAGAGATCCCCTTTGCTGGGGGCGGTACCTAGCCAGCCTACGCAACCGCAATCCAGGCCGAACTTCTTCTCCAACCGGAATACTCTCTGCCGGAAGGGGGATTAGGGCGGCTTTCTCATTCCCCGAAAATTTTACCGAAAATTCACACTTCCCAGCCAAAAGGTTACATTAAGAATAGCGGACCTAAACTCGACTTTTGCAATTTTCCCTGACCCTTTTGTTTCCAGTACTTACGACGACACATCCTTTTGTCCACGCAATTTCCTAACTCCAATAGTTACAAGCAGGTAAAGCTTTTCCCTTCCGGACAGGGTCCAAAATAGCAAAAGTCGAGAGCCTAGCAGGCTCTGGTGAAAGGCTTTCCCTGCCTTTTGGGGAAGTTTTGCCCATCCTGATCGGTTTTGTTCCAGTTTTGGTGGAGTTAGCCTCCGAGGGAGCCAGCCTCGCACAAAATGAGCTTGCCTCGCGTGTTGAGGACTCACAAAATGGCTCCCTCCTTTGTGGGTAGCGTAAGTCAGTTAGCCACTCTTCGGCATGCCTGGGGTGGGACAACACCAGCTCCCCACCAGGATAACTTACCACGAGGCGGCCAGAGCAGTTTGCGATTCCAAGGGATTTTCGGCTGCTAGCAGGGTATGAATCGACCAAGAGAGGACCACACTCCACCGGCCTTGGGCGTCGGCTTGAACATGCCAATGCGGGAGGACCACCACCGACTGATGGACCAGTTCAAAGCCAGCCTCCGATTGGCTGACCGTTTCGATCGGGAAGGTCCAGACATCGGTGGGACGAGAGGCATGGAAGGAAACTTCCAGGCCTCGCCACTGATCAGTCAGGCGTAAGCCATCTACTTGTGCCAAGTCCAATCGGGTGCCCAAATGGCCTAATCGCTGGCCGTTCAAGGTACTAAAGAATCGGTCCTCGGCGCCGGCGGGCATGGCCGCCCAGTTGAACTCCACAGCAAAATGCAACCGAGCCTCCGGTGGCAGGTTCTCCAATAAATACGCCACCTCGATGCGATCCGAACCGGCCTCTAAGGTTACACCCTTAATCAGCCGGAATGAAATCGCACCGACTCTGCCCTCTCGGATCATTTGCAGTTGAATGCGGCCTGGATTCCGCCGCACTCGGGCGGCATATGGCGCCATCAGGAAATCGCCCAATTCTCGGGCTTGGCCCGATTCCACCTGAGCTAGCGTTACCTCTGGCTCGTAGAAATGTTCTAGGAGGCTTTTTCGAGGATGGTCGTCATATTGCAGCCTGCGATCCAAACCGGGCTGTTTGAATACGATGCGGTCATGGATGCTGGCCACTTGATCTTGGCGCTGGCTGGCTCCTTGGCGAACTTTTTGATGGTAGGCCTCTGGCCGACGGGCTAAAGTGGCCAATAGATTTACTCTGGCTTTTCGAACATCCAATTCGTAAAGCATCCCGCCCTGAGCAGGGGCAAACCATAAAGCGAACTTGTCGTTGGCCAAGCAAACTTCGGGGCGCCCGTCGAAGTTGTAATCGTCGTGGCTATCTTGGACCCAAGTGGTTGGCCGACCTTCGGCCTGATGGAGCCATTGTTCGGCGGCAATCAGATGCTCATAAACAGCATTTCGCAGATGCGGTAAATACAAGCCTCCGAAGGCTCCATGCCAATAAGCACAGTTGCACTGGGCCCGATACAGTTCTTGTTGGGCCTGATGAAGAGCCGAACCCCCAAGACCAGAAACCTGCGCTTGCCGAATCTGCTGACTGATGCCTAGCATCCGGGCATACATCTCGTTGGCTTCCGGATATTTGACTTTAAAGTTTCGCCAATAACCGCCCCGAATAAACTGCCGGATGGTTGGCCAGCGTGGATCTTCATGCATCTGATGAGCTAGCTGTTCGTATTCTAGTTGCCGATCGGTGGGGAGTGCCCATTCGGTCATCTCCCGGTAGCTTGCTTCCGGAAGATAAATTCGGCCAGCGGGCGGCAGTTGATCTCGGGCTTCGGCCAGGGTCGTCAGTTGCAGCCAGCTCTGATGGGCCAATAAGGTTTCGAAGAATCGCTCTAACCAACGATTTGTATAAACATGTTTATATGTCTCCGGCCACGTGCCAAACTTCTCCCCATCGTCCCCAAAGGTGACCACCGCATTGGGCGCCCGATCGGCAATCTGCCGTAGATATCGGATCGTCTCCTCCGGATCAGCAAAGGGAATGGTATAGCGGAGTTTTTCACTTCCTGGAAAGATGGCAAACACCCGACCTTCATCTTCGGTTAGAAAATAGCCGGTCAGTTCTTCCTCCCGAAGCCCGGCAATCTTGAAATGGAAATCGTCCAGCACCGTGTATTCGATGCCAGCATCCACTAGGTCTCGCGTAAGCGATTGTTCCCAGACACGTTCGGCCACCCACATGCCTCGCACCGTAGCGCCCAGCCGATGCGAAAGCCATCGGCTGTAGGCACGAATCTGGCCGATCCGATCTTCGGTGGGGATCATCGTCAGGATCGGTTCATAAAAGGCTCCTCCGAGGATTTCGATCCGGCCTTGGCTCACCAGCTCGCCCACCCGATCCAGATAGTCCGGATGATGTTCCTGGAGCCACTCAGCTAACGGCCCACTAATGTGCAAACTGATCCGAATGCCAGGGTACCGAGCAAAAACCTCCAAAAATGGCCGGTAACTGTCCTGGTAGGCCTGCTCAAAGACATGATCAAAATTGCCAACAGGCTGATGATTATGCAAAACCAGGGCTAAACGGATGGTCTGTTGCATGGCACCTTATCAACAGTAGTGTCAACAAAAAGGTAGAGTTCCAATGGCATTTCCAACCTATCCAGTTACCTAAAGCGCCCCTCCTTGAGATATCCCGAGGAGAAGGCTTTAAGTTTATCGGCAATTTTCCTCTAGTTTATCTAGTTTCCCTAGTGGGAATGCCTTCTTTCGAACGCACAAATTAGCTAAGCTTGCCCAATTATCCAATTTATCTAATTTGTTTGATAGAAAACTTTTATTTTGAAACACTTCCTAATCATTTCCGCCGAAGTAAAAAACCACCCCCGCTTAGGCGGGAAAAGCTCACCAGTTTCCAACAAGTCTAAAAAGCCATTCCAGCTGCGGACCAAGCAGAGAGTGCAAGCTGCCGACCCCTTCCGAACCAGCAATTTCCGAAAAGGCATTCCAACTGTGGGATATGTCGGTACTACCCCCTGCCGTCTCAGGAGTCTTTTGGGCGAGGTTTCCTTAGCGGACGGCATTTCCCCTCATTCTAACCCCTCCCAGGGGAAAGCAAGGAAAATCAGCTCTCCCCTAGGGAAAGAAGAAAAGAAAAAGGTCTCTCCGTAACGCTGCAATCGTGCAAAGCCTACTTTTTCCCTCCAAAGCCATTCCCCAACAAAACAGTTCCCCGGAGCCCCCTCAGCTGAGAGAAAGTGGGGAACCGATTCTCCTCCTGTTGGGTGGGCTTTCTGAGCTGGCGCCACTTCCCGCAGACGTCATCCCAAAGTTCTGAGTAACCCTTGAGCTGAGTGAAGAGCCCCCAATTCCTTTTTGAGTCCGCTTTCCTCCGAGCCTACAGCCAACAATTACCTTGGGCAAGCCGGCTTCGGGGGCAAAAGCCTACCTGCAGGTGGAGTTCCCTCTCACACAATCCCTTCCTCTCCCTACCCTTGTATCTACCCAGCTTTCTGGAGATGAAAGACGAAACAGGTGAAGGTGTTCTGGCTGGCGAATCCCCAACATCTTGTAAAGAAAACCGTTGTAAAGAATACCGGTTATCTCGATACCAATGGATGCCTCCTGTGAAGGGACGAGGTAATTTCGCCCACCCAGCCTAACCTTCTTCCCATCAAGCCGATAGGTTGCACAATAGCCCACTGCATTCCCCTAAGGTGTTCCCGCACTGGATTTACCCTGAAATTTAACTCAGCTCCATCCGTTTGTTCGCTAGAAATGGTTTTCCAATTTACCCAGTTTGTTTAGAAGGCAGCAGTTCTGTTTCTTGCGTGTCCAATTCCACTTCTCGCAAAAAGGCCGCCGCCTCCTCCGGCGGAACAGGATTGATGTAAAATCCAGTACCCCACTCAAAACCGGCCGGACGCGTTATACTCGGCATAATCTCTATATGCCAGTGATAATACGCTAGTTCCTGCGTGTCAAAGGGGGCTGTGTGGATTATGTAATTATACGCCGGCTGGTCCAACGCCGATTCGATCTTCGCAATCGTTTGTTTTAATACCCCCGATAATTCCTCAACGGCATTTTTTTGGATATGTTCATAATGACTGGCATGCGATTTGGGTAAAATCCAGGTCTCAAATGGAAACCGGCTGGCAAACGGGCAAAACGCCACAAAACCAGGCGTATCCAGCACGATGCGTTTTTCAGTAGCGACTTCCTGGTAGATCATGTCGCAGTAAACGCACCGGCCTCGATAATGATAAAACTCTAAGGAACCGGTCATTTCTTCCCAGACATTAATCGGCACAATAGGCGTAACAATCAGTTGGCTGTGGGTGTGTTCTAGAGTGGCACCGGCCGCTGGACCGACATTTTTGAAAATCATCCCATATACCAGCCGAGGATCCTTCTTCAGATCCACCAATCGATCCCGATACACACAAAGGACTTCTTGGATCTCCGGCTCTGACAGTTGCGAGATGCTCCAGAGGTGCTTTGGGGTTTCGATGATCACTTCATGAGCACCGACGCCTCGCATCATATCGTAAATACCTTCGCCTCGTTTGTTCAGGTCGCCTTCGATCTCTAAGGCCGGAAATTTATTGGGCACTACTCGGACCCGCCACCCCTCCCGGTTCGGCTGGGTGCCTGGATTCCGGTAGGCCAAGATTTCTCCCGGTGTTTTGTCTTCCTGGCCAGGACAGAACGGACAAAAACCACTTCGCCGGCGACGGAAGGTGAATTCAAAGTCATGCGGCCGTTTGGCTCGGCTCTTGGCCACAATCACCCATCGGCCCACGATCGGATCTTTCCTTAAGTCAGGCATAACTATATTAGTCTTAAAGGAAAAAGGATTTCAAAAGATTTCTGTCCAAAGAAGCCCTTCTCTGTTAGCCTCCTCGTGAAAGCGAGGATCCAAGAGTCTTTCTTTCCACTACTGGAAAGAGCAGCCGACGCTAGCAGCCCGGCTATAAGCACTTATAGGGCAGCCTTACTAGCCTAGGCTCGCTGTTTATATCCACGTTAGAGTTCAAAGGATCGGAGATCATTGTATGCAAACTCCGAAGCTGAGTGAAGAACAGGCTCTGCTGAAACCTCTTCCGCTTGGCGTCCTAAACCCACCAAAACTGAAGCAAAACCGACCAGCATGGGCAAAAACTCCCCAGACTGCGGACAACCTTTCAACAGAGCCTGAAGAACACAGAATGGATAACATAGACAATAAGAACCTGTGTCTAGGAACCTCTGCATAATTCAAGGAGGGTATTTTGATACAATTTTCGATGTCCTTCCTCTAACACCACATATAGAGCTCGAGCATTGCTAGCATCCAATAGATAGTAGGTATTCGGATAGAAGAACCGCCCGGCTATAAAATCAAAAGTCCATAAAGTTCCCTACATGTTCAGGATTTTGCAGAAGTTCCACTAACTTAAAAGGAGAAATTTATACACCATTTTAGCGTCCTCCCTTTTCCCCCATATGCTAGCACTGCTACCAACCTACATATAGTAGGCCCTTGCATAGGGCAGGCCAATTCCTACCAAATCAACGGTTCCTACAATTCACTTGATTTCAGGATTTTGCAGAGGGTTCTCAATATTTCTAGATCCCGGTTGCCCGGGAATGAGACCATTTGTGCCCTGGAGCCACTGGAGTCTTTCTCTAGTTGGCGGAAATGTTCCTTTTTGTCTTCAGGCTTGCCACATGATCAGTTCATATTCGGGCGGGGGAACGGTGGTTTCTATTGCTCCTTCCTGGGGAACTCGTTCCAGGAGTTTTTCCGCTTGATAAAGTTCCAGGCAAAAATGCAGTGCTGCTCCATGTCCCACACCCAAACTTCGTAGCGGCAAGGCTAATTCCATGATCCAATCGGCGGCCGCCTCCACACCCGATTCAACGACCAACACTCCTGCGTGAAATAATTGTGCTAATGGATGCCGACGGGCTGGCCCCATTACTGTTAGCACAAATTGTGCCGGTTCTAAGAAGACCAGGCGCAGACTGCTCAAATCGGCCCACCGTTCTCGCACCGGTCCATCCAACGCATCTACCCGTACCAAAAACCGCTCCGTATCAAATCCGAAATACAGATCGGTTACTCGGCTTTCTTGGGCTCGTTGCATGGAGCCTCGGCCGGTCTGGTGCTGGTAATGGCCGGCGTTAATCCATTCAAAATAGGTGCGTCGGCCGTCGATCCGTACATTCAGCAGCCCTGTAGGCTCCGTAGTCGCCCCGAGGCGGAAACCACGCCGAATGGGTCGGGCCAATTCCAACGGCGGCGTCTCTCCCAAAAGAGTATAGACGTTTTGCAGGTGTTTGCGAAACAGCCGATCAAACACCATGTCGTGGGCTGTCCGATGTCTAGGATCAAACCACCAAAACCAATCGCTTCCCTCAGCAATGTACAACTCCTCCCATGCTTGACGCAGTTTCCCCTCCGGTACCTTTTGGGCAGCGGTTGCCTTGACTAACTGCCGACGAGTTCGGCTCACCAAGTCCCAGGCCCGATTGCAATCCGGATGACCAATCCAAATGCTGAAATTATGCTGGATCCAACTGCCAGGGAACAAGTGTCCTAACCGGTCGGTCGCCGGATACTTTGCCAAATAGTCGCAGACGCGCATGGGAGTGATCTTTGGATGTTGGACAATGCGCCGATATAGGCCGCGCAAAAAATCCACCCCACTGCGAGGATAATACTCCCAACAGTTTTCGCCGTCTAAGATAATGCTGACTAAGGTAGGTCGTTTGTCTGCTAGCCGATGGGTGGCCCGACCAATGGCCTCCAATTTGCCCACAAAATCCTGTATCGCCTGCTCGGCGCCATAGTGTTGGTACTGGAAGCCGATCAAATCACTCATCGCATGATCGCGAAAAATCACTTGGAGTGATCGGCCCGCTTCTTCTACCCGCCAAGGTCGATAGAGCATTTCTGGGTGTTGCAGATATCCGTTCATATCCCGGCAGACCCATCCGTCCGTAGAGCAGCAAAGGATTTCCTCGTCGGTAGCCATCCATTGCAGACCAGCGTCGGCAACTGCCGGGATCATCGCCTGGCAGACTGATCCTTCCGAAGGCCAGAAGCCACGGGGTTTTTGACCAAATAGCTTCTCATGATAGCCAACGGCCCGGCGGATCTGCTCTACAGCGTCTTCCGCGTAACTTTCCAAAAGTTCTGGCAGGGGGGCCTCGGGCATGGCCTGGCGGGCAAGTCGCTTATCCCACAACAGCGGCAAAATTGGATGGTAAAACGGCGACGTCGTTAGCTCCACCTGACCTCGCTCCAAAAGCCGCCGATGCAGCGGAATGACTTCCCGCAGGATTTCCAACTGCTTGTCCAAAAGCCACTGCTTTTCCTGTTCTGTCCAACCGCGCCCTTTGGCCCGAAACTCGGCCAAATCTCTATCCAGCTCAAAGGCAATCGGATGGAACCAAACCAGATTCGCCCAACACTGCAAGTCCAAAAGATCTCGTTTAGAAAAGCGCTTGCGGGCCCGTTCCACCGGATCCACACCCAAGCCCCGCTTCCGATACAACTCCTCATATCGAGGATACGGCCGTATCATCTGATCCGGGTTGGCCATAAAAAAATTATCCAGCAGGTAATGGAGATCTTCTTCCGAGAGGCTATCGGGCGGGATGCGAGAGATACGTAAATAGTCATCTACTCTCCTACCCTCGGCGTAGGCCTCCAGTTGAACCAGCAAACTGGGCACCAAATTGATCGTAGCGTGGAATTCCGGTGTTTCTTCTAATAATTTGGCCATTCCCCAGTAGTCCTTCACTCCGTGAAGCCGAACCCACGGCAACGGAGTTTCTCCTGTAAGATCATCCGTATAATACGGCTGGTGATGATGCCAGAAAAACGCTACCGAAACCTCATGCATAGCTTCGGCTCCGTCCTAGCAACTCATAGAACCAGAAGCTCCTGTCAGATCCGTTAGCCTGCTAAGCTCGACGTTTGCCAATTTTCCTAACTTGTTTCGGGCTCTGGAGTTAGGGCGAACCTTCCTTTTGTTTACCGAATTTTCTAACTCTAACAATGCCAAAGACTTATACCTTTCCCATTTCGGCAGAAGAGCAAAATTGGCAAAAGTCGAGCTAAGAGGCTGTCTGAAAAAGAGTTAACCAATCTTCCTTTTCTAACAGCCGATGAAGGCTCTGGGTAGCCAAGGTGCTCAAATCGTGGACTGTAGCTCCTCCTGATACCGGCAACAAGTTAGCAGCCGAGTGAGCCAAAATCTGTTTTCACTCAGCCTCTAAGCTCGACTTTTGCTATTTTTTTCTAACTGCTTTTGCTTCCAGGAGTTACGACGAAAGCGCCTTTTGTTCACCCAATTTCCTAAATCCAATAGTTACAAGAAGTTAGAACTTTTCTCCTCTGGGAAGAAGCTAAAAGTGTCAAAAGTCGAGCTAAGAGGTTTCTCAGCCAAAGCTTCCTTCAGGCTGAGTTTCGAGCGACAGCCACTTTCTTCCATGGAGATTGTTCATTAGCTCATGCTTTCGGGTGGAGTAGCTTCAGCCCGTTTGCGAGCCACAATTTCTTCATAAACGCGAATATACTCCCGGGCACTGCGTGCCCAGGACCAATCTTGACGCATTCCAGTGGTTTGGAGTTGACGCCACAAGGCCGGTTGTCGCCAGGCTTCGCAGGCTCGTCGCAGCGCTTCGTCCAAGGCCTGGGTGCTGTATTCGACAAAGCAAAAGCCATTGGCAGTGCCAGCAGCTAGCGTCTGGGGCGTAGTATCGACTACCGTATCTGCCAGGCCACCGGTAGCACGCACGATAGGGACTGTACCGTATCGATGGCTGTACATCTGATTCAAACCGCAGGGTTCATAAAGGCTAGGCATGACTAACATGTCTGCACCCGCCTCAATTCGATGGGACAAGGGAGTAGAAAACTCCAAGCGAACCGCTACCCGATCCGGATATTGGCGTGCTAATTCTTGAAGAGGTTGATGGAATTCCTCCTCACCAAACCCCAGCACGACCCATTGCACATCCGTTTCCTCTGCCCATTGTTTCATCACAGGAATGAGCAATTTCAGCCCCTTTTGCACCGTCAGCCGTCCGATAAATCCGATAAGGGGAATGTCGGATCGCTGCGGAAGCCCTACTTCTTGTTGGAGAGCGGCCTTGCAAAGTGGTTTGCCTTCGTCGATCGACTCGATCGTGTAATGGGCAGCAATAAACGGATCAGTAGCCGGATTCCACTGCTCCACATCAATCCCATTGAGGATCCCATACAACACATGGGCCCGATGTTGCACCACCCCTTCCAGTCCGTGGCCCTGCTCTGGCCCCTGAATCTCCTGTGCATACCGAGGACTGACCGTGCTAATGGCGTCAGCAAAGACTAAACCCGTCTTCAACAAATTCAGCTTCCCGTAAAACTCCATCTGGTGCCAGTTGAAATACTTCCAATCCAGCCCCGTCAGCAACATGTCCCAATGCCAAAACTGCCCCTGATACCCCATGTTATGCACCGTAAACAGACAAGCGATCTTCTCATAGCGGGGCAAATTTCGATACAAAATCTTTAGATACGCTGGCACTAACCCCGTCTGCCAGTCGTTGGCATGGAGCACGTCTAGATCTAACTCTAAAAGCCGAATCGACTCCATCACCGCCCGAGAAAAGAACACAAATCGCTCACAATTGTCCGGGTAGTCCTTCTTATCCACACCGTAAAGGTATTCCCGGTCGAAGTATTCGTCCTGTTGGACCAAATAGACTGGTACGGCCCCGTTATTTAGGTAACTCCGAAGCAACCGCCCCGAGACCGTTTTGCTCCCCACCGGCACGATGAATTCAATCCCAGTTGACTCAATCGGTAAGCCACAATACCACGCACTCCGGTAAGCGGGCAAAATCACACTAGCTTGGTGGCCTGCCCGCGCTAAGGCTACCGGTAGGGCCCCACAAACATCTCCCAAACCGCCCGTATTAGCAAACGGAACCGCTTCACTGGTAGCCACCAAAATCTTCACAATACGACCTCCTCCATGTTTGGAATGGGATTGCCTCCGGAAGTGCAGAAAGATACCTTTTCTCCCATATAATGCCTCCCCTTCACCGCCATCTCTCTGCTGTGCCCATTCCAGAGAGCTTGCAGCCAAAGTTTTAACCAAATCCTAAACTCATACCTTCGTTTCTTTATTAATCATACCTTTTTCAAACGGTCAGGGTGAGACAACTCGGAATGTTTAGGCAGGAAATAAAATTTAGCATTTAGAGAGGAGGATGAAAGTTTCTGAGAAGCATCCGATTTTATTCAAATTGTGTATATTCTTCAAATTGTTTATTTTTGTTATTCTAATTAGATTCATTATCTTTGCTAATTTGCCCTCTTTCCATCTTCGAAGAAAAACCAAAACTACAAACTCCCGGCCCACTGATCCATAAAATTCCCCTGCCACTCCTTCCCTTTGAGATAAAGTGGGCTGGCCCGGTGCGAGCCGGCTGGATTTTTGTCCTTTTTAGGGGATCTTCCGGAAAGGGAATGCTCTTAACTGGTTGCAACTATTGGAGTTAGGAAATTGCATCCCCAAAGGAGGAGGTTCATTGTCACTCCTTGGAATCAAAAATAAGGGAGGTAAAAGCAAGCTCAGATGGTGTCGGAAAAGGGATAAGCGGCTCTCCCCTATTTCACTAGCCGTTGAAGACTTTGGGTAAGTAAGATCTCCAATCCCTAGCTGTAGCCCTGCTAGTGGAGGAAACAATTTGGTAGCCTAGGGAGCCAAAAATCCTTTTTAAAGAGCCTCTTAACTCGACTTTTGCCCTTGTCCCTAAGTCCTTTTGTTTCCAGTATTTACGACGAGACTTCCTTTTGTTCACACAATGTTCTAAGTCCAATAGTTACAAGGGCTTAGCGTTTTCCTTTTCCGGGAGAAGGCCTAAAATGGCAAAACTCGAGCTTAAGAAGGTCAATTTTTGTCAATTTCATAACACTTTGCGGGACCGAAACTCACACTCTAACCCCCATTTGGTGATTGCTATTCCTCCCCCATTTGCAGCAAATTATCCTAACACTCAGGTCCTCAAAGGGTGCCTGAAAAGGGATGAGCCAGTCTTCCCTATTTCCCTGGCCGGAGAAGACTTTAGGTAACCAAGCTGCCAAATCCTGGGCTGTAGCCCTGCTAGTGTGGGAAACAACTTATTAGTAGCCGAGTGAGCCAAAATGTATTTTTAGAAACCCTCGAGGCTCCACTTTTGCCAGTTTTTCCTAACATGTTTGGACTCTTAGAGTTACGACGACCTCCTCTATTGGACACTCAATTTCCTAACCCCAACGATTACAGGGAATTAGAGCTCTTCCCCTGGGCAGGAGGCCCAAAACGGCAAAAGTCGAACAAAGAGCGTGTTGGAGAAGGTGGTTTCCTCAGCGGGCAGGATCCCTGCACTCGGCTCCGGGCTGTGTCCGCTCTGCTGCCGCACAAACCCACGAAGCGCCTCGTGGCTCTTCTCCCTGCTGCCTCCTTCCGGAATCGCACCACGTAATATGGAGCTTTGAATAACAAAGGAACCTCTGCATAATTCAAGGGCGATATTTTGATACCATGCTGGATGTCTTTCCTCTAACACAACATATAGAGCTCGAGCATTGCTAGCACCCAATAGATAGTAGGTGTTCGGATAGAAGCACCAAACGGCTATAGAAGCAAAACTCCATAAAGTTCACTATATGTTCAGGATTTTGCAGCGGTTCCCAAATTAAACTGGGGCTTTCCCAGAAAACTGCCTCTCTGTTAAG
>JANXAQ010000195.1 GCA_025062105.1 Thermoguttaceae bacterium
GCTGCGACAACCAGGCGGGGCGCTATTCATCGAACATCATCATTTGTTTGCCGAACCCAACCAGTGGTTTGGCGGCAAAAACTTCCTGCGATCCAAGCTCCCGTTGGCGATTCAAGAGACAGTGCGCAAACTGCGTTGGCAGCTTCGCAGTCAAGGTACTCCTTCCGAACCAAAGTCTTAGCCCACTCTTCCACCCTGTCTCTTCTGGATATATTGCTCAGTCTTTTGATCTCGACTTTTGTTAGTCTCGCAGCTGGAGTGTTGCCATTTTTCAGCCCCTCCGAAAAGGAGGAAAAGTTTTAACTCCCGAGAATCTTTGGACTTAGGAAATTGTATTGGTACCACTGCGTAATTCGAATGATATATTTTTACACTATTCCGGTGCCTCCACCTCAACCCCCCTATATCGGGCTGTTACCACTGCCAGCAACCTACATAGAGTTAGGTCTTTGAACGAAGGCCAATTCCTATAGAGAATTAAAAGTTCATATAATTCGTTACATAGGAACTTTTGTAGAATCCTGTATAGTTATTTTTGTGAACCTTTGATTCTATAGCTGTTCAGTTGTCCCCATTAGATACCTACTATCTATTGGCTGCTCGCAATGCTAGCACCCCTAAATATTGGGTTAGAGGGAGGATATGCCAACATAGTATAAAATCTCGACTTTTGCTAATTTTCCTAACTTCTTTGCGACTCAGGAGTTACGGCGGGCATCCCTTATGGCCACACAATTTCCTAAGTCCTATCATTTCAAGGAGTTAGAACATTTCCCCTTCGGCAGGATCCCGAAAATGGCAAAAGTCGAAATAAAAAATATCCCCTTCGAATAATGCAGAAGTTCCAGCTGTTAACGGCAATGGCCAGAAGGAAAACTGTAGTGCAGATTGGCAAATGTCAAGCGTAGAGGCTGTCCTAAAAAGCACTTGCCATGATAAAAAGGGGTTCCCCTTCTAAATCAGGAACCTCCGCAAAATTCTGAACATGCAGTGAACTTTATGGACTTTTGATTCTATAGTTGTGCGATTCTAGTATCCGAACACCTACTATCTATTGGGTGCTAGCAATCTATTGGGTGCTAGCAATGCTGCAGCTCTATATGTGGTGTTAGAGGAAGGACATCCAAAATGGTATAAAAATCTCCCCCTTGAATTACGCAGAGGGTCCATCAAAATCTTCAACATCCATAGGTTTTAGGAAGGTCGAGAGGGGAGCCGGGCGGCCATAACCCATAGCAGATCGCCCAACTCCCAATGTCAGGACTGGCTCTTAGGGTTTTAAGTAGGCGAGGGTCAAAAGAGCGTAGCCGGTTACCAGATTCGGATCGGCCTCCAACCAGCGAGGATTCTGGTTGACCCAGGAGCCGTCTGGTTTTTGTCGGCTGAGCAATTCCTGCCGAAGTTCCTGCCGCCAATCGTGTTTTTGCCCTTTGGCGTCGGTCAGTTCTTTCAGGCCCATGACATGCAAGGCCTTGGCCATGGTATGGTAATAATAATAAAGGCCAGCATCCCCCAGACCGGGATTGCTTTTGACATCGTAATGTTTTTGGATCCATTCCACGGCGGCTTTGACCCGCTTGTCTTCTGGCGTTAAGCCGGCATAGATCATACTTTTAAGCCCGGCGTAGGTCATCGAGCCGTAACTGCGCAGACCGCCTTCTGGAGTGGTGCCAGCCATGCTCACACCGCCGGCTGCCGGGGAATAGTAAAATCCGCCGTCTGGGTTTTTAGCCGGAAATGGTGTAGTATTATGTTCACTTTCAAGGTTTTGGCACCGGGATACAAAGATAAGAGCCTTTTTGATCGCTTCGTCGTCCGGACTGGTACCGGTAGCCCGAAGGGCCTCGATCAAAAAAGCAGTGTTCGATAAATCCGGCCGTTTACTGCGTCCGTAGCCAGCCCCACCGTAAAACATGCTCGTACGATCATGCCCCTCGCCTTCGTCCCATTGGAGCTCTTTAAGAAAACGATTGGCTGCTTTGATCAATTGATCATACCGACCGTCTTTATTGGCCAATTGGAACACCATCAGAGCCAGGGAAGTTTCGTAGTTTTTGTAAAAGGTATCCGGCTGATAGATACCGCCGTCGGGTTGCCGAAACCCTTCCAGGAATTTCAAAGCCTTAGCCACCATAGGATCCTCCGGGCTAAGACCCACGGATAAAAGCCCGGCGGTAACCACGGCGGTAACCCCGATACCAGCCTGTTTAGAGAAAGAACCATCCTCGGCTTGCCCCTTCGTGCGTAGATACTGCACGGCGCGATCCACGGCCTGCTGGTAAGCCTGAGCGGGATCAGTAGGCTCGGCCGAGTGGCCCAACATCGAAAGCCTGCTGCTCACTACTCCCCAACCCATTTCCATTGCAACCATCATGGATACAACAAGTAATGCCTTTTTCATCGTGCAGCCTCCTCTTTAAATTTCGGAACTCCCGGTTTTCCTACCGATATTCGGAGCGTGCTGATTGCCTATTTTTATTTTACTTTGCCTCCTGACTTCGAGTTTTGCCATTTTTCCTAACTTCTGTTGCCTTCCGCAATTATGGTGCCCCCCCTTCTTCCCGCAACTTCTTAACTCGAATAATTCCAGAGAGTTAAAGCTTAATTCCAGAGAGTTAAAGCTTTCCTCCTTCCGCAGAAGGCCCAAAACGCCAAAAGTCGAACTAACAGGGGCCATCCCAAGCACGTTGCTGCCTATCTAAGCAAAAACCATGCCTAACTCAATTTAGATGCGGCTGAAATTTTGTAGGAGCACTGGGCCACAACAAAAAAATAGACTTCGGCCCCCGCCAAACCAGCTTGGCACAGCACCTACCCATAGATCCTTACTTCCCTTTTTTGCCTTAGCCCAAGGGAACTAAACTCGTTCAACTGCTCCTGGCCCCTACCGTACGAAACCACCGGGCCTGTGGGAGCTACCAGGCGGAGGGATGGTCCGATGGCTCGGGGGGACCT
>JANXAQ010000221.1 GCA_025062105.1 Thermoguttaceae bacterium
CCCTTGATCGAATAAGCCAAACCAGACCCAAAAGCAACACCTCGGCAGCTAATTGGACCGCCCCCCACCCGCCGGATTGCCTGCTGCGCTGATCTGAGGCTGAAAAATCCTGCTGGGCACTAAGTCCCCCCTTGCTCAGGCCAAACCGCTGAGAGAACATAGATTTGCGAATCTTATCGGGCTGGGAGAAAATGGGTATGGGCCCCAGACCATTGGAGTCTCAATCGTCGGGCAGGCCTATGAGCGGGGAGGATTTTGCCAGGAAAGTTTCCCTCCTAGTGGGGGAGATTTGGGAGCAGGCGGTCCGACTGGAGAGTGTTGAGCAGTACCTAGCTCAACTGATGCCCCGATTGGCAGAAGCGGTAGGTGCCGAGTTTTTGGCGCTGGTAGTAGCAGAGCAAGGCCGGTGGGAGGTATTATCCAGCAGCGGCTGCCGGCGTCTGCTGCCGGAACCGTTGCTAGGAGCGGCCTTCGAGCAGGAACGGGTGCACACGGATGGGCAGCACTGGGTAGTTGTTCCTATGTCCACGCGGGAAGAGCCTTTGGCTGCGTTGGTCGGCTTCTTTCCCCAGGGAATGTCTGAGTGGGTACAAGAGCTACTGCACCAGGTAAGCCAAGCGTTCTATCAAGCCTGGCGGCGGATATGCAAGTTCCAACGGGCCCTACAGCGGGTAGATCGGTTGCAAACGCTTTTGCACATCACCACCCGGTGGAATCAGACTCAAGAATTAGAAACTTTGTTGGTTCAGATCGCTGAAGCAGCCACTCGATTGATGAACTGCGAACGAGCTAGTATTTTCCTTTGGGATCGGGCTAACCGGACTTTGGTCGCTCGGCCTGCGCTGGGCATGCCGGAAGGCGAACTCCGGATTCCGGATGACCGAGGAGTGGTGGGCCGAGTACTGCGTAGCGGCCAGCCCATCCGCGCCGACGACCACTGCCACCCCGATTGGATCGACCACCAGGTCGATGCGAGCACTGGCTATCGGACCCGAAGTGTCTTGGCCGTGCCCCTGCGAAGCCGATCCGGAGAAATCTTCGGCGTCTTTGAGTTATTAAATAAGCGACAAGGGCGATTTAGCCAAGAGGATGAGCTAGGAGTAGAGGAATTGGCAGCGCAGGCGGCCATTGCTTTGGAAAACATCCGCGATCGGCAGGAATTGATGTCGGCGCAACGTCGGCTGGCAGAAGCCGCCCGGGAAGGGGCTGAACTGTTGGGCCAAAGCCCGGCCATTCAAGCCATTCGGGCTAGCATCCAACGCATCGCACAGACCGATTTACCAGTGCTGATTTTGGGGGAAAACGGGACGGGCAAGGAGGTGGTAGCCAGAGCTATCCACTTCCACAGCCCACGCCGAGAAAAACCGTTTGTGGCGGTCAACTGCGCTGCTATTCCCGACACGCTCGCTGAGAGTGAACTCTTTGGGCACGAAAAAGGCGCCTTTACCGACGCCCACCAGGCCAGACCGGGTAAGTTTGAGCTGGCTGCGGATGGCACTCTGTTTCTGGATGAGATCGGCGATCTGAGCGTGAACATCCAGGCCAAACTGCTCCGCGTGTTGGAAGAAAAGGTGATTGTACGGGTGGGGGGCAGTCGGCCAATTCCAGTGGCAGCCCGTGTCATTGCCGCTACTAACCAAAACCTGCCTGATTTGGTCCAAGCGAGGCGATTTCGGGAGGACTTGTTTTATCGGCTCAACGTGGTCTGCTTGCAATTACCGCCCCTGCGGGATCGACCGGGCGATATAATACTTTTGGCGGAGCATTTTTTGCGGGAGTTTTGTCGCCGGGCACGTCGACCGGTCCCCCGATTTTCTGCCGAAGCCCGTCGGCGACTAGAAAACCACAGTTGGCCTGGAAATGTCCGGGAACTGCGCAATCTGATGGAACGGCTTGCTTACCTAGGCCCCAGCGATGTGATCGAGGCGGCCGATCTCAGTTTCATGCTTTCGGCCAGTCCCCGAGACGCTTTGGCTGTGGAATCCAATCTGCCCTTGGCCGAGGCCACCGACCGATTCCAGGCCGAGTATATCCGTCGATGTATTGAACGAGTAGGGGGTAATATGAAATTGGCCGCTGAACAACTGGGCCTCCACCGCTCGAACCTCTACCGAAAAATGCGCCAATTGGGCATGTTAAAGCAAGTTGACTCAGACGAATAAAACTGTCATGGGAAACAAACAACCTTTTGTTTCCGCTTCGTTAGAACAGGCGCCAGTACCAGTGCGATTGCCGACCCTGGAGGAGCATTGGGACTGCCATCAATGCGCTTGGTGCTGCTACGGGACCGAGATTCTGCTAGACGAGGAGGATTTGGCCAAACTCCAAAGCCAGCACTGGGATCAGCAGCCTGAGTACCAGGGGGTTCGCCTCATTCGCCGGGCAGGGCTTTTGGGGCAACGATATCGCCTGGCGCATCGGAAAGACGGAACCTGTGTGTTTTTGTTGACTGATGGGCTATGCCGGATCCATCGGGATTTCGGTCTGGAGGCCAAACCAAAACTTTGTCAGGCCTTTCCATTTCAACCGGTTCCGGCTCCGGACGGGTCGCTGCTAGTGGTGCGGCGGAGTTGTCCGAGTGCAGCGGCCGGTCTGGGCAGACCGGTTGATCTCCAGCGTCCTGACGTGCAACAGGCCCTCCGGGCCAAGCCCCCGGGGGAACCGATCCGCCAACCGCCGGAAATTGTCCCGGGCCATCGCCTTCGTTGGCCGGAAACTTTACGCATTACCGACTGGATTGAACGCCTGTTCCGGGACCAAACCTATCCGTTGGTGCGACGGGCAGTGCATGTGGCAATTTTTACCGATCTTTTGGCCCAATGTCGGCCTGGTCGGCTTACTCGCTCCGAACTGGCCGAACTGGTGGATCTTTTGGCCCAACAGGCCCTGCAAGAAGCAGGTCAGTACTTCCAGCAGCGTCGGGCGCCGGACCGAGCGGCCCAGATGCTCTTTCGTCGCATTGTGGCCGACTATGTGCGGCTGCATCCACGGATTCGGCTTCGTCGGTGTTGGCAGCATCGGTGGTGGTGGATCCGGACAGCCTGGCTTTTGGGCCGAGGCCACGGCCAACTGCCCCCTTTGGCCGATCAATGGCCCGGAGCGGCAATGGAGGCCTTGGACCGGCCGCTCGGGCCGCTTAGTCCGGAAGTACTTCGGCCTTTGGAGGCGTATTTCGAGGCGGCTGCTTGCTGCCGGGCCTACAGCCTGCTGACCCGACCTGGTTGGCCCTTGGTGGAGGCAATCCGGGCTTTGGTGGTAGGATATCCGGTAGGCATGTGGCTGGTGCGATTTGCCACCCCGGATCGGGCGCCTACCGGCCAGGACGTGATCGAAGCGGTGGTTACTTTGGACCGAGGGGAGCGCCTGGCCGCATTGGCCGGCAGCGCCCACCGGCAGCGACTTCGACTTTTAGGTCGGTTGGGCCAGATGCCCCGACTCATCGCCTGGTACGGCCGGTAGCCCCCCTTCCGGGGAATTAGCGGGAGAGGTTCTATGCCTCCCCTCCCCACACCCCCTACTGCCCACCCTCTACTCCTTACCCCCCTGCTTGCCCCGTTCAAAACTTCTTGCTCATTTCGGGGTTTAAAAGATTAGAAAAAGCCAAGGGCCCTGGCCGGTCAATGGTTGTTTTTTGCCTTTTTCCTTTGCTATACAAAAGGAGAACACTTATGCTACGCATCGGATGGGGAAAACCGGTAGGTGTGGTTTGCTTGGCTGTGGGGCTGGTACTAGTTGGAGGTATTCGAGTTTGGGCGGCTGAAGAATCCGGCCAGACTCCGAAAACCGGGCCAATTATAGGGGCGCCGAAACCTCCCGAAGGCATGTATTATCTTCCGGCGCCTTACTGGAGTCTAAGCCGACCGGAAATCCAAAAAGAACTCGAACTGCTGCCCGACCAGGTCGAAAAACTCAAAGAACTCAGCAAACGCTATTGGGAACAACAACAGGAATTGTATAAAGGAATTGACTGGGCAAAGATGATGGCCGAAGAGCGAAGCGCCAAATGGAAAGAACTTTCTGAACGAATGCAGCAGCAGCGAGAGGAGATCCGCAAAGAGGTAGAGAAAATTCTAATGCCTGCACAAATTGCTGCTCTTAAGGATATTCACTTCCGGCAATATGCAAGCGGTTATCTTTGGGGGCCGCAAATCGCTGAGAAAATCGGGCTGACCGAAGACCAAAAAACCCAACTGAACAAGCTCCGCCAAGAGTATCAGGAAAAACAGATGCAACTGATGCGGGAATTGATAGAAAAACAGCTTAATGTTCTGACGCCGGAGCAAAAAGAAAAGCTCAAAGAAGAAATCCAAAAATGGATGCGATTCTAAGGGCAAAGGAGTATAGCGATGCTTTGGAGGTTGTTTGTTTTTCTGGCCGCAGCAGGAGGACTCCTGCTGTGGGGCTTGGCCAGTCTGTTTGGAGCCGAAGCTTCCCCGGGCACTCCGAAACCCTCGATCAAGTGGGAGGGCCGCCTCCAAGAGGCTCAGGGCCGACCTGATGAACCGATTCAACCCCGGCATGGCTTCCGGCTGGCCCAGCCGGAGCTTTTGCCTCTGCCGGGCTACTACATGCTCGGAATGGAAAACGTCCAGAAGGAGCTGAATCTTACCCCAGACCAATTGGCCCAACTTGCCGAATTAAGCAAGTCCTACACCGAACAACTCCGAGCAGATCAGGAAATCTGGAAAGATTGGCAAAAGATGACTCCTGAGCAGCAATCGGCCAAAGCCGCCGAATACCGCCAACGCTATAGCCAGCGACTCCAGCAGATCCGCCAACAGGTCGAAAAAATCCTCTTGCCTGACCAACTCAAAACACTCCACCAGATCATACTCCGAACTCACGGTTTATGGGTCCTCTATCATGCGCAAACTCAGGAGAGCCTGGGGTTGACGCCGGAACAAAAACAACTCCTGGCTGAAATACGCCAAAAAATGTTCGACGAGATCCAGGAAGTCCAAAAAAGGGCTTTTGAAAAAGCTTATCAAGTGCTCCAACCCTCCCAACAAGAAAAACTCCTCCAGGAAGTCCAAAAGCGGATCCATTAACGCCCCCTGAGCCTGCTCATTCTCCCCACGATCCTGCGGGAATGCTAACAGCTCGCCTATGCCGATTTTTTGCTTTTATTTTCTCCACTTTTGCCATTTTTAAACCTCCCGCAGAAATGGGAAGGCTTTAAGTGCTTGGCATTTCCTAGAAGAACTGCTGGATGATTTAGGAATGACATTTTTATATCATTTGCCTTTCCCTCCCCCCAACCCATATATATGGCTGCTAACATTGCTTGCTGCCCCCAGATACTCGAGGTTCGGTTAGGAAACCGGAACGGCCAGAAGATCAAAAGTTCCTAAATTACATCCTAGGCTCCGTATTTTTCAGACG
>JANXAQ010000304.1 GCA_025062105.1 Thermoguttaceae bacterium
CGGAACAATTAGCTTCTTCTGAAGGATTTTGTTATTCCCCTGTTTGTGGCAATAATTTGCTGCCGTTAGAATGGGAAATACCTCCCAAAATGGGTATCACAGCGAGCTCCCCAGAAGAAATTCCTGAGCTGACAATATGGATGGCTTATTTACCCACCAAGGAACTCGCCTATGCACTGGCAGTGGACTCCAACAGCAGCAACAACTCGTGCCAGCAGTTATCCTCAGATTCGGCGGGTGGCGGTCATAGGCAATTATTTGCCTCGGCAATGTGGAATAGCCACATTTACCACGGATCTTTGTGAGACGTTGGCTGCCAAGTTTGAGACGGTGGATTGTTTTGCTATTCCGGTCAACGACCGTGATGAGGGATATGATTACCCCCCGAGAGTGCGTTTTGAACTTTGGCAGAATGATATAAGTTCTTATCGGCGAGCGGCGGACTTTCTGAATATTACCGATGTGGATGTGGTATGCCTGCAGCATGAATATGGAATATTTGGGGGAGCGGCCGGCAGCTATATCTTGTCATTGCTTCGGGAACTTCGGATGCCGGTGGTAACTACGTTGCATACGATTTTGCGTCAACCTTCACCGGAACAGCGGGCCGTCTTGCAGGAAATTGCGCACCGGTCGGACTGCGTGGTGGTCATGAGCCGAAGAGGGGCCGAATTCCTGCAAGAGATTTATCAAGTTCCGTCGGAAAAGATCGAGTTTATACCACATGGGATTCCGGATGTTCCGTTTGTGGATCCTAATTTTTATAAAGATCGGTTTGGGGTAGAGGGGCAATTGGTGCTGCTGACCTTTGGGCTTTTGTCGAAGAACAAGGGGATCGAAACGGTGATCGAAGCGATGAAAACGATTCGGGCCCACTACCCCAATGTGGTCTATATTGTGTTGGGGGCAACGCATCCGCATGTACGCCGCTCGGAGGGGGAGACCTATAGGCTTTCGTTACAGCGGTTAGCCCGGGCTTGTGGTGTAGAACGGGGTGTAATCTTTCACGACCGGTTTGTGAGCTTGGAGGAATTAGTCGAATTTATTGGGGCGGCTGACATTTATTTAACGCCGTATTTGAATCGGGAGCAGATTACCTCTGGCACGTTAGCTTATAGTCTCGGAGCGGGCAAGGCGATTATTTCTACGCCCTATTGGTATGCCGAGGAGCTGTTAGCCGACGGCCGAGGGGTGCTGGTACCGTTTGGCGACTCGCAGGCGATTGCCCAACGGGTCATTGAATTGTTGAATAACGAAGTGGAACGCCATGCGATGCGCAAACGGGCCTATTTGTATGGTCGGGAGATGATTTGGCCGACGGTCGCTGGTCGGTATATGGAGACGTTTGAACGGGTGCGGCAACAGCGGATGGAACGTCCCCGGCCGGTCTTTTTGGTCAAGGGGTTAGACCAACGTCCTCCAGAGTTGCCTCCGTTGAATTTGAAGCATCTGCAACTTTTGACCGATGACACAGGGATCTTGCAACATGCTGTTTTTAGCGTCCCTAACTATAGTGAGGGGTATACGACCGATGACAATGCCCGAGCTTTGATGGTTGCGGTACTTTTGGAGCAGGTAGGCGGAGAGACACAGGAGTTAGCTGGTCGGTTGGCCGCTCGGTATTTAGCCTTTTTGTGGCATGCTTTTTCCCCACAGACAGGCCGATTTCGGAACTTTTTATCCTACCAGCGTCAGTGGTTAGACGAGGTGGGTTCGGAGGATTGTCATGCCCGAGCTTTAGCTGCCTGTGGATTTTTGGTGGGGCTTTCGGAGCAAGCGGAGCTTCGGGATTTAGCTAGTCGGCTGTTTGACCAGGCGCTACCGGCCACTGAACGATTCACTAGTCCACGGGCATGGGCATATACTTTATTAGGGGTAGATGGCTATTTGAAACGATTTAGCGGCGATCGGGCTGCCCAGACATTTCGGGAGATGTTGGCGAGTCGGTTACTGGAGTTGTATCGGCATACCTCTCAGCCGGACTGGCCTTGGTTTGAAGATCGCCTGACCTACTGCAACGCTTTGCTGCCCCATGCCTTAATTGTAGCTGGTCGGGGCATGGGCAAGGAAGACTACTGGCAGACGGGCCTGGAAGCATTGCAATGGCTGATGAAGGTGCAACGGGCCGAGGAGAACCATTTTGTGCCGATCGGGTCCAACGGGTTTTATATCCGTGGGGGCCAACGTGCCCGCTTCGATCAGCAGCCCATCGAAGCCCAAACCACTGTTTCGGCTTGTTTGGCTGCAGAACGAGTTACCGGCAACAGCCACTGGCGTCGAGAGGCCGACATGGCCTTCGAATGGTTTCTTGGTAGAAACGATTTGAAACTTGCTCTTTATAATCCGACGACCGGCGGATGCTATGACGGCTTGCATGCCGATCGGGTCAATCAAAACCAGGGGGCGGAGTCCACCCTGGCCTTCTTACAGTCGCTATTAGAGATTCGGTTGGTGGATAATGCATCTCCTCTGTAAAAGGAGGTACAGAAGGAGGCCTCTATGTTTCCTATCAACCACTACGAAACTCCTATGCATGCTACCTTACTACATCGGCATCGCCGAAATCCCATTTTGACAGCTTCCGACTGGCCTTATCCGATCAACACTGTCTTTAATCCCGGGGCCACTCTCTTGCCGGATGGAACCACCCTGCTTTTATGCCGGGTGGAAGATCGGCGGGGGCATTCCCATTTTTGTGTGGCACGGTCAAAAAACGGCATCGACGGCTGGGAAATCGATCCCGAGCCTACTCTGGTTCCCGACCCTCAGCACCATCCGGAAGAACTTTGGGGCATCGAAGACCCTCGGATTACTTATGTGCCGGAATTGGGGCGATATGTGATTGCCTATACCTCATACTCTCGGGGGGGACCGGGGGTCTCGTTGGCCCTCACCGAAGACTTTCGACGCTTTGAGCGGCTTGGGGTGGTAATGCCCCCGGAGGATAAAGATGCAGCCCTTTTGCCCAGGCGGATTGGGGGACATTGGGCATTGATCCATCGGCCTACCACCGCCTTGGGCTCCCATATCTGGATTTCCTATTCGCCTGATCTTCGGCATTGGGGTAGTCATAAGCTGATTCTGGAGGCCCGCCGTGGCGCCTGGTGGGATGCTAACAAAATAGGACTATCTCCCCCACCGATCGAAACACCAGAAGGTTGGCTGATGATCTACCACGGTGTTCGGCAGACCGCCTCCGGATGCATCTACCGATTGGGTTTGGCACTATTTGACCTACAGACTCCAGAACGGTGTCTACGCCGTAGCCAGACCTGGATTTTCGGCCCTGAAGCACCTTATGAACGGGAAGGCGACGTCAATAATGTGGTCTTCCCCTGTGGCTATACCGTCGGAGCGGATGGAGATACACTGTATCTATACTACGGTTGTGCAGACACGTGTATTTCCTTGGCTACCTGTAGCATCCGGGCCTTGTTGGATTGGCTGCGGGAAGATGGCCAAGTGATCGAGCCAAGTTTCCGAAACGCCCTCTTAGAAAAAGAGCACTCTCTGCAAACCCCAGAGGAGCAGTCCCTGTAAGTCCCCGGCACTTCAGCCGGGAGGTGTAACAGCACCAGAACTCGCTATCCATTTGGAAAAAGAAAGCTGGGTAATCTGGGAAATAGAAAGTTTGCAGTTTTCCTTGCAACCTGTGCATAATTCGAGGCAGATATTTTGATACCCTCTTGGTTCCCTGCAGGCCTAACCCAATATACTGGGTTGCAAGTACTGCTAGCACCCTCATAGAGTAGGTGTCTGATGGGTGCAGGCAAAACCACCGAATCAAAAATTCATATAGTTCACTATATGTTCCGCATTCGGCACAGGTCCCTCTTCATTTTCCAGCATTTTTCCCATTCCCGGCTACTCTCTTTGCTGGGATAGTTACATACTTCCTACAAACTCCTGAAATTATCCAACCTCTCCATCAGTGAAGGGGGATGTTTTTCCCTTTGGCCTTTCTCTGCCTCTATATAAGGCAACTAGCATTGCTAACAGGCAACAGATAGAAGGTGTTCGGCTCGGAACATGGAACGACGACGGAATTAAAGGTTCATTATGTTCACTACATGTTCATGTTTTTCCGAGATTCCCTATGAGGTTGGCAACCTCGGCATAATTTACAGAAGATATTTTTACATCATTTGGCTGCCTTCCCCTGCTAATTCTAATGGATAGGGTTGCTGGCACTGGTTGCCACCTACAGAGAGTAGCACTTTGAAGGGGCGGGCCCGTCCCTACCGAGTCAAAAGTTCATCAAGTTCACTACACGTTCAGGATTTCGGAAAAAGAACGTCTGCATAATTCAAAGGGGATATTTTTATACCATTTTGGCTGTCTCTCTGACAAAACATGTACAAATATTGGCATTGCAAGCACCCAATACAAAGTTTACGACACAGCTTGTTGCAAGGGTTCCCAGAGGTACCTTTTATCTCAACTTTCGCCATTTTCCAAAACTTGGTTTGTCTCCAGAAGTTACGGCGCCCCCTTCTTTTGTTCACGGAATTTCCTAAGTCCAATAATTTCAAGGAGTTAGAAACTTCCTCTTTCGGCCGGAGGTCAAAATGGCAAAAATCGATTTACCAGTATCGAACAAAATCACTTTTCCTATCATCCTCCCAGGAGGTCAGTAGCACCGTAGAACCGGTTAGATTTTCACTTTTAGAGGTTCTAAGTATTGGAACTACATAAAGCATAGGGCTATTGGCCGGAATGACTCTCCGCATCCGTTTGCTATTTGGGTATCAGCGCCGGGCTAAGGCCCAATTCTATTGAAGTGAGAAAGGCCTTCTGATATTTTAAGGAAAGCAATTTGCTAGCAATGCTAGCAGCTTTGAATGCCGAAAATTATCTATTTTGTGTAGATTATCACTGTTTCTTTTATTCTCTTTTGGGCGACGGTCTTTGGCAGGTGATGGTTATAGCTGGGGAGAAAAAATCTCTTTGGGATTTGGTCCTCCGGGTGGCCGAGGTTCCAGCAGGCTTGGATTGACGCCAAATGTTCCGGGGATTACAATCGGTTGCTGAAACAGGCCTTTGTAGAGCTTTTCCGGCTTATACCCGCGTCTAGGGTTTTTGTCTGGTACGCGAAACGGGAGGGTTGGGGAGGGGACAAAGACTGAATGTACGTCTATCAAAAGACTGAGGGGGTGGTTGTCCAGGCGCCGGCAAAACTGAATCTTTTTTTAGAACTCCTGGGCAAACGGCCTGATGGGTATCATGAGATCGAAACCCTCATGGTGCCGATCAGTTGGTATGATACGGTTTTGTTTCATCTGGATCCGAACGGCGGCATTCGATTCCGCTGTAAGGTTCTTGCTTCTGCCCAAAATGATGGTTCGGATGGAAGCTCCTGCGTCCCGGAAGGAGCGGATAACTTAGTCGTGCAGGCGGTAGCGTTGTTAAGGAAGGCAGCGGGAATCGAGGCCGGGGCCCAAATCGAATTGGTAAAACGAATTCCACCTAAAGCTGGGCTCGGCGGAGGATCCTCCGACGCAGCAGCTGCCTTGGTCGGCGCCAATCTACTCTGGAAACTCTATTGGCCCACAGAAGCTCTGCTGCCCCTGGCTGCCCAGTTAGGAAGCGATGTGCCGTTTTTCCTGGCAGGAGGACCGGCTATTTGCCGAGGCCGTGGCGAACTCGTCCAACCCATTCGTTTGCCGGGAAACTGGCATTTTGTCGTGGTCCATCCGTCGGCTGGTTTATCTACCGCTGAAGTATATCGACATTGCCAGATTCCGGAGTCCCCCCGCTGTGTAGAACCGATCCAACGTGCCTGGGAAAACGGCAATAAGGCGGCATTAGGGGAACTATTATGGAACCGGCTGCAGCCGACGGCTGAAAAATTATGTCCATGGATCAGTCGGCTCCGAGAATGTTTCGCCCAAGAAGATGTGCTCGGCCATCAGCTTACTGGAAGCGGAACAGGATACTTTGCTCTTTGCCGACATGCCCGCCATGCCCGGCGGCTCGCCCAACGACTACATGCCACCGGTCTTGGGACCGTAGTGGCCGTTCATAGCTGCCGATGACTCCACCTAAAATGCAAGGAGAACGGCCATGGAGATCACCGAAGTCCGCATCAAACTCATGGAAGACCCGGGCGACCGCTTGAAAGCCTTCTGCTCGATCACTTTCGACAATTGTTTTGTCGTCCGGGACCTAAAGATCATTGAAGGTGCCAATGGTCCGTTTGTGGCCATGCCAAGCCGCAAGCTTACCGCCCACTGCCCCAAATGCCGAACCAAAAACCATTTGCGGGCGCAGTACTGCAATCAATGCGGTCGTCGACTCGATCCGCCGCCTGCGCCCAAAGACGCCGAAGGCCGCCTGAAACTGTACGCCGATATCGCCCATCCGATCAATGCCGCTTGCCGAGAGATGATCCAAAAGAAGGTCTTAGCCGCCTTTGAAGAAGAAAAAGCCAGATCGAAACTTCCCGGCTATGTGCCTAGCTACACCGATTTCGACGAAGCCGAATACGAAGACTATATCCCGCCTAGCCGACCATCGCTGGCCGAAACTCCTCCTGCTCACACCCAGCCATCGGCCGAAGCTTCCCCACCGGAAAAACCTCATGGCCCCCATAAAATGCCCTCTCAGCAGCCCCACAGCCAACCTACCTCTTCCCAGCAAGAGGGCTTTGGCGCAGGAATTTTTGACTAAGAGCCTCTCAGTTTGACTTTTGTCAATTTCGCTAACTCCTTTTGCTTCCAGGAGTTACGATGTAACCGTCTTTTGTTCACTCAATTTACTAAGTCTAATAGTTTCAAGGAGTTAGACCATTCCTCTTCCGGGAGAGGCCCAAAATGGCAAAAGTCGAGCCGAGAGGCTGTCCTAAAAAACATTTTATATGATGAAAGGAGGTTTCCTTCCGCAATGCCCCAGAATCCCGAAAATCTTTGTTTTTAAGGAGTGGGGCGTGTAGGAGCCAGTCGGCCAAAACCTATGGAAAACCGCCCAAATATCAGGACAGCATCTAAGATATTGGTACCGTGAAAATCACAGAAGAAGACTCCTCAAGAGGTGCTTCGTTTGCAGTCCGGCGCCGCCGAAGCAGCAGGCTGTTATACACAAATTGCCGTTGAAGTGCTCGGATATCACTTTATCCCAATCCCGAAAGCTCGTTGAACAACACAGAAGGCATAAAATAGGGAAACCTCCGCATAATTTACAGCAGGATCTTTATACCATATTGCCCAATCCTTCCTCTTACCCAATATCTAGGTTTGCCAGGATTGCTAGCCCCCAATAGATCGTAGGTGTTCGGATACGAAAACCGAATGGTTATAGAATCAGAAGTTCATGTAGTTCATCATTCGTTCAGTATTTTTGCAAAGGTTCCTAGGCACAATAGCCAAGACAGTTTCTGAGACTATGCCCCTTCCGATTTTCCAACGGATCTTTCCTAAGTATGCCATTTCTCCAAAGTAGCAATGAGCTTCCTTCGAAAAGTTCGTTTTCTCCCTATTTGGGACGCTCAGTTGCTGGCGTTGTGATAGTAAATACCTTCCAAAGATATTTTAGGAACCTCTGCATAATTCAAGGAGGATATTTTTATATTATAGTATCTTGGCTTGTCCTCCTTTTACCCCAACAAATAGAGTTGCTAGCATTGCTAGCAGCCAATCGATAGGAGATGTTCGACTAGGAAAACGGAAGAGCCTAAGAATCAAAGGTTCATGCAGTTCACTATATGTTCAGGATTTTACAGAGGTTCCTGCTATGGATAACAGCGATGCCGGACCGGCTGGGGCGGGAATCGGCCTCTCAAGAGGGGACTCTGTTTGCCGAATCGGATGATCGGGGGCTCGCAGAGGTAGAGCGAAGCTGGGGGAGACGTTGCCCGGGCAGCAGCCAGGCGCTAGCAAAGCAGATCAGCCCCAAAATGCCTACTACCACACTGACAATCAGCCAATTGGTGGCCGAGGCCACTTGCTGCTTATACCGAGTCATCGGAGCGTCGGAAACCAGTTCTAATTGACGAGGTAAACCCTGCCAGGCAAGATAGCTTTCCAGCAGAGTTAACTGCTCGGTGGTCTTCAGAATAGGTTCTTTTTTTCCTGGGGGGGGCGGTGTGGACCAGGTGATCGGCTCAGGCACTTGAGGTTGTTGAGGCCAAGACAAAAGCAATACTGCTAACCAAGCCCCGGCCCCCAGCATAACCAGCGCTCCAATGCTGATCAGGCGGTGGCGAATTCCCCATCGGCCCACCTGGCCAACCGGTGCCGATGGGGCTAATGGCAACCGCCGTAGGGCCAACATCGACGGCACTTCTATAGCTTGACCACAGGCACATCGAATCGTTTGACCTGCCTGGGCCGGTTCGATCGTCTGCTGTAGTCCACAGGAACAAGCTAGAAGATATTTTTTCTCCATTAAAATCGTCCTCCTGGCTGGCTCCTTTTCAATTTTCAATTCTGTCCTACTTTACCCAAATGAGGAAGCCATGCTTCTTTTCGCATGGATCCAGTTTAGTAAAAATCTAGTATCACCAAGGTTTGGATTTCCAGCGGCCGGCAGTGACTATGGTAGCCTCCTCCCGGACCGAAAAACCTTCCCCTCCACTGCTTGCTGTTATAGATATCTTTGGGAGGTATTTACCTTCACAACGTCAGCTAGTGCGCTTGCCAAATAGGAGGCAAACGAATCTTTCGAAAGAAGCCAATTGCTCCTTTGGAAAAATGGCATACTTAGGAAAGCTCCGTTGAAAGATCCGGAAGGGCATGCCTTCAGAAACTGTTTTAGCTATATTGCCTAGGAATCTTCGCAAAAATCCTGAACATATAGTGAACTCTATGAACTTTTGATTCTGTAGCTGCTCGGTTCCCCTATCCAAATACTTCCTATCTACGGAGTACTAGCAACCCTATAGATGGAGTCCCAGAGGCTGAGCGACGAAATGGCATAAAAATACCTCCGCTGAATCATGCAGAGGTCCATGACTTTTTTATGCTGTCTATCGTCTCCGGTGGGAGGTAGGTAGCCATAGAAGTTTTGCGGCTAAGAAGCTCTTTTGAACGACATTTCCACTCGGAAAACAGATTTTCTCCCTGAAGCCCCCAGAGTCTCCAACCTACTTTACTAGGACCGTCGATGAAAAGACCGCTCCGTTTAAGTACGGCCGAAATCCTCTCTGTGGGTCAATATAGGCCAACCAAGCCTACACTGCATATCCAGCTTTGTACAGAACCTATCTATTTTACTTCCGGATCTGCAGACCAGGCTCCTTCTGAAGACTCATAGCCTCTGGATCTGGAATACGTCGCTTCTTGTGTCTGTTGTTTCTTGGAGTATACAGAGGAAATTGGAGGGCAATAGGCTGTAGCTATCTTCCCCTCATCCTACCTAAACGAACCAAAAAATCACCCCCATCACTCAGCCCAAAATCTATTGGGAAACTTTCGGGACAGCTTCCGATCGCGAGTTTTGCCAATTTCTAGGGATACCCTTTTGGATGTACTACCGCTTTGAATCGGACTTGGGGAAACTCCTGAAGAAAGAATCCTTAACGCTCAACTCCCGTTATAAAAAATGGCAAAATCCAAGCTCACAGGAGGTTGTTTTGTGGAAATGGACTGGTAGTGAAGAAGGAGCCCGGCCCGGTCTGTTTGAGGTTTTAGGGGGAGAGAGATTTTAGTGGGTAGTTTTAATTTTATCTATATTTCCTATTTTATCCATATTAACACAGACACTCATAGCATTAAGAAATGCAAGAAATTTCCTACTAGACCTTACCCAGTTGCTGCTTACAATAAAATAAAATCCCAGTGGTCCTCGATCTGGAAACAGCCTTCTATGGAAGGCCCCTGGGTGATGATTAGGCACCCAACCTATCTGTAAAGAAACGGGGGCCCATGGGAGAGGTGTGGAATTGCCGGTAGGACTGGCAGATGGGTCTTGGCTCCCATGAGGGATCCTTGGGCAGAAGGACGCAGTAGGGGGCGGAGGGGCTAATCCCAGGGGCGAAGGGTAGGCTATGGCATACGGTCAGTGGATGCCATTCTGCTCGGTTAGCCCAGTACGTATTGCCCCAGTGGATTTTTTTACCAAATTTTGGGGCAGTCTCTTCTGCTGGGTAACTGGTGGTAGAATTTCGGTGATTGCCTCTTGGAGGTCTGGCAGGAGGCATGCTGTTGTGTTCAAGTGGGCCGGCAACCACATCCGGCAGCTTGAACGGGATAGACCTTAGCCGGCATACCCGGCCCAAAAGCCGCTGTCTTGATTGCCCAAGAATTCTTCCTGGGAGCAATCGGAGCAGGTTGTCGGGGATTTCAGATGGTTTGGCCGGAGCTTCGCTAAAGGAGGAGGAATCCCTTGTACGACATGATCCTGGACGATTTGGATGACGATGTGGAATCCGTAGGCGACGATGCCCTCCAGTTAGGGGAGAAAGAAGGTCATCTAGATTTTGATGACGTCTTGGACGCTCAGGTGGAGGAGGATTTGGATTTCGAAGAAGAGGATGAGGAAGCTGTTGCGCAAGAAAAGGATGAGGAGGAGGAGGATGTCCTAGAAGCCTCACAGACAGAATCCTGGTCCGATGATCCGGTCCGGATGTATTTGACCCAAATGGGGGAAATACCTCTGCTGACACGTCAGCAGGAAATTGCCCTGGCTAAACAGATTGAAATCAATCGCGCTAAATTCCGTCGGCGGGCCTTAGAGTGTGGGTATGTCTTGCAAATTGCCGTCAAAATCCTCCGCCGGGTGTTGGATGGGAGTTTGCCGTTTGATCGCACCATTCAGGTTTCCGTTTCAGATCGGCTGGAGAAGAACCAGATCTTAGGTCGGCTGCCCCATAATCTTCGCACCTTAGAGGTGCTGATCAAACGGAACCGGCATGACTATCAGATTGCCACCAGCCGCAGTAAGCCGATGGGCAAACGCCGGGCAGCCTGGCGCCGGTTAGGCCAACGGCGGCGCCGGGCGGTGCGCCTGATCGAAGAGCTGGGCCTTCGCACCCAGCGGATTGAGCCCATGATCAAAGTCCTGGAAGATTTCAGCCGACGCGTCGATGAGCTGAAAGCCCGCATTGACCAGCACCGGGCCCAAAATCGCCCCCCGGAAGAACGCCAACCTTGGGTGATTGAATATCGCAATATCCTTCGCACTCTGGAAGAAACGCCCACGAGTCTGCGAAACCGGGTCGCTTATCTAAAGCAGATCTATCAAAAATATCAAGACGCCAAGCGGGGCCTTTCGGAGGGGAATCTTCGGCTGGTAGTGTCGATTGCCAAAAAGTATCGCAATCGGGGCCTAAGCTTCCTGGATCTAATTCAGGAAGGCAATGCCGGGCTGATGCGGGCGGTCGATAAGTTCGAGTATCGCCGAGGCTTCAAGTTCTGCACCTATGCTACTTGGTGGATTCGGCAGGCGATTACTCGGGCAGTAGCTGATCAAAGTCGCACCATCCGCATCCCCGTCCACATGGTCGAAACCATGTCTCGGGTCCGAAACGTGTCCCGAAAATTGCGTCAGGCGCTTGGTCGGGAACCTACCTTGGAAGAGATCGCTCAGGCCTCCCAAACCGGTCTGGATGAAGCCCGCCGGGTGCAGAGCATGAGCCGATACCCGATCAGCTTGGATCGGCCCGTGGGCAATAGCGACGATAG
>JANXAQ010000226.1 GCA_025062105.1 Thermoguttaceae bacterium
GACCACCTGCACTTGGCCTGGCTGGAGCACCAGGTCAGCCGGCCAGCCTGAGGCCTGGCTCTGTAGCCGACACGGTTTCCCGCCAGCCGGGACCCGAACCCGCACTCGGAAGACCCTATCCAGACAGGGCGGCTGTTCCGCCAGGGCCAAATCAGCAAACACAAAATGCACCGGTCGGCCAATAGCCGCCGTATGCCGACCGCCCATGCCCAGGCCAATCCGCAGTCCCTGCTCCCGGCACTCCGGAAACCACGCCAACGGCAATCGGATTTCCCATCGCCGCAAGGCCTTGTCATACCCGCCTTCTACTGGCCGGGTTTGGTCCAGTTGGACTTGGTAGGGGCCTTCGGCCCGATAGGTTTTAAAGACAAGGCCCTCTTTTTCCAAGGCTACCACGCCGCAACCTTGGCCGTCGGCGCTAGAGACGACGGCCACATGGCTGCTTAGGAGCCGATCGGTCTGCAAAGCAAGATACAAATATTCATCTTTCCACCCGGCCCACACGGCGGTTTCGACCAGGGGGCTTTGACCGAAGTCGGCAAGGTCGGCCACCCGGGCCACTCCTCGGCTTGCCTCCTGCCAGCATGGCTCGTCCAATTGGCCGTCCAGTTTCGGCGCCGTGCTAAGCGGCGGCAGCGGCAGCCGATCGTCGCCCACATGCCTCGGATACTCCTTCACCCGGCCGTTATAAGGGACCAAACTGGGGTCCAAATCCGCCCGGCCAAAGGTCTTCAGCCAGGCATGTTCCTCGCTCAAAAAGGCATACCGCACGAGTTCCGTTTCTTCTGGCAATGTTTCGGCAACCAGTTGGCCAGGCAGCGGACCGATCTTTTCCAGTGGGATCGGCTCTTTTTGGCCGTAGATTTCTAGTTCGTCGATCCGGGCCTCGCCGCCCGCGGCCGACTGAATCTGCAGGCGAATCCACCGAGCCTGCACCGGCGGGAACTTAAACTCCCGCCGCACATGCACCGGGGAACCGTCCGCTTTGTAAACCACCTGCCATGTTGACGCCGCCGAATCGGCCTGATACTCCCTGGCTGCCAGGATGGCAAACTGCCGAGGTGCCCGATCCTGATATTGACCGCTGCTGTCGCTGCCAAAAGCCACTTTATATACCCAGAACAGCTCGCCCAGGTCGATTTCGGCCCAGGAGGGTTCGCCTCGGCTGATCCAGCTATGGGAGTTGCCCAATTTGCCGTCGTTGAGGTGGGCGATCTGGTGGATGGCGTATCCGGGCAGAAGCGAGGAGGCGTTTACCTTCGCTCCAGGACGGATCGCCAGGTTTTCAAAACCTAGCTCATCTTTTTTGGGGGCCTGTAGGTCGGCGGCCGGCTGGACTTCTAGGCCGGTTTTGCCTGGTGCCATCCGAGGCGGCGGCGGAGCCGGACCTACCACCCCGATAAAGCCGCCCGGTTGTGCCCGGCGCGCCGGACCCACCGCCCGGCCCGCCACTTTGGCCGCCGTCTGCCAGGTTTTCCCATCGAGCGATAGTTGCACCTCAAAATGCGTTGGTATCCGGTCGGCATACTGGCCCTCTCGATCCCGGGAAATGACCACTCGGTTCAGCTTGGCAGGTCTGGGCAGTTCGATCTGCGCCCACTCGCCGGCTTGACCAGCCGGGATCCAACTGGACGCGTTGCCGTAGCGACCGTCGTTTAAGTGTTCAATCTGATGCTGCGGATAGCCAGGCAGCAAGGAGGAGGCGGTTGCTTTCGCACCGGCTGTAGCCAGGGCCAGGTTCTCCGGCCCGTCCGGCCCATAGAGTTCCAGTTCATCGATGCAGGGCTCCTGGCCGCTCGTGCCGTGGATGACTAGCCGAACAAACCGAGCTTCTTGCGCCGGAAACTGAACCGTATTAGCCCGATCGGGCCAAATGTCCATCTTCAGTTCCGCCGGTTCCACCGCCGCTGGTATCCATGCGACAGCCCATATCAAAGCAACGCTCTGCATGGGAACACTCCTAATGAGGTTTGAACTACCAATTAAACTCCGGTGGGGGCGTCCATGTCGTATTTTCTGGGCTTTTTTGGGGAGAAGCAGTTTAATTTGTTATTCAAAGCTCAATAAAAGCGACAAGTTTCCTATGGCGGCCCGTTTCCCTCGGGGGAGCGTCCATCTCCTTCACTAAAATTGCTTTTTCGGGTGAAACGATCCAAGATCACGAAGGTGGTTTTACAGGTTGGGCAACGGCCTGGGGAATCTCTTCCAAGATGATTTGGCGGAAGACATTCGGATCACCCAGCCGCCTGCGAGCCTCTAGGATTTCGATCCCGGCGATCCGTCCATCAGCCGCATAGTCCACTGCCACCCCTTCGGTGATATGCTGAGTGGTTACCGTGGTTTCTAAAAACCGGATATAGAGGGCATCGACTTCTGCGTCGTAGATGATCCGCATTGTTGGGACCTTTGCTAGAAATAATACACATACACTGTTACTACAATAATTTCCGATGTTTCCTCTGCAAAAATGGGGCGAACTTGTTTGGTACGATAAAACCGTCCATTCCACTGTTTACCATACGTGAAATCTTTGCGGCACTCAAGCCTTCCCAGCGCCGCTGGCATCCACGGAGCTGTTTGTATTGCTTCTATCACTTCCGATTCGATGGCCCCCCGAGCAACGATCATCTGCTGGGCGTGTTTGGAAAGACGAATCGGTTTCATCCCATTCCTCTGGGGAGTGCAGACTTTCTTCTGTCAGGAGATGCGCATCATCCATACCCTAGCAATATAAACATTTATGTGTTGGCTAGTTGGATGTACAAAGGTAAAAAGCGATCAAATCAAACCATTGGAAGAGCCTGGCAATTCCACCCCTCAATAGAAATCATTGGTGGGGGCCTCAATCGGTCAATTCCAAGGTAAGCTGGTTGGGGCTTTCTGGTTTAATAGTGGCTTTTAATGGCGAGGTTTGTAAGCTGCTGTAGCGGGCGGGCAAAAGGTTTCGATACATCTCATAGGGAGAACTGGGCGCCCTCGGATCGACGTATTTTTCTTTCTTGACCACCAGCACGGTATATTCCCCGGCCACAGCGCCGTCGTTAGGGCTGAAGGTGCTTAATTGGAATTGACCTTGGGCGTCGGTTTTGCCGCTGGCCATAGGACCTTTGGTAGGTACAAAGGTTACCTCAGCATCTGGGACCGGTTGGCCCCGATAGATGACTTTGCCGGTGGCCGGGTAGGTCTTTGGCCGATCCGAGCCGCCGCAACCGGGCAATACAACCAGGAGCAGCCAAAGCCCAAGGAACGTCTTTTTCGCCAAAACGTTTTTCATCGCCTGAATACGCCTCCCCGGACAGGTCTTGTGTTTAAAACTCTCCAATCGGTTCGCCGTCGCGGCGGTCGCCCAGGCGCTGGTAGGTCCGGTAGTCAATGCTCTGGTTGAGGAACCGCACGGAACCATCGCACATGACAAACTGCGCCCCGCCTGGATGCAACGACTTAAACCCCTGCTGGGCGGCCCAGGAACTCGTATCCAGCACCGCACAGGGCAACTGCCCATAGCCTGGTTCTCCAGGACACGTGGGATAGTTGATCGGCGCGGTGGTGGCGATCCAATTGTTGGCGTTGATGTGCATCCAGCCGTCCCATAGGTGCCAGGCGCACTTGGGCCTCACTTCCCCCATGGCAATGGTGTTACTTGTGCCGTCGCGGATTTCGGAAATGGAAGCCCCATAGATCATATGGCTAAACACGCCGGAGACTTCCCCCGGATTCAGGGTATCGGCATGACCGGCCGGTCCGGTGCCGAACATATTGCCCGGAAACGAACAGGTCCAGAAGTATTGATTGCCGATACAGGCGCCGTAATTGGCTGTGGCTCGTTTTTGGCCCTTGGTGGAAGCGCCGGTATTATGATACAGCGGGTTGCCGTCCCAATACCGGGGCCGTTCGTCGCTAGGACAGATGAAGACAGGGACGACGATTTCGTGAACAAATTGTCCTGTACTGCCGATTCGGCTCATGTGGGAAGTGTTCACCTTAAAATCGCAGGCGTCGTACAGCGGCTGCTGCTCGATGTAGGGCAGAAGGGCTACAAAAACGTTCGCATGATGAGTGGGATGGGCCTGGTTCCAGGTGAAATTGTCATGGATGGCACTAGGCGGAAACTGATTGTGGCTGTAGTGGTAATTGTGTAGGGCGATGCCGAGCTGTTTGAGGTTATTAGCGCACTGGGCCCGGCGGGCGGCTTCGCGGGCGGCCTGGACTGCTGGCAGGAGCAATGCAATCAAAATCCCAATGATCGTAATGACCACCAGAAGTTCTACTAGGGTGAATGCGGGTTGGCCCGGAGAACTCCCCTGCCGGCATTGGTATCTACATAACCGGTTTTTTCTACAAGATGGTAGGGGCTCGCCAACCGGATCACCCCTTCTATTGTGTGTCTGGGAAGAGGTGTAGATACCAATGCGCTGCCGGAGAGGAGTTTGGGGGAAATCCTTTGACCGGAAAGCCAAGCGGCGCAGCGGGGTGACGGAGAACGACATGAGAAGAGGCCTTTCCTAACGATTATGCATAATGTACAACTCCTCCTTCACTATATCCTTTCTTGCTTTTTTGTCAAGCCCTTGACCAGCCCTTGGTGAGCAAAGCCGTTGCTATTGGCCCGCTACCCATACCACCCGCAAGAGGGGACTTGTGTTCCAGATCCCCTCTGTCAGAGTGGAGATATTCCCTCTAAAGAAGGATTTTTGGAGAATATGAAAAAAATTTGGGATTTTTTGACAAAAAACTTGCTTTGCCCAACGGTGGAATTACAATAATTCCTATGGATAATATATTTTGTATAGCAGTTGCCTTGGTCTTTTCTGGTCGTCTCTTTCAGAAGCGGGAGGGTTTACCATGCGGCGAGTGCTCCGGAAGTTTCGTCCAGTTGGGTTGGCTTTTGCCCTGGCGGGGTTTACCGTGGTAGCAACACAAGTTCATGCTAGCCCGATTCCCACCACCGGACTAAGCGTCTGGCTCAAAAGCGACGCCGGCCTAGTGGTCGATGGCAGCGGCTACGTACAGACCTGGCAGGACCAGTCCGGCCAAGGCAACCACGCCACGCAAAGCACCTCTGGCATTCAGCCGTCGAAGGTAGATAATTTCTGGGCCGGCCGTCCAGTGGTTCGGTTCGATGGCTCTGACGACCGATTACAACTCCCCACTACCGCCGGTCTAGGCATCCAAAACCATGATTATGAAATGTTTCTGGTAGCCCGTTCTCAATCTAGTGGTATTCAGTTTATTATCTCCGGCGGCGTGAATGAACACTATGAGGTCCATTTAAACAGTACTGCAGGTGGACAGGGAGTTCGGTTTATCCCCAATCCGCCCTGGACAACCCAAGCGGTCGATTATGGGACGCATCAGCAATTTACCAACGGCGCTTTTCATGCCTTTGGCGCTCGGGTCGATGGCAACATAGGATATATCCGGGTCAATGGCGTGCAGAGTACGGATACGGCCACGGGCGCACAGAGCACCCAAAATGTAAACTTATATCTAGGTACCCGTGGCAACGCCGCCTCCTATCCCCTTGGGGGCGACCTGGCTGAGGTGCTCATCTACAAGCGGGCATTGACCCCGGCTGAACGAACCCAGGTAGAAACTTATCTGATGGATCGCTGGCTATGGAACGTAGCTCACCTAGCCGAAACCGGCGGCAGCATGCAAGGAAACAATATCGCCCGCTTCGGAACCGCCTTTGCCAAAGATTGCATCTCTGGATATCCAATTCATCAAATCGCCCATCTGAACGACGGCCTCTATGGGAATAACAATAGTTGGATTGCCGCCTCCAATAACAGTTTTGCCGGCATTGCCTTTGATCGGCCCTATGACATCAACTCCATCGCCTTTGGCCGGGATAACGGCGGCGAAACCACACAATATACCGATCGGTACATTGGCTACTATGTACTGCAATACACTCGAGTGCCCAATCCCAGTGCTTCTACCCCGGATAGCGACTGGATCACCATCGGCGAGTTTAATTACCTGGGGATCCCAGCGGCCGACAGCACCGGCTATCTGCGGCATCTTTATACCTTCCCCCGGATCAATGATGTAACCGGTGTCCGGATTCGGACTATCTCCGTAGGGGGCTCAGGCAATTGGATTGCCATTGACGAGCTGGAAGTCGGTGCGGTGCCGGAACCCAGCAGTCTGCTGTTAAGTGCGTTAGGGCTGGCTGGTTTTGGCCTATTGGTTTGGCGGCGACGCCTTTTCGGCTCATCCGGCTGAGCATAGGTTTTGTCGGTTCCCGGTTTTGGTTTGGCGGGGTTTCTTATCCTCCCGGTAGGGGATTGTTCCTCAGACAATCTTCTTCCGTTTATTCTGGGGCCCTCTCTGTTTTATTGCTGGCTGGATGGATAATGGGTTTGATCAACCCCTGCTGGCGCCCCGATAAGCTCCGGTTTTTTTGGAGGCCCGAATAGGGCATGCTCTGTTCCGGAGGCCCCTGCTAAAAATGCGGCGTCCAGTGGAAAAGGCTTTGCTGTTCAGGAAGGGAGAACCTATGCCAGCATCCAAATCGAGTTGGGAGGACAGGGGCCAATCCCCCATCGGGCAAGAGGCCGAACCATGGAAAGACTGCCTTTTGTTAGAAGTATTAGGCACGCTGGATGAGTTGAACGCCCATTTGGGATTGGTCCGCAGCTTGGGCCTGGCGGAGGCAATGGAGAGGCTTTTGGCTCGGATTCAGGAAGAACTGCTTCAGCTTGGTGCGGAATTGGCCGGCAGGATCTCCGGTACCCACCCGGCGCCTATCCGACTAGAACAGGTAGCGGCCCTCCACCAAGAGGTGGAACATTGGGAGACGAATCTGCCAAAGATACAAAATTTCATTATTCCGGCGGGTAGCCCGGTCGCTTGCCAATTGCATGTCTGCCGGGCTGTGTGCCGACGTGCGGAACGCCGCCTGGTCAGCCTGCTGCGTCAATGGCCGCCCGGCGCCGTCTCCCCCTTGCTCCAAGAGTATCTCAATCAACTTGGCAAGCTCCTTTTTGTCCTGGCCCGCTCGGCCAACCAGCAAGCCGGTATCCAAGAAACCACTTGGAAAAGTCCCCCCACCCCGGAGCCGGATTAAGTTGGGAGTTGGCCTAAGGTTTTTTCTACCAGGAAATTCTCGCCTCTTTGAATAAGATTCCTTCTATCGGGATGTAGCTATGCCCTTTAATGAGTTTATCTCAAACACTAAATCAAATGTCCAAACGGGAACTTATCTTGACTATCGTTGAAAGTAGGGTTCTAATAACGAGGTGAAGAGGAACAGACGCATCTTTTAGGACCCCTTCCAGTTCCTAGGAAAGGAAGTTTTATGGACCAAAATGAAGTAAATACAGCCTTTGAAATTTTGTTAGAAGAGCTGGAACAAGTGGGGAATGCTTTGAATGAACAGGGTAGTCAGGCATTCAGAACGGGAGATTATGAGCAAGCCAAACGGTGCATCGAGGAGGCCATCCGATTGCAGGAGTTCCATAGCAAGGTTCGGGACCTCCAGAAAGAATGGCAGCGGCTAGCAGCCGGACGATTCGTTAGGGCCCAAGGCGCCCGAACACGAAGAACCAGGGAGCGACTTCCTCGGGGACTTCGGACACCTGAAGACGCCTTCCGCCGGCCGATTTTAGAAGCCCTTTCCGAACTTGGGGGCCAGGCTCCCATGAACAAAGTACTTGACTTGGTGGAACAGAAGATGAAATCTATTCTGAACCAGTATGATAAGCAACCCCTCCCCTCTGACCCCCGGACCCTCCGCTGGCGAAATACCGCCCAATGGTGCCGAAATACCCTTGTTCGGGAAGGACTCCTCAAGGAGGATTCTCCGCATGGCGTTTGGGAACTTACCGAGGCCGGCCGTGCAGAATTGAACAAGCAGAGTTAATTCCAGCTGCGATGGTAAGAGACTAACAGGGTGTCCTGGAAGTTGGAATTGCAGAGTTTTCCAAGGGGTTTTGGGCTGAGGGAGGCTCCTATCCACAGCCTTTAAAATAGGGATAGTAGAGGGGGTAAGGCATTCAGAAGATCTGCTCTTATCGTGGGAATTGCTTTTAAGACAATCTCTCTGCTCGACTTTTGCCATTTTTTTCTAACCGCTTGTGCTTCCAGTAGTTAGGATGAAACCTCCTATTGGGCAGACGTTTCTAACGCCAATAGTTATAAGGAGTTAGGGCATTCCTCGTGCAGGGACTGGCCCAAAATGGCAAAAGTCGAGCTTAGAGAGGAGGGGAGATTTCTCTGGTCCGGAGTGCCAGCTTGCCAAACCGGAGGACAAAAAGGAGGATTCTTTCTGTCACCGTTCAGCCGAATGGAGGGAGGTAAGCCTAATTTTCCTCCCCTCTGCCTTGGCGCCAAGAGGGCAGGATGAGGGAACAACCACCGAGGGCAGAGCGGGAGAACAGAAGGCAGCCGGAGACTTGCACAATTCTAATCTAATTTTTGGTGTCCAACTCCAATTGCAGCGCATCCATCGGCCTTCTTGTCATTGCTGCGCAAGTAGGAAATCCAGCTTGAGCAGAGAGGTTGCAACGGCCAATCGCCTTACTGATCTATATTTTACTAGAGGCATGGGGGAACCGTTGAAATGCCACATTTGCCCGTTTTTCCGCGTTTTGCTGGAGCTCCCCCATTGCATTTGAAATTGGACACCAAGATTTTCTAACAAGGTGTGCTGTGCCTTCGGCCTTGTGGGTTCGGTGCCAAGGCCTCCGCAGCTGGCTTGGCTTTGGGCTCAGACGGCCTCTCCGTGGGAGGTCAGGGACAGGTTTCTTCACCCGGCGGAAATCTTACTTTTTCTTTTGCCTGGCTTGTTGGCGCTTGCCGGGCTGGGTATAATGCTGGTGGAAGGGCAAGGGGGTTCTTTTCTGAAAGGGGAGCTATTTCCCGGCTGCAAAACACAGATGGTCCTAAGCAGAGCAAGCGGGGATAGATTCTTCGTAGCAGCCAGGGCGAGGCCAGGGTCTTTCTGGCCTACAGGTGCTTGTCGGGTGGTGGGCTCGACTTTTGCCAATTTCCAGAGAGCCAGCCTCCTTTGGATATTCTAAGTCTTTGAAAATATCGGAGTTAGGAAATTTGCTGAACAAACAGTCTTTAACGCCTAACTCCTTAAAACAAAGGAGGTTACAAAAACTAGCAAAAGTCGAGGTCGGCAGCTAGTGGGAAGAAATCTTTCCTCAGCGGGGATTGCTCTCTATACGACATGTTCTTTGTTAACCGCACTGTGGCGTTGTTGGGGGAATCAGCAGAAGCCGGATGCTGCCCAAGACGACGTAGATTATCCTGGCCAAGAAAAGGCAGTTTTTTCGTCGTCTTATCGGTCATCTCGTCTTGGGCGGTCGATGGTCTTGGATGGTTTTCCCCACAGGCCTGGACAGTGCGCTACGGAGCAAAGGCGTGGGGCTGGCTTGGCTCCTGAGCAGCCGGTTTCCCAAAGCCCTTTGCCATATGCGGGGTATTGGGGGGTGGTTGGAGTAATCCAGAGGCTAAGGTGAAAATCTGAGGTGTTTTCCTGTTGGATGACCTAGACCCGTTCGCCTGCCACCCTCCATAACGGGGAGCTTTGGGTTCCCTTTTGCCGAAGGGGGAAAGCCATGAATCTGGCCCAAAAACAGGGCGTAGCGGGCGCCCGGAGTGGCTCTTCGGGCGGGGCTCTTGGAGCGCTCCATCGGCTGGCCGAGGTCCGCAAACGCGAAGGCATCTCTCGTCGTACGGTAGCCCGTCGCCTAAAAACCACCGTCTCAGCCGTCAAGGCCATGGAAGAGTCCCCGGATCTGCTGTTGAGCCAACTGGTTGCCTGGCAGAAGGCACTTCGGGTCCCCATCGGGGAACTGCTCGCTGAGCCGGATGAGGGACTTTCTCAGCCGGTGCTTAAGCGGGCGCGGATGGTTCGGCTGATGAAGACGGCCTCGGCCATTTTCCACTGGAGCCGACAAAAAAGCATCCGTCGGTTGGCCCAGATGCTTATGGAGCAATTAGTCGAGCTGATGCCGGAGTTGGCCGAGGTGGGGCCTTGGCCGATGCGTGGCCGACGCCGCCCTCTCCCCCCCATAGAAGGAGGCTACCATCACCCTGTTACGCTTCCGCCCGGATCCAACCCGATGTAAGAAAGCCCGTAACCAAAGCCGATGCCCCCTGGCTTGGTGTGAGCCACTCCCCTTTTGCCATTGTTCATAACTTTTTCTTTTGTGTTAAGGAAGACGTGGTCCAAAACCTTCATTCGCACATCTAATTTGCTAACGCTTGGCTCCATAAAGAGTTAGAAGAAAAGAGTTAGCGCCTCTACCAACATGAAAGTCCCAGAAAGCGGGGGCTTTTTGCCGCTCATAAAGGGAGAGGCAAGCTCATTTTGTTAGATTAGCCAATGGACCCTGCTCCGAGCTCCAAAAGGCAAAAGGCGAGAATCAAGTCCCCTTTGAAAAAAACGGCATTCCGGCAGGAGCCCCAGGGGTTAGTTCCTCCAGATGACCAATCGCCTCCTGCTTAAGCTCGACTTTTGCCATTTTCCCTAACTTGTTTTGTTCTCGGGGGTACGACACCCCTCTTTAGTTCACCCAATTTCCTCACCATAATCACGCTGGGGACTTAGAACTTTCCCATTTCGGCAGAAGACCAAGATTGGCAAAAGTCAATCTTAAGGGGGCTTTCACAAAATGAAAATCCACAGGGAGCTGAGCGTGCTACTTGTACCATTGGAGGATGGTAAGAAAACCCATTTGGGAGAAGCTCTTCATCGTTTGTAGAAGCTCTAAGCTCGACTTTTGCCATTTTTCATAACTTGTTTTTTCTCAAGGAGTTACGACGGCTCCTTCTTTCGCTCATCTCCTTAAGTCCAAATAATAGGGAGTTAGAACTTCCTCCTTTCAGCAGGAGGCTAAAAATGGCAAAAGGTGAGCTGAATTGCGAGACATCTTTTTTCATTGGTCCCCCTAAAGAGGTAAGCCATCTTGTACTCTACCCTTCCTTCTGCTTCTGAGCAATAGTAAATCCCGTTGCGGGCTGCCATTGACCCAATTGTACTGGGAGCTAAAATCCCAGATTCTGATCAACATTCGGACCACGTCAGCTGAATAGAGAAAGCTTATAGCTCTCCCCTCTTTCCTGGGGGAAAGAGGTAGGCTGAGGAGGAAATGAAATGCACTCCTGGCCTTTTAGGGTCCCCTCAGACGGCCAGCGTATCGGCTCACCGGGCTTTCCCACAGGAGGCAAAGGGAGCATTGTTCCCTCGGCGGAAATATTCCATTTTGGGCAAATCCAATTCAGGGGTTTGACCCCTTAGCAAATACGGTCTTCCTCGCATATCCCCTTGGATGGATCTAGTACGTATGACTTCCCAACCCTTGGAAACAGGACCGGTTGGAGGGGAAGCCTTAGAGGCGGCCCGACGAGAAAAATTGCAAAAAATTCGGCAGTTGGGCCTGGATCCTTGGGGGAGTCGGTTTGACGGGCATCAGCCGATCGGCCAAATACGCCAACTGGAAAAGGAAATCCGGTTGGTCCGTCCGGGCGATTGCCAGATCGGCCAACCCCCCGAAGAACAAGGTCCCCGGGTTCGAGCGGCTGGCCGGATTATCCTTCAACGCTCCTCTGGAAAACTCCTTTTTCTGGATATTCGAGACTGGACTGGCCAAATCCAGGTCCTGATTGGTCAGCGCCAGGTAGGCGAAAAGAACTGGGCCTTGGCCAAATGCCTCGATCTAGGCGATATCATTGGAGTGGATGGTGAGCTGAAACATACCAAAACCGGCGAACTGAGCATCTTTGCCGACGATCTGCATTTTCTGTGTAAATCGCTGGAGCCGCCCCCGGCCAAACACAAAGGCCTCCGAGATCCAGAGCTTCGGCAACGAATGCGCTATCTGGACTTGGCTTACAACGAAGGGGTGTTGGAGCGGTTTTTGCGACGTACGAAGATCATCGATTCAATTCGTCGGACGTTGGCCTCAGAGGGGTTTGTGGAGGTGGAAGGGCCGACGCTTCATGCCATTGCCGGTGGTGCTGCCGCCCGACCGTTCATCACCCATCATAATGCCCTAAACATTGACCTTTATCTGCGGATTGCCTTGGAACTACATTTGAAACGCCTTTTAGTCGGCGGCATGGAACGGGTTTACGAGCTAGGGAGGGTCTATCGTAATGAAGGGATCAGCCCCCGGCACAACCCAGAGTTTACCATGCTGGAAGCCTACCAGGCCTACGGCGATTATCGAACCATGATGGACTTAACCGAGAAACTAATTGTGGAGGCGATCCGGGCTACGGGGCAAGAGCTTCGGCTTCCCTGGGGAAATACGTATATTGATTTTACACCGCCGTTTGCCCGGCGGAAGTACGATGAGCTTTTGGCTGAGTACGCCCAGGTGGATCCAGAGGATCCGGCCTCTGTGGCCGAGGGAGCTCGGCGGGCAGGCCTAGACCCGGCAGGCAAACACCCGGATGTGGTAAAAAACGAACTCTTCGAGACGGTCGTCGTAGATCGGCTCACCGGACCAGTGTTTGTGATGGATTATCCGGCTGCAATCTGCCCCCTTACCAAACGAAAGCACGAGGCCCCACATATTGCTGAACGGTTTGAACTGTTTGTCCAAGGAATGGAAATCGCCAATGCCTATACGGAACTAAATGATCCGGATTTGCAGGAAGAGCTTTTCCGGACCCAATTGGCCGGCCTTCCGGAAGAAGAATCCATGGCCCGCATGGATCGGGATTTTATTCGGGCGCTTCGGCATGGGATGCCGCCGGCCGGGGGACTGGGCATTGGGATTGACCGATTGGTGATGTTGTTAACTAATGTACAGTCTATCCGGGAAGTAATCCTTTTCCCACTTTTGCGCCCAGAACCCGAATGAAAGTTTTCGGGTCAGCCACACTTCAATAGGATGAGCTTATTTACATTTATCCTTTGTGGGAAAGCTCGGTCTGCGCAACGACTGGTCCTTGAGGGGGGCCAAAAGGCCGCAGACCGTATCCTTACCCCCCTTTAGCTACCCCTGACGAAAGCCAAACTGTGGGAAAAATCGGCATCACTTCACTCGACGGAAGGAGAAGGAGTACGAAAGTGTTGCATTCTATGGTAAGGGATCGACCATACCCTTTGTAGGTAGAACGGAAAGGTGCTGGTCCAAACCAGCCCGTAAAAGTACTTTAGAGTCTTTACCAAAATGCCATGCCAGCAATTTCCGCAACCTACTTATCCCTCGGCCTGGGGTAGAAAACATCGTTGGTAATAGGTTGTTTGATGCCCCCGCCGGAGGCTCGCTGTTATATACATTTTTGGGAGGGCTTTCCCATCCCAACGGCAGCAAATGATTGTCCCAAACAGGGGAATAACGAAGCTTTCAAAAGAAGCTAATGGTTCCTTTGGAGAAATTGCAGCATTTAGGAAAGATCACTTCCAAGAGTAAAGTGCTTGGTATCAAAGGCTATCTTATCTAGATCGCCTATTTTATCCATTCTGTGTCGTTGAACGAGCTTTTGGGATTTGCCTAAAGTACAGTTCAAACGCTTCAACGCCAACTTGTGTATAATAGCGCCGCCTGAGGAGAGGCTGTGGCAAGCTATTTTGCCAATGGGTGTGTTTTTTCCCACAGACTAATCCAGTCAAACGACGGTGGGCGAGCGGTTCTATGCCTCCAGCCAATCCTATTGCTTGGGCCAACTGGGATAAGGGTGGAAGCAGTAGAATGGGATAAGGAATCCTAGAAAATGTACAAATTTTTACTTTGTTGGCGGTATCTCCGTACCCGCTATATCGCCTTGGCCTCGATCATCAGTGTGACTCTGGGTGTCGCTACCATGATCGTGGTCAATAGTGTGATGGCAGGGTTTACCGTGGAAATGGAAAACCGTATCCACGGGATTTTATCGGATGTGGTTTTGGAATCGACCAGTTTAGAGGGGATGCCGGACGCCCAGTGGCACATGGAGCAGATTCAGGCCGTAGCAGGTCCGTGGATTGAGGCAATGACGCCTACGGTGGTGGTGCCGGCCATGTTAAGTTTTCAACTGCCCTATGGCAGCGGCAAATGGATTACCCGGCCGGTCCATTTGATTGGCATTGATGCAGCCACCCAGGGGCAGGTGAGCGATTTCAGTAAATACTTGCAGCATCCGGAGAACCGTCGGCAATTGAGTTGGGAGCTTCGGCATGAGGGCTACGACATTCGGGACCCGCAAGGCGGTCGGGACGCTAGGCAGAGGCCGCAGATGGCCGGTGCTGGCTGGCCCCATCGGATTCGTCGTGCCCGCTATGAAGAAATGCTCCAGCATTCTAAATCGTCGGCCCCGGAGGGCTCTTCTGGAGCCCATTCTAAATCCCCGTTGAGCAAGAACAGTTCTGCCCGGACTGAGATCCGCTCGGCCAACCCTCACAGAGAACAAGCTGCTAGGAATCCCATCCGGCTATTGCACGAACAGCCGGGGACTGAGCCGGACCGCACTTCTGCTACGCCAGAAGCCAGTAGTCTGAAACCTACCAGTGGCAATGACGGGGCGGCGTCGAGCCCCCTGCGTCTGGCCTCGCCGTTGCCAGCCCCTGAGCCTGAGGCTCCCTTGCAACCCAATTCGCTCCGATCCGACAGGCAAGAAAAAGCGACTCCCCAACCTGACAAAGATTCGGTGGTGCCCTCTTTGTCTGCTGGCACCTGGGCCCGTGAAGGGGAACCCGACGATCCGTTTGCTATCCGGATGAGCGAGCAGAGCTTTGATCCGACTCGCCAACAGCATACCGGCGCTGTGTTAGGCATCGGACTGGTCAGTTTTCGGGATGCGGAGGGAGACGATCGCTTTGTGCTTCTGCCGGGCGATGATGTGAAACTGACCTTTCCTACCGCCGGCACACCTCCGAAGGCCATTAGCGACACCTTCACCATTGTGGATCTTTACGAAAGCAAGATGAGCGAATACGACTCGCAATTTGTCTTTGTACCGATTGAGAAGTTACAGGAATTGCGAGGGATGATCGACCCGGCCACTGGGGCTAGGCTAGTAAGTTCCATTCAGATCAAGCTGAAACCAGGTGTGGATGGCAACATGGTACGGGATCTGTTACGGGCGAAATTCCGGCCGGAGTTATATGCGGTGTTTACCTGGCGGGACAAGCAAGGGCCACTACTTGCAGCGGTCCAAATGGAAACAGCCATCCTGAACGTTTTGCTCTTTTTGATCATTTGTGTCTCTGGCTTTGGTATCTTAGCCATCTTCTTCATGATCGTCGTGGAAAAAACTCGGGACATCGGCATCTTGAAGTCGTTGGGAGCCTCGAGCCAAGGGGTGATGGGCATTTTCCTCAGCTATGGATTGCTGCTGGGGCTAGTTGGATCGGCAGCCGGATTGGTGCTGGGGCTAATCTTTGTCCGGTATATCAACGAAATCGCCGACTGGCTAGGTAAACTGACCGGCCGACCGCTATTTGATCCCCAGATTTACTACTTCTACAAGATTCCTACTATTGTAGAGCCTAGCACGGTAGCTTGGATTATGTTTGGGGCGGTCTTGATTGCCGTATTGGCTAGTGTGTTGCCCGCCCTTCGAGCTGCCATGCTCCAACCCGTAGAGTCCCTTCGATATGAATAAACCTGAAAAACGAATAACTCCAAACAGATAACCAAGATCTCCAAGCAGATTTGTTTCTCTTACGTAAGGAGGCCGGCTTGATCCTTCCAAAAATTACCCACGCCCAAGTCAGTACCCAAAAAAAGCAAAACACGAACAATCCAAATCCCCGGTTTCCCAGGAAAAGTAGTTCAAAGTTTAGTGAACGGATAATACTTATCTGTAACTCCTTAATGTATAAGAACTTAGAAAAAGCATCTTTCTTCTACCCGAAAACCTTCCGGAGATGTTTTCCAAGGGGTTTTTGCTCTGGCCTGCCA